>NZ_JAHIDY010000032.1:0-71130 GCF_018732265.1 Pseudomonas sp. TAE6080
ACCAGCAGATGTGCAAGCTCGCCGATGGTGCCTTCGCTCCGGGTGAGCAGGTAGCGGGCCATGTCCAGCGTGGCAATCGGGGATGGCCGCCGTAGCGGGAGTGACGCCGCGAAGCTGGCCAGCAGCGAGCAGCAGTCCTCATTGGCCTCCCACGGCGGCAGCAGCATCGGCTCGAAGCGGTTTTCCAACTGATCGTCCGAACGGATGGCCAGGTACGCCTCGCGCGTGCCGACCCCGACCAGGGGGATACGCAGCTCGTTGCCGAGGAAGCGCAGCAGGTTGAGGAACTCGCGCCGGTTAACGCTGTTGCCAGCCAGTACATTGTGCAGTTCGTCGATCACCAGCATGCGCACGCCGACCTTGCGCAGCAGGGCCAGCGCCAGTTGCTCCATTTCCGGCAGCCGTGGGCGCGGGCGCAGCGGCGCGCCCATCGCAGCCAGCAGCGCGACATAGAAGCGGATCACCGATGGCTCTGACGGCATCTGCACGACCAGCACCGGGATATGTTCTTGGTCAGCGTCGGTGCCGACCGGGTGCGCCCGCCGGAATTTCTCGACGATCATCGACTTGCCGTTGTTGGTGGGGCCGACCAGCAGCAGGTTTGGCATGCGTTGCTTGTTCGGCCACGCATACAGAGTTTCCAGCCGGTTCAGCGCCTCGACCGCGCGCGGGTAGCCGATCCAGCGGTCGGCGCGAATGCGCTGGATGCGCTCGTCTGCCGGCAGCCTGGCCAAACCCTGTGCCGCTGGCAGCAGGTGGGACAGGTCAATGACGGGATATTCGTCCACGGCTACCACTCCTCGATCTGATCGAACGGTTTGGCCGGCGGCAGGTTGTCTGCCTGCGGGTCAGCCATGTCCACATCCGGCGGTATGGGCTTGGCCGGTGGCTCCGACGTCTTGAGGTGCTGGCGGCGATCAGCGTCGCGCCGCGCCTTGCGCGTGGCCTTCTGGGCGGTGGTCACGATCTCGCGCATCTGCCCGATCATGCGGAACAGCGCCGACTCGTCCACCTGCTCGCGCCCGAGCTGACGCAATTTGGCCAGCGCCTGGCGTTGTTCCCAGAGGGTGACGGCCGGATGGGACAAGGTGCGGTAGTGGATCTCCAGATAGTGCTGACCTTCCGGTTCCAGTACCCAGATGCGGCTGATGTCGCGCGGATCGCGCCGGATCAGGAAGGCGGGCAAGCGCTCGCGCCGGGCAATCCACGGCTTGAGGGCGTCGGCGTAGTAGTGGATGTGGTCGATGACAAAGCCGGTGCGGGTCAGGGTGCGGCGGATCACCGGCAGGAAATCGACCAAAAACGCGGTGGGGCGGGTAACGACGGCCGGGACGCCAACGCGCTCCACGGCCTCGGCCCAGCGCGCGGCCGGCGGCTGGAGCAGGCCGTTGTGCACGGAGCCGTGATAGGTGCCTACCGCCAACGCGAGCCAGCGCTCCAGCTCGCGCAGCGTCAGGGTGGCCATCTTCTCGGAATCGTACTCGCCGCGCTGGCCGGGATTGGAGAAGGTCGTCCCCGGTAATTCGTCGTGGATCATCTGCATCGCCGTGCCGATGATCCGTTCCACGATGCCGCCGTAGTGCGGCTGGCCTGGTGGGCGATAGTCCAGCCGGATGCCATGCTGTTCGCAGCCACGGCGCAGCGCTTCGCTTTTGAACTCGGCCGCGTTGTCCAGATAGAGCAGCCTGGGCTTGCCGCTCATCGGCCAGTCCATTTCCACATTCAGCCCTTCCAGCCAGGGCCGCTTGTCGCAGGCGGCATGCGCGAGGCATAGGCCGACCGAGACGGCGGACGGCGCTTCCAGCGTGACCACCAGGCCGAGTACGCAGCGCGTGAACACGTCGATGGCGAGGGTCAAATATGGGCGGCCAATCGGTTGCCGGTCGCGCTCGTCGACCACGATCAGGTCGATGACGGTGTGGTCGATCTGCACCTGTTCCAGCGGCATGGTGACTTCGGGCGGAATGCCACCCGCGCCTTGCAAGGGACGGGCAGCGTCCTGCCCGCCCCGGCTGCGGGCTATTTTCGCCGGGTGTAGTCCGGCAATCCGCTGGGCCACGGTGTTGCGCGCCGGCACCGGCAGCTTCTGGGTTTTGCACGCCTGCGCGACTTCGCGGTGGAACGCCGCCAGGCTGCGTTTCTGCTTGGTCAGGAAGCGCTTTTGCAGCAGCTCGCGGATGATGCGCTCGACCGGTTCCGGCAAGCGCCCCTTGCCTTTGCCGCCGCCGGATCGGCCGGGCGTCAGGTCTGTTACCAGGCCAGTACCCTGCCGGGCGCGACGGATCAGGACATATACCTGTCGCCGGGACAGGCCCAGCGCTTGGGCTGCCTCATCGGCGGCTTCATGCCCGACCACCTCAAGCGCTGCCAGTGGCCCGATGATTTCCGTCCGGTGCCGGGCTTGCGCCCATGCCTCGTCGGGCAGGGTGGCCACGCCTTGCGCGGCAATCGGTGGAGTGTCTGATGTCATGCCCAAACCTCGCTTTGGTGCACACGAGTATTGAGCATAGTCGAGATTGGTGCAGACGACTCCTGATATTGGGCTGTCAGGAGCCGTATGCACACCAGGCGTTACATCCAGTCAGATGGTGCGGTCGTCTTCTGAAAACGACAGCGTCTCGACCGACGACCAACTCCTCGATCTGCAACGCGATGCTCTGGCGAAGATCGGCTGCGAGCGGGTGTTCGAGGATACCGCCAGCGGTGCCAAGGCTGAGCGGGTTGGCTTGACCGCTTTGCTGGCCACGCTACGCCGTGACGACACCGTGGTGATTTGGCGCCTGGATCGCCTCGGCCGCTCGCTGAAGGATCTGATCCGGCTGGTTGAGCAATTGGACGCCGCCGGCGTCGGCTTGCGCAGCTTGCAGGAAAACATCGACACCGCCTCGATTGGTGGCCGCCTGGTGTTTCACCTGTTCGGTGCCTTGGCCGAGTTCGAACGCAACCTAATCCGCGAGCGCACCCAAGCCGGCTTATCCGCTGCACGGGCGCGAGGCCGCAAGGGCGGACGCAAGAAACGGCTCGACCCGGCCAAGCAGGAGCTTGCCCTGCGCCTCTACCATGAGCGGAAACATACCGTGGCGGAAATCTGTCGGATGATGGGCATCGGCCGCTCGACGCTCTACAACTATCTCACCGAGGCCGAGCGTGATGCCCAGCGGGCGGCGTAAAGCCATCCCGACCGATTCGCTGATGCAGTTGCGGCAGCGGCTCGACCGTCTGCCCAAGAAAAGCCCGGAACGGATTACTCAGGTGGCCGCGATAGCCGAGTTGTACGGCGTGTCCCCAAGCACCGTATACCGGGCGCTGAACCTCATCCATAAACCCCACGCGGCTCACCGCGCCGACCATGGTAAGCCGCGGGTATTGCAGCAGGCCGAGCTGGAGCGCTACTGCGAGCTAATTGCCGCGCTGAAACTGCGCACCACCAACAAACAAGGGCGGCACCTATCTACCCGCCGTGCCATCGAGCTGCTGGAGGGCTATGGGGTGGAAACCGAGCAAGGCTTGGTCAAGGCGCCCAAAGGGGTTCTGACCCGCAGCACGGTGAACGAGTACCTAAGCCGCTGGCACCTGGACCAGTCGCGGCTGTTGCGGCAACCACCGGCCACCCGCTTTCAGGCTGCGCACAGCAATGACTGCTGGCAGTTCGACCTGTCGCCCTCCGACCTCAAGCACATCGATAAGCCGGACTGGATCGATCCGGCTAGGGGCATGCCGACGCTGATGCTGTTCAGCGTGGTGGATGACCGCAGCGGAGTGGCCTATCAGGAGTACCACTGTGTATATGGCGAGGACGCGGAGTCAGCGCTGCGCTTCCTGTTCAACGCCATGACGCTGAAGGCGGACCCGACTTTTCCCTTCCAAGGCCGCCCGAAGATGATCTACCTGGACAACGGCCCGGTGGCCAAACGCCGAGTATTCCAGAACGTCATGCAGGCGCTGGACATCGAATGGCAGACACACATCCCGGCCGGCAAGGATGGCACCCGCACCACGGCTCGCTCGAAAGGCAAAGTGGAGCGCCCCTTCCGCACGGTGAAGGAAGCCCACGAGACGCTGTATCACTTCCACAAACCGGAAACCGAAGCGCAGGCCAATGAGTGGCTGCTGCGTTATCTGGTGCGCACCTACAACGTGCAGGATCATCGCTCCGAACCGCATTCGCGGATTGAGGACTGGCTGGCCAACCTGCCCGTCGAGGGCCTGCGCGAAATGTGCACCTGGGAACAGTTTTGCCGCTTTGCCCGCGAGCCGGAACGACGCAAGGTCGGCGTCGATGCCCGCGTCACCATCGACGGCACGGCCTACGAGGTGGAGCCCGACATGGCGGGCGAAACCGTGGTGTTGCTCTGGGGCTTGTTCGATGACGAACTCTATGCCGAGTTCGAGGGGGAGCGCTTCGGACCTTACTACCCCGTCTCCGGGCCAATTCCCCTACATCGTTACCGCGCCTTCAAACGCGGCAAGGCGGATGAGCGCTCTGATCGCATCCGCTTGCTAGCCGGCCAGCTTGGCCTGCCTATCGCCGCATTGGCTGGCGACGATGTGCGACTCACACCCTCTATTATTCCGACGGCACTGCCACGCCAACCCTTCGATGCCGAGGCGCACGAATACCGGTTTCCCAATGCCATCGCCGCCAAGCTCGCCATTGCCGATGACCTAGCGCAGCCGTTGGCTAAGCTCTCTCCCGACGATCAAGCCTTCATCCATCAGGTGCTGAGCGAAACCCTGACACGCCGCATTGTCTTGGAGCGCGTGCGGGGCTACTTCCGCCATAAGAAAACAGGAGAAGAACATGCGGGCTGAAGTAATGCAGCACTACGGACTGGCGTTGCCACTGAACCAGGCCGGCTATTTTGAAACCGCCCACCATCAGCAGTTGATCAAGGACATCAAGGGGGCGATCTTCGAAGGACGGCTGATTGCACTGTGCGGCGTCATCGGCAGCGGCAAGACCGTAATGCTGCGCCGGCTTCAACAAGCGATGGAAGAGGAAAAGAAGATCACGGTCTCCAAGTCTCTCGCCATTGAAAAGCACAGCATCAAGCTGGCCACTTTCATCGCAGCGCTCTTCTATGACCTCTCCACCGAGAAGCAGGTACGCATCCCCACCCAGGGCGAAAAGCGTGAGCGTGACCTACGCGAGTTGGTGAGGAAGAACAAGCGCCCGGTCGCCCTGTTCGTCGATGAGGCCCATGACCTCAACGGCCATACCCTGACCGGTCTTAAGCGTCTGATGGAGCTGGTGGAGGACGGTGACGGGCGGCTGTCGATCGTGTTGGCCGGGCATCCCAAGCTGCGTAACGACCTGCGCCGACCGACGATGGAGGAAATCGGCTACCGCACCGACATCTTCTCGCTCGATGGCATTGCTGGCAGTCAGCGGGAATACATTCAGTGGCTGCTGGAAACCTGCACTGCGGGGAAGGTCGAACCCGAGTCGATTCTGACCGAAGACGCGATCGACCTACTCGCCACTAAACTGCGCACGCCACTGCAAATCCAACTGCACCTCAGCCTGGCACTGGAAGCCGGCTACCTGACCGGCGAGAAACCCGTTTCGGCGGAACTCGTGCAATCGGTGCTGTCGCGCCAACTGGATGATCTGGAGCCAACCCTCACTCGTCACGGCTACCGCATCAAGGATCTAGTGGAGCAATTCGATGCCAAACCCACCGAAATCAAGGCTCTGTTCAGTAATGCGCTAGACCCGGCGCGGGCGGTTGAGTTACGTGACAAGATGCTGGCAGCGGGCTTGCCTATCTGAGTCCTGTCATTTGCAAATAATGCAGGCTGGCGACGATGGAATGCAGGTCGGCGCGGATCAATGCAGGCTCATTCGCAGTTAATGCTGGTTTGCCGGGCCGGTCAGTCGCAGTTAATTCCGGTCGAAAATCGTATTGATTGCAGGTCGGGACGTTTTTAAATGCAGGCCGCTACAACTATGGGCTTTGACGGTCGCAAAATGGCCATCGCCAAACAGATCTTTCAGTGCTTGCGGCCCGGCATAGCTGAGCTGGCGACCGAAGCCGAAATTGCGCCCCGCTCGCTTACCGACGCGAGCCATTTTTCTGTTCCTGATCGACTGCAGCGAGCTCATGCAAAAGGGCTCTCCAGTTCGCACTCACGACGGCGAACTGGGACCAATCAGTCGGGCGAAAACACAGCGTGTTATTGATGACGTAGAGATGCGCGCCCTCTTCTTTCAACCACTGAATGATGACTGTCGTCGAGGCAATAGCTTTATGGGTGGTGGCGACACCGGCGACATCGGCGACACCCCTTGTCCTGCCTGGCTTTGAGGGCGGCGACAAAGTGGCGACAGTAGCGGCGACAAACTGCGCTTTCGGCTCCTTTTGGCGCTGAGCCAGATGGTTACGCAACGCTTCATCAAGATTGAACATGACGCACCTCGAAGGTCTGCCCGTCGGTGATCAGCCACTGATGATCAATCAACTCGACCAACAGCTTGGCAGCATGACGACTGCTCTTGCGGGCAAAGCGGGGACCGTTGCGATTCAGATCTCGAATACTGAAGCGCGTCCACTCCTTGACCTGCAGCCAGCGCAACAGCCGGTCCGCCTCTTCTTTTACCCTGCACACCGGCTCCTGCTCGGTCAGGCGCTGGATCTCGGTGAGGTAGTAGCCAACTAAGGCCGAGGCCCGCTGGATATGGTCGACCTCCACGACACTGCTCTCCTCCACAACGGCCAAAATGCCGGCGACGCGCAAAAGGTTGTCGGCGGCCTTCGAACCGCTGGGCCGCACGCTGGCCAGCTCGCCAAACTCACCCAGTTGAGCTTCGATAGCATCATGCAAATCAATCCAGCGACGACGCGCCAGCGGACTGAGGCTCAGCTTTGACAGTTGCAAGGCTCCGTCAGCGGAAAGTGACCAAGGCTGATAAAACAGAGCCGAAAGGCGATGATGATAGCGCTTGAGGGCAGCGTCTTTGGACAAGTCGACAGCCTGGTAGCTACGTTGCCCGGCTAGACTGGTGGGCCAGGTCATCAAGCAGCGCCCTAGAATGCCTTGCCCCTGCAGCAACGGATCACAGAGTAACTGCATGGCCAAATACGGTTGCAGCATCAGGTGCAGGCTCAAGCGTCGGTCATAGGCTCGCAAGCTTTCACCAACCATGGAACGCGCGCGATCTATCGGGCTGCCATCCCAGAGTGACGACAAGGTCGTGACCGCTTTCAACCGGTTATCCCGACTCATGGTGCTGCTGCCGAGGAATTGTCCACCCTCATCACAGAACAGACCCATGCTAGGCAGGTCATGACAGAGCCCCTTGATCAGGGCCTCGATAGTCGGGTCGGTGGTGATCAGTCTAGGGGCTGAGGGCTCCGCTTCGAGCGACATTCCGTTTGCGGGCTCAGGATCGCCAGGCTTGATACGCTGCGCCTGTCGCTGTGCGGCACGGTACCGGGCAAGTTGTTCGCGATAGCGCTGCCACTGTTCACGCTCCCATTGCCGTGCCGGCAGCAATGCACATCGGTCTGCGGCGGTCTTGCGATCACCTGACGCGGCCACCGTGATCAGGTACAGCGACAGGGGATAATTTCTCCCGTCGAGCTGTAAGCCCGCATGACCTTGAGTGGCCAGCGCCGAGGCAGCCAACACTGATTGCGCGGCCAGTGCCTGGGGCACGCCGATGACGTCGGCCATTCGCTCTACCGCAGGCCCAAGAACCCCACCCAGTGCCTGCACCGGATAAGGCTGGGCTAAGGGATTCGACTCAATCAACGGTCGAGGTGGTTGTGGTAGTTCAAGCTTCGGATCTAACTGCTGCATGGCCCTCTCCTCGTTCATTGCTGGTTGTCCTCACGTAGTCCCGCCACGGTTGTTGAGTGTTATCAGGGATCAAGGCCCCTGCGGCCTGTGAGGTGCTCACTGACGCGGAACGAACGGCTCCTTACAACCGGGAGCGAGGGCATAACCCCATGAATCTGGCCTCCTTAGTCGCATCCGAAGATGCGGGCGGGTAGAGGCTGTGCCGACTGACGAGTTCGGCACCTGGAGATCTGGAGTAGGAGAAGGCAACGACATGGACACCTGGGGCATGCCTGACTGTCAGTCAGATGCAGCCTTTCCATGGGCTGCGGCACCGGTGCCTGTGTCGTTGCGGATGGCGACGAATCGGATTTGTCAGGTCGATTGTCACGAGGAGAGTTGCGGCAATGCCCTGTACGACGTGGCTTGCAGCAGTGGTACGAGCGCCCGTCTCTTTCCCGGAGAAAGAGACGGGCGCAGTCTGGCGCAATGAAGTGTGCCGAGAGGTGAGGTGGCTGCAGTGCAGCGAGGAAGGTCCATCGTCGGCCGCAGTGGGCAGATCAGTCGAGTGGGCATCCATCACTCTTGTGGAGTGACCGTGCGAGCCGCCGGACGCTAATCGCACTTCGGTAGAACCACCACGCAAGTGGCGTAGCCTTGAAGGTTCTGGCTACCTGGGCTGGTGCTGTCAACGACAGCGATCCGTGCGCCAATTGTTATACCCACTCGAAAAGACGGTCAAGCATCAAGGGCAAGGCGTGCAAAAAGTGGCGACTGTCGCCACTTTTGTCGCCATGCTCCAGGCCACGTTCTACTTGCGTTGTCGCCGGTGTCGCCGGTGTCGCCACTTCTCTAGCCATGACCACGGCAAGATCCGTTCTTACACTGGAGCGGCACTCGAAAAGTAATTTCTGATGGGTAAACGAGGGCGTGACGCTAATTGAAATTCAAAATGAGATGGTGGAACGAAGTGGCTTCGAAAAAAGCGAGTAAACCCTCCGACCGGCGCGATCAAAGATCGCTTAATCGGAGGGTTTGGCGGGAAAAGCAAAGTCTCAAACGTCAATTACAAACTCAGGCATCGATGCTGGTTGATTGGGCAGTGACTGCCTCACGTCGCATGATCAGCGTCTGCTGCAATCGCAGCAGAAAACCTGCTTCAAATGCTTCTTGGGGATCTCCCGGGCGATGACGTTTTCGATTCTGCGCCAGAGCCCACCATAACGGTAGTGATGAGCCATCGAGCCAGGTCTCAGCACAACGAACGCCGTCCTCAATCATTGGGCCGAATTCATTGCCCCAGGGCGTTCGAATACCAGGACAGCCGTCAGCGGATGGGACAGAGAAGTACTCACCAATCTGTTGATGAACTCGTTGAGCTGGCATACCCGTCAGATATCGAAACGCCTTGTCGAACAACACTGCAGCGTCATCCAGCAGCTCTACAGCCAGTTCAACGTCCTGCGGAAAATGAAGCAGAATACTCTGTGCTCCATTAAGCCGAAGAGTGGCAGCCTGCCGTAGTTTAATCGCGGCATCTTCAGGGGTAAGCGATGCAGTATCGATGGTGCTTGGTTTGGGGAGGCTAATTAGAAGCGAGAGATCAAACATCGCGGAATCCTCCGAGATAGTTTGCAATACGAAACAAACGGCTAGGGCGGCGCACGAGCTTAAAAGGGGGACAGGACATTTTCCTTATCTCCTCGGACAGTTAAGGAACCATCCACCCAGCCGTTCTGACACGAAATGGGTGGCGGACCGTACGGGGGTCAGAAACCGGCGTCCGAGGGAACCGGCCAGGCCGAAGCCTGCCCCGCACGGACCGCCATAGAAAAGCAGCAGCTAAGCCTCTGTAAGCACTTAATTGCTGGCTATGGCGCCATGCGCCTCGAACAATTCAGGTTCTGACACCCGGCCACGGGACTGACCGCGACGGACAAAGCGTAAATGCGAAGCAGTGACAACACAAGCATGCAGTATCAATAAAATATGCATCCGAATGAAGGCCGGCCAGACGCTGATGCTCGCAGGTATCTGGTGGCCCTCTATCGCATCAGGTCTGACCCAACGACGATTTACCGCCGAGTCCGGCCACACTGATAGAATCGGTCAGACTGTACATAAGACCCTTCTGAGAAATGATATGAATACAGAGTTGACGGAAGAAGAGATGCGCCGGGCGCTGTTCGGTGAGTCTAAGTCCCCTGCACCGGCAATTAACTCACACGTGCAAGACACCGTTCCGGATGTCGTGACCGTGCAACCGATAAAGGCAGCGAAGAAAAAGAAAACGTCAAAAGCCTTTACGCCCAGGCTGAGAGTCACGCTGCGGGTGGGAAATGAGTTTGAAGGCAAAATGCACGAGGAAGTACATGAGGTCGATACGCTGAGCACCCTAGTTGCGGAGCAAGAAGCTAAAAAGACGGCTAGAAAAAAATTCAAGTTTGTGGAGGTTATTTCGGTCAAGTCGATGTAAGCGGCTATTCTAATTTGGCATTGAATCGCTTGCTGTTAACGCGAGTCGCCCAACCGGCGAGTTCGTGTCGATTGATCACTTAAACCTCAGTTACGGTAATGGTATCGCTAGTTTTACAGTACCGTACCATTCAAAGTATCGATGCCTAACTGAACGCCCCCCGAGACCGAGGGTACCGACAGGCAGAAACCGGCCAGAAGCGGACAGTCAAGATCCAAGCTAGAAGGCGCCCAGAGCAGATTAGATTCTGGGGCCCCGTTTTTCCTTCTCCTCAGCAAGGAGAAGATAGCAAGCTCGTAAACTGCTAGAAGAAGGCGGAAGTTTCTAGTTTCATCTATGGAAAAGGCTGCTGATATTTAGCGAGACGCACCAGCTTCCTCAATAAAAGGATTAATTATGGACAGGCGATGTGGCAAAACATGCGCTGACACCCAGATGCCTTCAGCGACGGGCGTTTCATCATTGCTTTGTTCTATCGCAAGGACAACCGGAGCGCCCTTGCGCTCACCTACCGCCATGGCCTCCTCAGCGACATTTGTCAAATGCACCATACGCCGCTCCATCGGGATTACTCCGTCCCTCACGATCCTATCGAGTACGGACCAGCTAGACCCGTGATACAAAGCAGTTGGTGCTCCCAATTTGATACCGGCCTCGATAACAACATCCAGTGTATGCCCGTAAAGAGCTCTGATGCGACCGTCTCTTATTTCGAATCTTGGCTCGCCGGGATGTTCGGCAATAGCGAGTAAATGACTCGAATCCACTTTTAGTGAGCGAGCTAAATCCTCCATGCTCGCAAACCCTGTGTTATCCACGGGTATTCCGTTGCTCGGGCCGGAATGGCGGAGTTGATAGGCCATTGTCTTGCTCAATCGACGATGGTCGTGGCTAGGCACGGATTCATTTGCTTCATTCTGTTCTATGCGGGAGAGAGCCTGAAGCAGTTCCCGTGCCAAATTTTGAATTAAGTCAGTGCAGCACTCTGAGATCAGACCGCATAGCTCCCGCGCGTGACGTCGCAGGTGCTTTCCTGCCTCTTTTTCAGTCCCTAGTCGCAGGGCACGAGTGATAGCGAACCACCCGTATGCGACAATTAAGTCTGATTCACTAATTGTGTGGCCCATTCGGCTAAAATATCTTTCCATAAGCGCAATTCGCATGCGCCAGCCGTCCAGGTTCGCTTGTACAAGCGCATTATCCTCTATTAGTTGGACAACATCGTATCCAATCGGTATGAACTCGCTGGACTCAAGATCAATGGCTACGATTCGCCCAGCTGGGTCAACTATCCAGTTTGATGCATGACCGTCTCGTTTTCTAACCAGCGGCAGCTCTCCAGGAAAAAGTTTACGCAGGGAGTCAACAAAGCTGTCAGCATGTTCTTGCTCGAAGAGACTCCTCGACCACATCTTGAGGTAGTCTTTTAATGGTCGCCATGCTGATTTACCTATCGGAGGAGTTCCTGCAACGCTATGAAAGATAGCGAGGAGGTCTGTGATCGGCTCTAGTACGGCCAAGGCCTCTTCCGCAGAAAGCTCGCTCACTAATCGTCCCGCTGCTCGCTGAGATACGTGCACCCATCGCCGCTCGTCTTCAGAGGGAACCTCTACAATAGCGAGCGAACGAGGCACTTCAAACAGACTCGTATCTCCACGAGAAGCGATCACTTTTCGTAGCGAGGTCAACATCGTCGCCTCGTGGTCTGCCTTTTCTTTCGTAGTCCGCTTGAAGACGAACGTTTCAGAAAGAAATCCGCGAGCGTCAGCAACAGCGAATACCTCGTTACGGCCACCCAAATTTGATCGTGCGTAGATTGGGGAATTCAAGGCTAGGATAGCTGCCTCACGCCAACTGACTGTGGTATATGATGTTTCGCCACCGGAAAGGCCATCTAGGTAGTCTTTCACTCGCGCTATACCGATTCTCGGAAGCGGCCAAGTAGGATGTAGGGTACAAAGTTCGGTAAATACATCTTGAGCACGATGAGCCAAGTCCAGATTGCCAGTTCGTTTAGCTACCGACAGTGCCGCGGCTCCAGCCTCCCATTGAACGTGTCGGTTAGACCGCGCCATTTCAGACAGTGACCCTGTTATATTCACGTACCTAGATAGGTCATTCGGCTTAAGAAGATCAGATGGACCATCTACCATTTGACGTAAAAACTGTGCGCTCAGCACAGCCGCTGGTACAGACCCTCGATCTGTTAGCAGATATTCTAAATTGTTGATTACGCATCTGATGATTCCCCACAATTTGGCGGAAGGTTGTGTAGCCATCAGTGCGAGCAATCCCCTTGGTATTGCCATCGACCTCGCTGGCAGATCCAACTGCGTCTGTTTGGCCGCTTCAACTATGGTGGAAAGAACACGGCAACGAGCTTCATCAACTGAGCCCCTAGGACGAGAGCGGGTCAGCTTAAGTTTCGCTATTTTTAGCTGTTGGAATCTAACGCTTCCAATACCGGAGTCTGAGAGCAACGCTAGGCGGAGTCGAGCTTCAACCTCCGCAAGTTCTGATCCCTCAACAATCTTTGGATTCTCCGAAAGGAGTTTAAGCGCGTCCTGCAGAAGGTTTTCGTCACCAGTTTGGTCAAACTGTTGAACCAAGAGCTCAAGTCGGTAAGTAAGTGTCTCAGGCTTCAGATTCCCTAGAGTCATAGACTCTTTAGAATAGGACAATGCTCTTGACACAGTGGCAGGCGAAACTTGGACCCAGCGCCCGATCATTGCGACGGCAGTTGCATACTTACCGGTGGCTATTCGCCTAGCAGACTCCGTTAATACTTGACTTTCGATAGAGAATCTAAATTCGGAAAGGGCAACCCGGTACCGTGCAATGGCTACGTCAATCTCATGCCCTGCAAAACTCCCCTTAGCATCTTCATATAGCGCATCAGCGGCTCGATGTGCAATATTGGCTAACGACTTCGAAAAGTCTAATCTAACATCCTTTAATGAACTACTCATATCAACTGGGTTTCGTCGCATATGTTCAAGTATCAACATAAATACTGGCGATGCGACTATCTCATCCTCTCTCAGAATTTTTCGCCACATCTCTGATGCTGAAACATGCCCGTCTGCGTCGAAAAGTAAGCGTAAGTCCGAAGACCTTGGGCTTGAGGCAAGCCAAGCCGTTGAAGAGGGTGAGCCAAGGTAGCCAAGGGTAGTAAAGACTTCTCCCAAATTTGGCGCCCAAGCGTTCAATGCATTTAAATATTCGTCATTTGGCGCCATGATCTATCCTTTTTCCACGAGCCGTTGAGGTTCTTACGATCATAAACCAAAGCAGAATTCGCTGTTAGTGCTGAGGTACATATTGCTTAGCTTCAATGCTCAGGGGAAAGGGCTATCTGAACATCGAAGGCGAACAACGGTATCCAAGCACCTGAAAAAAGCGGCACGGCCTAATTTGCTAAAGCGGGGCATAATTTACGTGATACGAACCATTTGTATCAGTGTGCCAATCGTCCGCTTCTGGCCGATTTTTGCCTGTCGTCACCGGCAGCTATGCGCAGTTAACTGCCAACCATGGTTACGAAGTGTGCTGGTCAACTCCGATGCAATCGGTGGTCAGATCGGGTGCAAACGGGTGGCCAATTTCGCACGGTATTCCAATTGGTATTCCAGCCAAAATACTAAAACCGATATTAATTTTATAAATCAATAACTTAATTAACAAATTCAAATTACCCCGGCAGACCGATCTGGCTTCTGCTCCACGACACGATGGTGCGTGCTGCCTAAAGGTTAGGACGAACCAGGGTCCAGCGGTTCGCTAGGGAAATGGAATCGTCGTGCCTTGATGAACGTAAGGTGACCACAAGCTTATCCATAGCGTTCATCGTCACTTTTATCAACGACGTCATAGACCAGCTTCGCTCTACCCGCTTTACAGGTATAGAGGATGCCCGCATCTTGCTGTCCAAAGGTCTTCGGCGGTAAAGGCAAAGGATTTGCCATTCAGCAGAATTTTGTCCACCCAGCCCTTGAGCCTTGGGTACCAGGCTCGCCACCCGTGTTCAGCCATGATCGCCGAATAAATTAAGCAATAGCATGGGCGTGGTGCCCTGTCTGCATTAGCGTGATGATGGCTGAAGGTGAGACGTCAAGGTACTGAGGAGTTTTCTGTCAAGGCTGGCTCATTGCTTCTCGATGATCAGCGGAGAATAAACGCAATGTATAACGAACAGTTAACCATAAGGAATAATCTGTAGGATAAGTCGTCTACCTGCTATTTACAGCGCCATAGTTGACGAATAAAAATAGCCCTCCAAGCAGCAACCACTGTTCAATTCAACCTGAAGATTAATTTTTTCGGAGAATACAGAATGGCCAGCGAAAACTACGCGATCAAAGGTGGCCAACCTTTACCGCCAACTTCCGTTAACCAGGCGCTTAACTTTGATCGGGACTATTCGCGTTTGAGGAATTATTACGAAACCTGGTCAGTCGATTATGACAACGATGTATCTGAAGAAAACTACTGCGGCCCCCGCATGCTCGGTGACCTCTTCGACTCGTTGCTCCCGGCCTCTGGAGCGCGCCGGCCCATGCGGATCATGGATGCCTGCTGCGGAACCGGTCTGGTAGGCAAAGAACTGATGCTGCGGGGATTTTCGCCTGTCGATGGTTGTGATTTATCGCCGGCCATGACTAACTTGGCGCGCGAAACCCAGGCCTATGCAACATTGTATGGCGGGGTGGATCTTACTGAACATAATCCAATGATCGCTGACAACCAGTATGACGCAACCTTTTGCTGCGGTGCATTTATCGAGGGCCATTTACCCACAGAGGCCATCCATGAACTTATGCGAATCACAAAAAATAGCGGGTTGATCCTACTGAGTACACGCTGTACTTTTTATATAGCAGAACACTTTGACTCCCTACTGAATAAACTAACGGCCTCCAGACAACTTTCTGCATTGCCTTCGTTTATGAACGCAGCTTACTTGAACGACGTGCAAGCCCACTACTTGGCGTTTGCCGTCAACAAATAATCAGGAGTCGAACATGGATGTGCTCAATAGTATTTCCCTTGAGCGTCTTGAATCGACCCAAGCAGATTATGAAATCAGCCGTTTGCGCGAATGTTGCGTCAATGATGGATTCTTCTACCTGGCCGATCATGGCATACGGCCCTCGTTGATAGCGGATGCCTTGGAAACCGCCCGCCAATTCTTCGCGCTGCCACTGTCCACCAAGAACCAGTTCTGTCAGGACCGGCAAGTGGTCATCCCCAAGACGTGCCGTGGATATGTCGATACGTTTGGCGAGACCTTGCATCCCCCCACCGGCCCGGATCGAAAGCAGCATTTCGACATGGGCCGGGAAGCGCCGGCCTGCGACTTGCCGTTTACCGGGCCGAACCTGTTGCCCAGCGAGGGCCAGGCCCCCGGTTTTGCCAAGTCCATGCTCGCTCTACAACAAGAAGTACTGGACCGGGTAGTGCCCGCACTACTGCGCGGCCTGGCCCTATCCCTCGGGCTGGACCGGGATTTTTTCCAGGCGTTTTTTTCCAACCCGGTGCTGATCCAGCGTGCGCTGTATTACCCACCCTCGGGCAGTGGCGCGGGCAAGCACACCGACAACGGCATGTTCACCTTGCTGTTCCAGGACCCGCGAGATGCCTGTGCCCTCAGTGCCTTTTCACAAGGCCGGTGGATCGACGTTCCTTGCCGCGCCAACGAAGTGGTGGTGAATCTCGGCGATATGTTGATGAAGTGGAGCAATGGCCTGTTTACCAGTACGCCGCACCAGGTGATCCACCGTGCAAGCAGCGCCAGGGTGTCACTGCCGTTTTTTGTGTACCCGGACATCGCTGCCGTGTTTACCCCGCTAGGCAGTGACCAGACGGTCGCCTGCCGGCAGGTCATGCTCGATAACTTCAATTCCATCTGGGTATCCGGCCAGGGCGCCGGCAGGGCGCGCGAGTTCGCTTGAAGCGGCCCACAGGAGAAGCGATATGCACACCGCAGAGCCAAACAAAATCGCCTTCATCGGTGTTGGAAATATGGGCCGGCCACTGGTGGAGCGTCTGCTGCTCGCCGGATACGAGGTTCAGGTGTATGACATCGACCCGACACGTGCGCGCTCCGTGATCACTGCAGGTGCGCGCTGGAAGGCCACCCCCGCGCTGTGTGCCAGCGGCTGTGAGGTTGTCGTGACCTGCCTGCCCCTACCCCATCATGTGCTGGAAAACATGACCGGGCCGGAGGGTGCGCTGGCCGGGATGGCGGAAAACTCGGTATGGATCGATACCTCCACCACCGATTATCACAACACCCGGCATATCGCCGGACTGGCCCGACAAAAACACATCCATAGCCTTGAAGCCCCGGTCAGCAATCTGTCGCATATGGGGGTAGATTTCGCCAATGTGTGTTTCTACATCGGTGGCGACAAAGTCGGTTATCAATCAAGTAGCAGCGTGCTGGAGACCATGGGCCGCAAGGCATTTTATGTAGGTGAGATCGGCACCGGGCAGTCCGTCAAGTTACTGACCAACCTGCTGTTTTACGCCGCCACCGCCGTGTGGGCCGAGTTGCTGGTGCTGGCCCGGGCCAATGAGATCCCGCTGCACTGGTTCTGGGATTTCGTAAAAACCTCCCGCGGCAACTGCTTTGTCAGCAATCAGTTGACCCCGTTTATGCTCGACGCCAGCTACGACCATTCGTGCACCCTGGAGATCACGGTCAAGGACATGAGCCTCACCGAGGCGCTGGCCGATGAGTTGGGGGTGGCGATTCCCTTGGGGCGGATCATCGCTGATCGTTATCGACAGGCCGGAGCGCGGTTCGACACTCAGGACAATCACGTCAAGGTCGCAGCCTTGAGCGAACAGGAAAACAGCATTGCGCTTGCGCTGGCCGACTTCCAGGCACCCTCGCCCTACGGCGCCAATCGTAACTACCGACACAGCGGCGCTTTTACCGAGGATGCTTTCGGCCGGATCACCCCCACACTGCCGGAAACGTTCCACTCCGGCATCCGGTTCACCGACAATCAAAAGATCAAGCTGGCGACGCATCTGGTGGAATTCCTCGCCTGTATCAACCGGGTCATTCTCGGGGAGGCCGCTGAAATTGGCGGCGCCATGGGCCTGTCGCCCTCGCTGGTCACCCAGGTCGTCAACTGGAGCTGCGGCCCTAGTTGGGTGGCCGAACACATGGACAGCTACGAGCCGTGCTTCGACAGCATCGCGGTAGTCGATCAAAAACGCCATGAGCTAAAGCTGAGCGTTATCAACCGGATTTTCCAACAATCGATTCTGGATGTTGCCATCTCGCCTCGCATGGCGGGTCTTGCCCAGGCCGAGGGGGTACTTGTGCCATGAAAATAACGTCCATCAAGGTCTACCAGTTCGACGTCCCGCTCAAGGCAAAATACAGCCTCAGCGGCGGTCGCCTGCACTATGCCGCGCTGGATTCCACCGTGGTCGTTATAGGTATGCTGGGGGTGGGTGAAAGCTGCCCATGGGGCGCCACCTACCTGCCGGCCTATGCCAGAGGCGTACGGGCGGGGATCGATGAACTGGCGCCCCATCTGATGGGGGAAAACCCGTTGCACCTGGACCAGATCAACGAGCGGATGGACGTGATGCTGCCTGGGCACCCGTATGTGAAAGCGGCAATTGACCTGGCGTGCTGGGACATTCTCGGCAAGCACTGCAACCTGCCGTTGTATGCCCTGCTGGGGGGTAAATTCCAGGACTCGATTGCCTTGCAGAGCAGCATTCCCACAGACAATCCCGACCTTATGGCCACACACCTGGCGGCCGCCCGACAGCAGGGTTACCGCACCCATTCCTGCAAGGTCGGCACCGGTGTCGAAGAGGATGTGACGCGGATCAACAACCTGATTGCGCAGCGCTTGCCGGGCGAGGTGATTACGTTCGACGTCAATCGTGCCTGGACGGTGGCCGATGCCGTCGCGGTGATGAACAGCGTGCAGGATCCTACGGTGTGTTTCGAACAGCCCTGTGAGTCCATGGATCAGTGCCGCGCCGTGCGCGAGATGACTCGTAACCCGATTATCCTTGATGAGTCTATTGTGACCCTGGCAGACCTTGCGTATGCCCAACGCCATAACATCACTCAGGTCATCGGGCTGAAAATCGGTCGGGTCGGTGGCTTGACCAAGGCCCGGCAACTGCGCGACTTCTGCATCCATCACGGAATCCAGATGAACATCGAGGACGTCGGCGGCACCTTGATTTCGGACAGCGCCGTCATGCATCTGGCCACAGCGACGCCAGCGCGTTTTCATCGCGCGAGCTGGAACTGCTGCCGGCACCACGATGTGCAATTGGCCACGGGAGGGTTCGACATTCGCCAGGGCCGTGCGTATGTACTGGATAGCCCGGGGCTGGGGCTCGAACTCGACCCCCAGCATTTCGAATCACCGGTCGCGCAGTACAGTTGAGCGCCGCGGCCCTTTCCACCACGTTGATCCATGGAGGCTCCATGTCCAGCGCCCCATCATCCTTGCATCTGGCTCGCGGCTTCGACACCGATCCCTTTGCATCCTTCACCTTACCCAGCGAACACTATGTGGATAGCCGGCTCTTCGAACAGGAAATGGAGCTGATTTTCTGCAAGACCTGGCAGTACGTTTGCCACGTTTCAGCCTTGGCCCAGGCCGGTGACTATTACGTCCGGGACCTGGGTCGCCAGAGTGCCCTGGTGGTCAAAGACAAGGACGGCGACTTCAAGGCATTCCACAATGTTTGCCAGCATCGTGCACACCGGCTCGTGGAGGGGAGTGGCCATGTGCCTGGGCTGTTGACCTGCCCTTACCATGCCTGGACCTATAACACCCAGGGCCAGTTGGTCAGCGCGCGAAAGTCCGAGCATCTCAAGGACTTCTGTACTGAGCAGGTGCAGCTCGCGCCCATCCGGCTTGAGGTATTTTGCGGGTTTATTTTTATCAATTTCGACAGCAAATGCGCATCCATGCAAGCCCTGCTTCCCGGCCTGGAAGACTCCATAAGATCCTTTGCTCCGGCGCCGGAAAAATTGTCCCATGCGTATTCCAAGAACTACAGCGTGCAGTCCAACTGGAAAGTTTCGGTGGAAAACTATTCGGAGTGTTATCACTGCCCGATGTGCCATCCGACCCTGTCCATGGCCACCCTTGATCTCAAGAGCTACCACTTGGCGATCCATGAGCACTACCACGCCCATGTCAGCCACGACAGTGGAACGAATCAAGGGTATACGATGAAGGAAACCTCACCACAGTCCCGTCAGTTTGGTGCCTGGTACTTATGGCCAAACTTTTGCCTGGAGGTGTACCCGGGGGGCTATATGAATGTCCTGCACCACATCCCCATCGCAGTGGATCACACCTTACAAGTGGTCGAATGGTTTTGCGATGCCGCCACACCCACTAGGGAAGAGCAGGAAGTCATCGACTTTGTAGCGGTTATTCGCGAAGAAGATGTGCCCCTGTGCGCCAGCGTCCAGCGGGGATTGAGCAGTGATGGCTACCAGCAAGGACGCTTTGTCGTTGACCCTGGCCTGGGTGCTAATAGCGAACACGCCGTGCATGACATCCAGAAAAAAACCCTGGCGGCCCTTGGCCTGCTGACACCCTCGTAGGGTCTTTGAAAACTCCCCTTGGGGGTTATGTCGAGAGCGAGGCTGCGATAGTGGTGTATCAGATACCATAAGTACTGGCAGTGCTACCGTCGCCACCTAATAGCTAATCTGGCCATTGAGCCGGGCGCGTCTCCCTGTAGGGAGCTGGCTTGCCTGAGGTGGTCGTTAACGATGACGTTGAATATCTGACACCCTGCGGTGTTCCAACTGCCGCTATCGCAAGCGAGCTCCTCAGCGAACGGTCCTGCGCTCTAGCTTTCGCTGTTGATCTGCCCTGCCTTCTCAGCGAAGGACCGAACGCAGGCATTGCGCCTCAGTCACCAAAGGATGACTTCAACCAATCCAGCAACTGCCGGGCTGCCGGACGCAGGTTGGCGTCTCGCCATTTGTAGACGCTCAGGGCTTCCGGCAGATGGGTGGATTCGGCAAAGGGCCGTACCAGGTCGCCGCTGGCGAGCATTTTTTCGGTGGTCCGACGCCACCCCAATGCAAAACCGAACCCCTCGACACAAGCCTGCATCATCACTGGATAGCTGTCGAAGAGTTTGTCCTTGGAGCCACCCGCCTTGATGCCGAATTCCAGCAACCAATCGTTCCAGGTGCTCCAGTCTTGCGGTACTGCAACGTGGTGCAGCAGCGGCAGGTTGGCCAAGTCCGCCAAGACCAGCGGCGTGCTGCCAAAAGAAGCGAGGTAGCGTGGGCTACATACCGGATAGATGTCATCGCTCAAGGTAAACAGCCGCGTGTGATCGCCAGAAGCCCGGCCTGAGGTCTGGATGGCGATATCAAATTTTTCAGCGGTTGCGGTGATGGGCTGGGTCGATGCGTTAAGGCGCACCTCCATATCCGGGTACTTCCTATGCAGCGCGGGAATATTGGGCGTCAGCCAATAGAAAGCTTCGCACAACTGTGCCACTAGGACTACTTCGCTGCTTTCCCGGCCTTTTTTCAGATCTTCGGCTTGCGACGCAATACCCAGGAATGCGGTCCGAACGGCATCGCGAAATTCGACACCCGCCGCCGTCAGGAATACCGCCCGATTTCTGCGGGTAAATAACGCAACACCCAGGAATTCTTCGAGAGAACGCACCTGTTTGCTAATTGCGGCCTGGGTCAAGTTCAACTCTTCAGAGGCTTTGGAAAAGCTCTCAAGTCGCGCCGCCGCTTCAAAAGGCACAAGGCTGGACAGTGGGGGCAGTGAGCGTTTGAAATTATCCATAATTTTCAGTCCTTCTGCGTAACCATAAGTCACTTTAAATACTGCCAGTGCGCACTCAGAATCCTTAAAGCAGTTAATCAAGGAAAACTCATGTCTGGAAGCACTACGATAACCGCCACTGATAACCGACAAAGCATTCTTATCGTTGTAGGTTCGGTATTTTTGCTCTCGGTGTCAGACGCCATCATAAAGGCAACCAGTGCCGATACTTCAATGTGGCAACTGTATGTAATCCGTTCTGTGCTGGCCTCGGGCATTCTGATGGCGCTGGTGGTTCACCTGCGCGGCGCCACGAATTTGTGGCCGCTGTCTCCCCTGTGGGTGGTGATAAGAAGCCTGCTGCTGTCGTTGATGTGGATCGCCTTTTACGGCGCACTGCCCTTCATCAGCCTGACCGTCGCCGCCTTGGCTATCTATACCACACCTCTGTTCATCGCTTTGTTCTCGGCCCTCTCCTTGAAGGAGAACGTGACCACACGCAAATGGCTGGCGATCTGCCTGGGTTTTGTCGGGGTCGTGATTACCCTGGCGCCGAGCACCGAAGACTTCAATACCTATGCGCTACTGCCTGTACTCGCCGCCATTCTATACGCCCTTGCCGTGGTGGTGACCAAGGGCAAATGTGCCGATGAGGACCCCGTACTCTTGGCGTTGGCCATGAATGTCGCGTTGCTGATCATTGGGGTGGTGGGCAGCCTGGTGGTGCTGCAGACCGGCCCGCATTTTCCGGTGGATGACGGTTTACGATTCCTGATTGGAGGCTGGTCGGCCATGGGCCAGGGCGACTGGTGGATCATGATCGTATTGGCGGTCCTGATGGTAGTCGTCAGCATCGGGCTCGCCAAAGCCTACCAAGTTGGTGAGACCTCGGTCATTGGTGCGTTTGACTACACCTACCTGATTTTTGCCATCGCCTGGGGCGCCCTGTTGTTCAACGAAATGCTGAACGGCCGAACCGCTACCGGCCTGGTCCTTATTCTGCTGTCGGGTTTCATTGTGCTGAAAAAACCCGCAGGCGAGCTCTGACACCTCACGTGTACAGGCCCTGCCCAGGAGCTGTTTATGCTGACGTCATCTCATCTGCCCAACGTAATTCTCTGGGCCGTCTCCCGGAGCCGCTCGACCGCCTTCGAGCGGGCCGTGATGCAACATCCAGACGTGAGGGTGCTACATGAGCAGCTGTCGGAACCCTTCCTGTTGCAGCACTTTCCCGCCAAGCATGCGCTGATCGAGCGCACCCGTCAGGCCGAACAAGGCCCCGTGGGCATCTCCCGCTACAGCCACGCGATGGACCTGCTGTGCCAACGCCCCGCTTTGCCCATGCGACTGCAATTTGCTAAAGAGATCGCCTATTTTTTTGACTTCCAGGCCATTGATGGCGCCTGGTTGACGGGTTTCAAGCATGTCTTCCTGGTACGCCAGCCACTGGATGTCATGCAATCGCTTTATCGCGTGAGCCAGGGCGGCGGCACCACTTATTTCGATGCCGCCGAGTCGGGTTTCGATGAGCTGGCGAGCATCCATAATCTAGTACTAGAGCATTGCCCCAGCGACCAAGTGCTGTACCTGGACAGTGACGCCGACTTGATGGGGGATACCCAAGGCACCCTGATGCGTTTCTGCGATTTTGCCGGTATCGACTATTCCCCACGACTGTTGTCATGGGAGCCGGAACAGATTGCGCAATGGCAGTTTTTCAAGGGTTGGCATGATGAAGCCGAGCGCTCATCCGGGTTCGCCCCGGTGACACACTCGGCCATTGAATTCCCTGAGATAGTGGAACAAACGGCGCGGAACAAGCAGGTGATTTATCGGTTTTTCCAGCTATCCGCCACCTGGCAACGGCTGGCTGATGCAGCGGATCACCTCAAGTGCCTGCATGAACCGACCACGACGCGACTCCAAGTCCTGTTACTGGCCCCAACCGACGAGCATCGCAGTAGCGCCCTGCAACTGGCGGCCCATCTCCCCGAAGACTATGCCCTTTGGCTGTTGGACAGCAGCGGCCAGATGCTGAACGAGGAAACCATGCGTGAACTGGCCATGTTGCAGGACGGGCCGCTGGTGCTGCTGACGACCGACGAAAATATAGCCTATTGCTCTTCCGAGCAGGCGCGTCAGAGGTTCCTGTGCCTAATGGCACCTGACACGCCATCGGCCAGGGCCCTAGACTTGCCCCTGATAGCCATCGATCCGTCCAACCCTGGCGCTCAGGCCCCGCGAATCAGTGCGCAACTGGCAACCCTTGCGCTAAATGCGAGCCTACGTAGCCGCACGCATCAAATCGCCAGCAACCGCCACGCCAGCACTGCCACCGCGCCGGCCCTATCATGGCAGCAACACTTCTTGCGCTTACTGGACCAAGCCCCTGACAGGTTGGTCGCGATGACACCGCATAGGCAACTGAATGCCAGGCAACTGCATGCCCATGCCGCCACGCTGGCCGAGCGCCTGTCGAAAGTTTGCACCCATAGCGGCTGGGTGGCTATCCGTCTGGACAAGGACCTTCCAAGCCTGATCACCATGACCGCCTGCAGCCTGCTGGGCTGGCCCTACCTCGATATCCCTCACTGGTATGGCCTGGAGGCTA
The DNA here is from genome assembly GCF_018732265.1 of Pseudomonas sp. TAE6080. Taxonomy (NCBI): domain Bacteria; kingdom Pseudomonadati; phylum Pseudomonadota; class Gammaproteobacteria; order Pseudomonadales; family Pseudomonadaceae; genus Pseudomonas; species Pseudomonas sp. TAE6080. The sequence goes on from NZ_JAHIDY010000032.1 coordinate 23,678, forward strand.
CCGCCAAGGCCCTGGCCAACCTCCAGCCGGTGGTGGTGATAGGTGACACCACCAGTCTCAACGACTTGCCGCCCGGTTATCGCACCCTGGTGTTCGACGAACTGGACCCCGCGCCCGCTGCCGTAGCCCGACGTGCAGCTGTCGTCAATGACCTAGCTTACGGCCTGCTTACCTCCGGCACTACCGGCACGGCGAAGATTGTCACCATCGCCGAACACGGTCGCCTTGATTCCTTGGAGCTCTGGCAACAGTACATCCGCCCGGGCGACCGCGTGGGCCTCAATGCCTGGATGGCTGGGTATGTCTACTACCCTATTTTCAGCGGTGCCACCGCCTGCCTGATTCCGGATGCCATGGTGTTGGATCCTCAGGCTCTACGGGCATTCGTCCAGTGGGGCCAGCTCAGCCAATTGATGATCACCCCCAGCCTGGCGGCAGGCCTGATGCAGGATGAGCCGGCGTTCAAACAAGCCTTTGCCGCAGTGCACTGCCTGTGGCTGAGCGGCGAACAATTGCCAGCGACCACGCGCCAGAATCTCGTGCGCTGCCTGCCGCATTGCCGGGTGATCGACCTGTATGGCTCGAATGAAGCCGGAGATGTCGCGTTATCCGCCCCGGACGGACATCTGCAATTTACCGCCGGAACCCAGGCCTACGTGCTAGACCCGGCCCTCGATTGCACGCCGCTGGGTGGCCACGGTGAACTGTACGTCCATACCCCGGGCCTCAGCGTGGGCTACCTCAATGACGACGCGGCAAACCGCAGTGCCTTCGTGGAAAATCCAATGGCCACCGACTGCCCGGCGCTGGCACACAGGCTGCTGCGTACCGGCGATATGGTGCGGCTGAGCGAAACCGGAGAGGTCTATCTGATAGGGCGTGCGACGACTCATTTGAAGGTACGCGGTTTCAAGATCTTCAGCGCAGACGTCGAGCGGGTATTGATGACCCACCCCGAGGTACGCAGCGCTCTGGTCACTACCCGTGGCGAGGGCCAGGATATGCAACTGGTGGCATTTATCAACGCCCAGGACCCCGACAACCCCCCAGTTGCTGGCGCCCTGCGCCAGTGGGCAGGCCAGCACCTGCCCGCATTCAGTGTGCCGCTGGGGTACTTTCTTGCCGCGTCGATTCCGGCGGGAGCGAGCCAGAAACGTCTGGGTGCCCAAGCCCTGTTGCTGCAGCCTTTAGCACCGCTGGCGGATGACCTACCGCCGCTGACGCCGCTGCAAGTACGGGTGGCCAGGCTGTGGGCGCGCTGCATGAACCTGAAAGGGGTCACCTTGGGGCCCGATAGCGACTTTATCGATATTGGCGGCAGCTTGTTGCTGCTGGATTTGATGACGCGGATCAATCGCGCATTCGAGACGGACCTTACGATTGCCGATATCACCCGCGACTCGACGGTGGCAGGGATCAGCAAGCTGCTGGCCCATCGGCTGCAAGGTACGCCGCTGTTGGAAGTGGCCTTTTCGGTCACGGCAGAAGCCGAGCGTTATCTGGCCCGGTTGACCACGGCTGTGGCGAGCCTGCCGCAGGCGCCGCGACGCCTGGCCCGACGCACAATCATGGTCACCGGAGCGACTGGGTATCTAGGGCGCAGGGTGGTTGCCGAACTGCAACAAACAGCCGGTGTGGAGACGGTCTTGTGCCTGGTCCGTGCGGATGATGCGGCCCAGGCTCAACGTCGGGTAGCCGAATTGGGATTGTCGCCCCGCACAGCTCGGGTCGAGGGCCTGGCCGGGGATCTGGCGCAACCACAGTTCGGCCTAGCGAGCGCGGCCTATCAGCGGCTGTGCCAAGACGTGGACTGCATCATTCATTGCGCCGCCGACGTCAACTGGCTCAAGCGCTATGAACGCCTGGCCCAGACCAACGTCGGCGGTGTGGTCGAGGTGCTCGGCCTGGCAGCCGCAAACGGGGCCGGCGTGGTGTTTGCCTCGACCCTACCGGAGCCGGTGCCATCGACCGGCTATAACCGCGCCAAGCTGGTGGCCGAACACTTGGCCATTGCGTTTTGCGAAAGCCGCGGGCTGTCCCTGAACATTCTGCGCTGTGGCGACATCAGCGCCCCCGCACATCCCGACAGTGGCGCGTCGATAAACCAGGAGGACTATGTCGGGCTACTGATTCGCAGCTGCTTGGCCCTCAATGCCTGGCCAGACGAAGCGAGCTGGTCAATGAACCTGACCCCCGTGGACTATGTCGCGCAGGTATTTACCCACACAGCGATCCACGGCCAGGCCTTGGGTTCACCGCCCGTACAGCACCTGTATAACCCTGCGGCGAACCTCAAATGGACCCAGTTATGCGCCTGGATACAGACGCTTCTGGGACCAACCCAGTATGCACCACTGCCCCTGGAACAATGGCAAGCCAGACTCAAGGAACAGGCCCCTGGCAAGGCCGTGTTGCAGCGTACGCTGTTAATCCTGCCGATGATCATTGATGACTTCAGCTACTTCAACCCTCCACCGCCGCTGCTGCTCGATCATTTGGAGTGCCCGGTGATCGACGCTGAATGGACCCAACAGTACCTCACGGCACTGAACCTAACCCAGGAGTGAACCCATGACACGCACTACTAACGGCTGGGCCGCCTATGGGCCGGGCTCTCCACTGGAACCGTTCACCTACCTACTCCCGGATCCCGGGGCCAACGAAGTGGAGATCCAGGTGACCCATTGCGGAGCCTGCACCAGCGATCTGCATTTGATTGAAGGCGATTGGGGTGAAGCTTCCCAATACCCACAGGTGTGTGGCCATGAAGTTGTGGGGCGCGTGGTGCGCACCGGGTCGGCAGTTACCCACCTTAGCCCCGACCAGCGCGTCGGCGTCGGCTGGTACAAGGGCGCCTGCCTGGCGTGCGAGTGGTGCCTCAAGGGTGAAGAGCAACACTGTGCGGCCGTGCTGCCAACCTGCAGTAACGGGCAAAAAGGCGGGTTTGCCGACTTCCTGACCTGCGACAGCCGCTTCGTGTTCTTGCTCCCCGACAACCTGCCCTCTCATGTGGCCGCGCCGCTGTTCTGCGCCGGGCAGACGGTGTTCACCGCGTTGCTACGGGGCACCCGGCCAGGCATGCGAGTGGGCGTGTTGGGCATCGGTGGGCTCGGCCACCTGGCCATCCAGTTTGCAGCCAAGTTCGGCTGCACGGTCACCGCGTTATCGAGCTCCGATAACAAGAAAGCCCAGGCATTACAGCTGGGTGCGCGCCATTTCTACACCCTGGACTTGGCCACGTTGCAGGCACAGGAAAATACCCTGGACTTCTTGCTAATCACCGCTTCCAACGACCAGGACTGGGAACGGGCCATCGCCCTGCTGCGCCCCCATGGCACCCTGTGTTTTGCCGGGATGCCCGGCCCGGTCACGCTGGACATTCCTGCCATGACCTACAAGACCTTGACCGTCAGTACCGCCAACGTCGGCGGGCGTCACGACATGCTGAAAATGCTGGAATTTGCCAGCGAACACCATGTCTGGCCGATGGTGGAGATTTTCCCGACAGAGCAGATCAACCAGGCCTTGGACGCCCTGCGCAACAACACAGTGCGCTACCGAGCGGTAATTGAATTCTGACTGTCATCCGCCCCCATGGAGATGTCTTTCATGCCCCCGTCACTGGTACTACCTTCACATCCCCTGCGTACCCCGGACCTGGTGCCCCACCCGTTTGAGATCGAACGCCAGGCCCAGTCCACCCTCAAAGGGCATCGCTCATTGCTCTTGTGGTTCACCGGTATGTCGGGGGCCGGCAAGTCGTGCATTGCCAATCGCGTGCAGGCCGGCCTGCACGGTAAGCGGCTGCACACCTGCCTGCTTGACGGCGACCGGCTACGCCAGGGCTTAACCGCCGACCTGGGCTTTGCCGATAACGACCGCAAGGAAAACATTCGGCGCACGGCCGAGGTCGGCAGGCTGATGGTAGATGCTGGGGTCATCACCCTGGTCTGCCTGATCTCGCCCTTCGAACAGGAACGCCGCATGGCCAGGGCGCTGTTCGTCCCCGGCGACTTTATTGAAATATTTATCGATGCGCCTCTGCATGTCCTGGAGCAGCGCGACCCCAAGGGCCTCTACGCCAAGGCACGTAAAGGCCTGATCAAGAATTTCACCGGCATTGACTCGCCCTATGAACGCCCGGTGGCCCCCGACATTGTCATTGACAGCACAACCTCCTCAATCGAGCAGGCCGCACACACCATCGAGAGCTTCCTCAAACGCCAGCAGGTATGGGGGTAACCGTTACATCAGCAACAGGCAAGCACTACGAAAACACTTGTTGTCGTCCAGGCCGGTTTCAACGGTGTGGCGGCGTCCAATAAAACCAAGCATCGGAAGCTCGTACCAATACGCTTAGCACTAACTGGTTAGCGCCGAAGCCGCAAACGACACCCCATCTGCGGAGATAGCTTGTTTGACGACTGTCGCCAACACCAAAGTCATTAAGACTTTCAGACCAAGCCCCTGAACATAGGAAGGCTCCGCATTCCTATGTTCAGGGGCTCACATCAAAATAACGATTGGCGGCTAACCATCTATCCAACATCACCCACAAATCCAGTTTTTCCAGCCTATTTGGCTAGTAATGCCACTTGAAGGCAATGGACGCCATGTTTTGGTAGATCAGTCCGAGGTCCGTCGTTTTGTCGAGACGCACGACATTATGCCAAGATCAGGTATGAGAGGAGCATTCGTTGAGATCCCGGCGGCATGTATGCCTACATGTATGCCAACCTGACTTAACAGCTAAAAAAAATATTAAATACAGTAGGTTATGAATTTGGTTCAAATGACTGTGTAGCCACCAAGTACCGATCCATAGATGTCTACAGCAGTCTATGAATCACCTCAAGAAGCCCGCCTCGTGCGGGCTTTCTTGTTTCTGGCTATCTCTCCTTGCATCCCCCTAAGCCCAAATGAAGCGATCCGAGATAAAACGCCGCCCCCTTTCCGATACTGAACTGACCGTCGCCTGCAGTCTGCGGGATCAGTGATCCACCAAGGCCAGATCAGTGCTTGTGCCGGTGATGTATATCGGGGAAGTGAGCATGGCTATGCTGGATCGGTGCGTGCTCATGCGGATGACTATGCGGTTCAGTACCGTCCCACTCAAAGCCGTGCTCATGTTGGTGGTGCTCATCGTGCGTATGGCGATGGCTGTGTTTGAGGGGATCATGCTGATGCTCGTGAGCATGATGTTCCATCAAGTGAATCCAGACACCGATGGCCATCAATGCGGCAGCAAGCAAGAACATCAGCGATACCGACTCGCCCAAGATTAGGATCGAGATGACCGCGCCGAGGAAGGGAGCAGTGGAAAAATATGCCCCGGTGCGCGCGCTTCCAAGCCCCCGGAGGGCAAGAACGAACAACACCAAACTCACGCCATACCCAAGAAACCCAAGCATCATGATTGGCCCTAACGTCGCCAAGGCTGGCAGTTGTAACCCAATGGCAAACGCCAAGCAGCAATTGACCACGCCTGCGACCAAGCCTTTGCTCCCCGCTATAAAAAGCGCATCGGAGGCAGAGACCTTGCGGGTCAGGTTATTGTCGATGGCCCAACAGAGGCAGGCGAAAGCCACGGCCAGCGGCCCAGTCCAATCGTGAGTCGTCGCCTGCCCTTGCGGCCACGACAGAACAATCCCACCCAAAACAATAGCGATCATGCCGATAACGATACGACGATCTGCGTTCTCTTTGAACACGACCCACGCCAGCACTGCCGTGAGGACCGACTCAAGATTGAGCATCAGCGACGCCGTGGCTCCCGCTGTCCGAGTGAGGCCGTACATGAGAGCCACGGGAGCAAGTACACCCCCAAAGACAATGGCGCCAATCAACCAGGGCCACTCTCCAGCAGGAAGCCCGGGCCGTTGCCAGCGTTGATCGCGAGCAAAACGAACAATGGCCAGGCCGAGTCCGCTGCCCAGGTAGAGCAGTCCTGCCAACAGAATGGGCGGAGTATCCACACCCAATAGCTTGGCGAGCGGAGTACTGGCGCCAAACAACGCCGCAGCAGCTAATGCATAGAGGACACTCAAATTCATAATCGGTCGTCCTATCAGGCTCACTGCATACGGGAGAGCATCATAGCTTTGCTCTAATAAGAAATATGTGAACGCCAGTCCCTTAACTGTCTGGATCCTGGACAGGCTCTGTAGCTAGCGGGCGAGCAATATTCAGCAACGGATCATCCCGCACCTGAGAGCCAATGTTAGTCGACGTCATACTCCCGCAATCATCAAGTCCAGGTTCTGCACCGCCGCTCCAGCAGCTCCCTTCCCAAGATTGTCAAACACAGCAGCCAACAGAACCTGCCCCGCCTCATCATTTTCACACACCACCAAACGCAAACTGTCCGTCCCGTTAAGCGCCTGGGGATCAAGGTAGGTCAACGCTCTGGCCTCCTGCATCGACATCACCTGCACATGCTCGGTATCGCGGTAGTGCTGCATAAGGCATGCATGCAACTGCACCGCGTTCACGCCCGGCGCCAACAACCGAAGTTGCAACGGTATGGTGAGTACGATCCCCTGCCGAAAAGCCCCGTAAGCCGGCACAAACATCGGCCGCTGCGTCAAACCGCTTTGCTGCTGAATCTCCGGAACATGTTTGTGGTGCGCCAGCCCCAGGCCATAAACCTGATACGCGAGCGCTTGTGATGCGTACTCGCCCTCATGCTCTTGCACTCCGGCGCGCCCTTTTCCGGAATATCCCGATACCGCATGAATGTTTACGGGGTAATCCCTGGGCAGCAACCCGGCCTCTAGCAATGGCCGCAGCAGCCCTATCGCTCCCGTGGGATAGCAACCTGGATTGCTGACCCGCCGCGCTGTGGCGATTTGTTTGGCCTGCTGCGGGCTCATCTGTGCAAAACCATAAGTCCAGCCTGGATGAGTGCGGTGCGCCGAACTCGCATCGATCACCCGAACGGCGGGGTTTTCGATGCTCATTACAGCGTCTCGCGCAGCTTGATCAGGCAAGCAAAGAATCGCGATATCGCAGGCGTTGATCATTTCGGCGCGATGTTGCGGATCCTTGCGGTGTTCGGGGCTGAGTGTCATCAGGCGCAGATCACTCCGGCTGGATAGGCGTTGCTGAATTTGCAAACCGGTGGTGCCTTGGTCGCCATCAATAAATATAAGAGGACTTGCCATGGAATGCGCTCGGTATAGGAAATCAGGAGCTCCAATCTTCAGTGACGAGCTAAGATAGGAAAAGTTGAATTTCCAAACGATGAAGTTAAGTTTTTCTGAACAAGGAATGACCTATGCGCGAAATCAGCCTGGACCGACTGCGCACGCTGGTTGCCATTGCCGATCTGGGCTCGTTTGCCGAAGCGGCTCGGGCACTGCACCTCGCGCCACCTACGGTCAGTTTGCATATTGCCGACTTGGAGTCGCGGGTTGGCGGCAAGCTGTTATCGCGCACACGTGGGCGTGTACAGCCCTCGGCGATTGGAGAAACATTGGTGGCCCGTGCGCGGCGCCTGTTGGCGGATGCGGAGCAGGCCCTTGAGGACGTGGAGCGTCAGGTACTAGGCTTGGCCGGGCGTGTGCGGCTGGGCGCCTCCACAGGGGCTATCGCACAGTTACTGCCACAAGCCCTAGAAACACTAGGCCAAAGACACCCCGCCATCGATGTGCAAGTTGCGGTGCTCACGTCGCAGGAAACACTGGGGAGACTTGTCGAGGGCTCATTGGATATCGGCCTGGTCGCACTGCCACAGACACCAGTGAAGCAATTGCGGATCGAGCCATGGCGGCGGGACCCGGTCATGGCTTTCCTGCCGGCTCGCTGGGAGTGCCCGGATATTGTGACCCCTGGCTGGCTGGCCGCTCAGCGATTAATTCTGAATGACAACACTACTCGACTCTCGCGCCTGACCTCAGACTGGTTCGCCAGCGAAGGACTGCTGCCCGTGCCACGCATTCAACTGAACTACAACGACGCGATCAAAAGCCTAGTGGCGGCCGGTTATGGTGCTACGTTGTTGCCGCATGAAGCCTCCACGCCATTGCCTGATACCCGGATCGTCATGCGACCATTACAGCCCTTATTATGGCGCCAACTGGGCATTGCTCACCGTGGCGGGGACGTCGAACGGCCTACACAACATGTGCTGGATGTGTTGTGGGGGTTGAGCGTGGACTAGGGGGATGTCGAAGTTCGACGCCTAGCCCCACCTGTATGGCTGAAAACTCTCGTATCTGTGACTGGGATTAGACCTGCCCTGACGGTTAAGCTGATATTTTTCACATGCACGGAAGAGCGTATGGCTGCGATGTACCAAGGAAGCTGCTTATGCGCAGCCGTCAGTTACGAGCTATGTGCCACACCAAAAGCAGTGAGTCATTGTCATTGCAGCCAGTGTCGTAAAGCTCACGGGGCAGCATTCGCTTCGTACGGCAGCGTTCCCCGCAACGCGCTACGAATACTTGGCGGCGCCACTAGCATCAAAACCTATGCATCCTCAGAGACGGTGTTACGCGAATTCTGCGCGCACTGTGGTTCGACGTTGTTCTGGTCACGGTCTCAAGGCGAATTTGCCGACTGGGTTTCGATAGCACTGGGCACGCTTGACACGCCCTTCATGCCTGAAAAGCAAAAACACGTTCACATCGACTCTACAGTCCACTGGTACACGCCAGCCAAATTATGCCCCCAGGTTGGCTGAATACTTGTAGCGGTCATGAAGGGGTTATCCAGTGATGCCCCGGATGAAGCTTCAGCAAATGCTGCCTCAGCCACGCCACCTCCTCATCGGGCAGCGTAGGCAAGGTCTTGTGAAAATCCTCTTCATCCTTGGGCCGCACATGCTGGGCTTTGAACAAGAGGATCGCTGCGGGCCTTAAATATGGGATGCCTTCACTGCTCAAATACAACATTTCTGTACGGGGAAACCGGATAGCCCCATCACGTTTGTAAACCCATACTTCAGGGCTTCCTGATTCAATCATCATGTCCACCCGCCAGGCTTGAGCAACGGGGTCGAAACACCACACCTGATGAATGTCTAGCCCCGGGATGTGGCCCAAGGGGAGAAAAGTGAGCACTCCACTCTTCGCGGTGTACATATCAAGATCGCCAAGCGCGTGCCGGAATGCCGGGAAATCGTCTCGCAACATGGTGAACTCTATATCGTCATGCTCTCGCGTCTTTTCGCCGCGCCATAGATCAAGCGCCCACCCGCCGACAACACACCATGGAAGCGAGACAGCCTTCAGGCGAACAGCCAACTCGGCAGGCGTCCATGCACTCCATAGCTCTTGATCCGGCACCAAAGCCCTGTTCGCCATAATCTGATCTCCGATCGTTCTGAGTATTAGGCGACCTAATACAACGCATACTCGCCCTTTAGCAAACTGGGTGAAAAGTGGCAAAGAGGTGTCTGCGAAACCCGAGGCGATTCATACTCGTCACTCCACCCCCTCAGAAAAGGTGATGTGTGCTCTCCCAGTCTTCCAGGCCAAGGCCTGTGCCTTTCGAACTCCCCAGGACCATCGCGCGATTTATCAGTGATGCCCCGCTGATCGCCGATGACGTCGGCGAGTCGCCCTGCGATGTCTTCAGTTTTACCCGGGGCAATGATCGTTTCTTTCTTAAAACCTGCGCAGCCATCTACGCGCCCACGACCTACAGCGTCTTGCGCGAAGCCCGTGTACTGCAATGGGTAGATGGCCATCTGAATGTGCCCGAGGTGACAGTTATTGCTGAAAGCACCGACGGCGAATTCATGATCACCCGTTGTGTGCCGGGCGCCCCGATCCAGGCGCGTATCGATGAGCCTGGCGCCCTGTTGGCGCTGTTTCGCGAGGCACTGCGCCAGTTACAGAACGTCCCCATCGCCGGCTGCCCCTTCGACTCAAGCGTGTCACAGCGCCTGAACGAGTTGGAATACCTGCTTGCACATGACCTGTGCGCGCAAGAGCCCGAGCCGCACCCGTGGCCAGACCTGAACACCCCCGAACAACTGCTGGCCCATCTGCACGCCACGCGGCCGAAGGAAGACCCCGTGTTCAGCCATGGCGACCTGTGTGACACCAATGTGTTCGTCGACACTCAAGACCGCCTGCACTTCATCGACCTGGGCCGTGGGGGGATCGCCGATCGTTGGCTGGACATCGCGTTTGCACAACGCAACCTTCGCGAAGATATTTCGGAGCAGTCGGCACAGGATTTTCTCGACCGACTGGGCGAACCTGATAAGCCGGCAAAACGAGAGTTTTTCGAACAACTGGACGAGTTGTTCTAGCAAAGCCCGCGAGCCCCTGAAACTCGCGGGCATGGCTACACCTCAAAAGTAAGTAGTAGCCCCGGCAAAAAACGCACGCCCCGGCACATAGAACGTCGTCGAACCATCACGTGCATCTTCGTCCAGCAAGTTCTGCACACCGCCATTCAAGGTCAGCCACTTGGTCACGGCCAAGTTCGCCGTCAGGTCGTAGGTGGTGTACGACTTGACGAAGTCATTACCTGCCCCACGCTGTTTGCCGACATGCTGCGCCGACAGTTCGGTGTTGAGTGAGTCGGTGACTTGCCAGTTGAGCGCACTGAAGGCTGACAGCTTGGGCGCGCTGATCAGGTCTTCGCCGGTGGACAGGTTTTTGCTCTCCAGCATGTAGGTGGCGTTGGTGCGCCAGTCCAGGGAGTCGGTCAGCGGGACGCGAACCGAACCTTCCCAGCCACGGGTCCGCGCTTCTTCGACGTTTTCCAGCATGGTCCACCAGCGGCCCTGGAACTGGCCCAGTGGCGCGTATTCGATCTTGTCTTCGAAGTCGGTGTGGAAGTAGGTCAGGCTGGCCTCCCAGCCGTCACGGTCGAAGGACACGCCAATCTCCTTGTTGACGCTGGTTTCTGGCGACAGGTTCGGGTTACCGGCCATCCAGCAACTGCCGCTCACATAACCCAAAGGTTTCAACGAGCCGCAACCGCGACCGCCGGATTCGGTGGCGGCACCGGCGCTGCCCTCTTTCAGGCTGGGCGCACGGAAGCCCTTGGACACACCGCCGCGTACGGTCCAGTCCGGGTGCGGATGGTAGACCAGGTACGCCCGCGGGCTGTTGTGGTTGCCGTAGTCTTCACTGTGGTCAAAACGGTTGCCCAGGGTCAGGGCCAGGTTATCGAGCAAGTACAACTCATCTTCGATAAACGCCGCCGAGTAGTCACCCTTGAGTGAAGAACCGGAGACCGCAACACCTTGATAGTCCACCGGCACCGTGCCCAGGGTGTCGCTGTTGGTCAGTTCTTCACGTTTCCACTGCCCGCCCACGGTCAGGCGCTGGTCGAGCAGGAGTTTGAACGGAATGTTCAGGCTGCCCTCGGCGATTTTCTCTTCGGCGCTGGATTTGCCCCAGTCGATGTCGTTCTTGAACTTGTTCAGGTACAGGTCCACTTTCGACGTACCGAAACTCCAGTCCCCAGTGTGGGACACGGAATAGCTGTCGCGAATCAAACGGCCGGGGCCGAAGCCGGCACCCATGGTTTCGCCCCAGTCACCAAAGGTCTTTTTGCTCGACCAGGACCGCTCGACGCCATGCACGGCCTCGAACGACAGGCTCTGCTCGTCATTGATTTTCCAGTCGAGCAAGGCGTTGACGCTGTGGTCCTTGGCGCCGCCAGCGCCGTCGCCGTACATGAACTCGCCATCCTTATCCAGGCGCGCCGTGACTTCATCGGCGGCGCGGCGGGTCAGGTTGGCGCCCAGGCGCAGGCCGACGGACTCGGTCAATGGCCCGGACAGGTTGAGGCTGGTCTGGGTGGTCTGGCCACGGTCGGAGTCTTCGGGAATCGTGGTGTTGACGTTGGCAGAACCACTCCAGGTCCGCGAGACCTTGCGTGTGATGATGTTGATCACACCGCCCATGGCATCCGAGCCGTACAGCGAAGACATGGGGCCGCGCACGATCTCGATGCGCTCAATCATGTTCGGGGTGATCCAGTTCAGGTCCTGGCGTGCCAGGTCACGGCGATAGCTCAAGTCTCCCGAACCGCCCAGACGTTTGCCGTCCACCAGGACCAAGGTGTATTTGTCGTCCAGGCCACGCAGTTTGATTTTCGACTGTTCCCCCACCGGGCCGAAGCCCCCCGTGACACCCGGCACACGCCGCAGCAGGGTATTGAGGTCGTACACCGGTTGGCGCTCGATTTCTTCACGGGTGATGACACTGACGCTGGCCGGCGCATCCCGCAGGTCCGTGGCACCGCCGGTGGCGGTGACAAACGAGGTATCGAGTTCGGTGACGGCCTGTTTATCGACCTCGCCAATCTCTTGCGCTTGCAACGCCGGGGCGGCGTTCAGCACACCGAAGGCCATGAAAAGAGAACTGAACAGGTAGGGGGGATTCTTCATTGCAAACAGTCCTTGTTAAGCCAATATGCACCAAGACGGAGCACTAAAGGCTGCGGAGTGTAATGTAAATCCTTATCATTTAGAAAAGCATTTGTTACAATTCAGAAACAAATCCATACATTTAAAGCAGAATTATTTTCTGCAATCTGCTTTGAAATACTTAAAAAATCTCCAATTTAACGCTACTTGTCGATATCTAAATATTCACAAAAAAGCCAATCATTCACTTGATAATGAATAGCGTGACCCTCCCCTCAAGGGGGTTGTGCAAGATTGATTCTGTTACCCATCAACTTTTGACGCTCCTGTCTCCCCGCTGTTAGTGTCCGCCCTCCTTCCCCGCAGATATCTGCCAGGTGCGATTTACCCGCAAAACCTCACCCCAGGGACAACAGATCATTCTCAAAATGAACGGAGTTCAGCGCGTGCTTTTCACCCTACGCTTGCAGCGTCTTACCAGTCTCTCGGTGATCGTCGCCGCCCTCAGCCTCAGTGCCTGCCACAGCGCCAGCCCCCCCGGCTTGCCTCCTGCGCCGGAGCTGGGTTCGGGTTATCGCACCGACATGACCGTACGCCATGCCGGGCGCCATATGGCCGCTGCGGCCAACCCGCTGGCGGCCGAGGCCGGGCGGAGCATCCTGCGCCAGGGTGGCTCGGCGATTGATGCGGCCATCGCCATGCAAGCGGTGCTGACGCTGGTGGAACCGCAGTCTTCGGGGATCGGCGGTGGCGCCTTTATCATGCTGTGGGATGGCAAGCAGGTACGGGCCTATGACGGCCGTGAAACCGCACCGGCCGGCGCGACGGCCGACCTGTTGCTCAATGCCGACGGTACGCCGATGGCGTTTGCCCAGGCGCAGATTGGTGGTCGCTCGGTCGCCACGCCTGGTGTATTACGTGCACTGAAGATGGCCCACGAACAGAACGGTCGTCTGCCCTGGGCCCGGCTGTTCGAGCCGGCGATCCAGTTGTCCGAGCAAGGCTTTGCAATTTCCCCGCGTCTGCACAGCCTGCTCGCTGCCGACCGCTATATCAGCCAGTCGCCGGACATGGCGGCGTACTTTCTCAATGCCGACGGCAGCCCGAAAGCCACCGGCACCGTGCTGAAAAACCCGGCGCTGGCCAATGTACTCAAGCGTATTGCCAAAGAGGGACCCGACGCGCTTTACCAAGGCCCGATCGCCGAGGAAATTGCACGCAAAGTCCAGGGCCACCGCAACGCTGGCAGCCTTGCACTGAGCGACCTCAAAGGCTACCGCGCCAAGGAACGCACACCGTTGTGTACCGACTACAAGCGTTGGCAGGTATGCGGTATGCCGCCGCCGTCGTCGGGCGGGGTTGCCATTGCGCAGATCCTCGGCACCTTGCAGGCCCTGGAAGCCCGTGACCCGCGCTGGGCCCTGGCACCGCTCAAACCCGTGAAGACCGCGACAGCTGCCGGCCTGGAACCTGCGCCCGAAGCGGTGCATCTGATTGCCGAGGCCGATCGCCTGGCCTACGCCGACCGTGCGCAATATGTCGCCGATGCAGACTTTGTCCCGGTACCGCTCGCGGGCCTCGTCGCCCCCCGTTACCTGGCCAGCCGCGCGGCATTGATCGGTGAGCGCAGCATGGGCGTGGCCAAGCCAGGCCAGCCGACCGGGATTGAGGTGGCCTACGCACCGGATCGCTCGCCGCTGCGCATCTCTACCTCGCAAGTGGTGGCCGTGGATGACCAGGGCGGCGCGGTATCAATGACCACCACCATCGAGGCGGCATTCGGTTCCCATGTCATGGTCCAGGGTTTCCTGCTGAATAATCAGATGACGGACTTTTCCTTTATCCCTGAGGAAAACGGCCAGCCAGTGGCCAACCGTATCGAGCCGGGCAAACGCCCACGCTCGTCCATGGCGCCGACCCTGGTCTTCGACCGCCAAAGTGGCGAACTGCTGGCCACAGTCGGCTCACCCGGTGGCTCGCAGATCATCGAGTACGTGAGCAAGTCCCTGGTGGGCATGCTCGACTGGAACCTCGACCCGCAAGCCGCCATCAGCCTGCCCAACTTCGGCAGCCGCAACGGCGCGACCGAATTGGAGCGAGGGCTGTTCAGCGCACAGTTGAAAGCGGCACTCAAGGATCGGGGGCACGCCTTGAGCGAGATCGACATGACCAGCGGCACCCAGGCCATCGTGCGGGTGCGGGATGCCCAGGGCAAGGCAACGTGGAGTGGTGGCGCGGATCCACGGCGTGAGGGTGAGGCGCTGGGGGACTGACTCAGGATTACCACCATCGCCGGCAAGCCGGCGATGGCGATTGAGGCTTAGCGGCTGATCTTCAAGCCCTTGCGCAGCCCATGCCGCTCCAGCGCCAGTTCGATCAGGCGGCTGACCAGCTCGCTGTAGCTCATCCCCGCCGCCTGCCACAACTTGGGATACATGCTGATGCGGGTAAAACCGGGCAATGAGTTGACCTCGTTGATCAAGACTTCACCGTCCTCGCAAAGAAACACATCGACCCGCGCCAGGCCTGCGCAGCCCAGCACTTCAAAGGCCTCAACGGCCAGGGCGCGAATGCGCTCGCTGTCTTCGACACGGATATCGGCAGGCACCAGCACTTGCGCGGCCTGGTCGTCGATGTATTTGCTGTCGTAGGAATAGAAGCCGTCACGCACCACGATCTCGCCACAGCCGCTGGCGATGGGACGCTCGTTGCCCAGCACTGCGCATTCGATTTCCCGGCCTTTGACGGCAGACTCCACCAACACTTTTTCATCGAAACCCAGGGCCAGTTCAATGGCGGCCAGATACTCGGTTTCGTCAGCCACCTTGCTCACGCCCACTGAGGAGCCTTGGTTGGCCGGTTTGACGAACAATGGCAAACCCAGCTTTTGCCGCGCCTGGTCGAAGGTGGTGCGCGCCGCATTGCCACGGTTGAGGGTGATAAAGGGCGCCACGGCAATACCGGCATCGCGCAGCAGGCGTTTGCTGATGTCCTTGTCCATGCACACCGCCGAACCCAGCACGTCGGAACCCACGAACGGCAAGTCCGCCATGCGCAGCAAACCTTGCAGGCAACCGTCTTCGCCGAGGGTGCCGTGGACGATGGGGAAGATCACATCAACGTGCTCCAGCAGACTCTGGCCCGAGGTTTCCACCAGTTGCCGGCTGACCTTGCCCGGCACCACCGCCAGTTCGCGGTTGGACTGGTTGAGAGCGATCAGCGCCGGGTTTTCCTGGTTGAGCAGGAAGTTCGAGGTGTCGTTCAGGTGCCAGTGGCCGGCCTTGTCGATACCGATCAACACCGGCTCAAAACGCGTGCGGTCAAGGGCGTCGACGATGTTGCGTGCCGACTGCAACGACACCTCATGCTCGGCCGAACGCCCACCAAAAATAATACCTACCCGCAACTGACTCATGACCCGGCCTCACTGTAAAAGTAAGGTTTATTACCATGAGCCGTCAGCCATTAGCCACCTTTGCAACCACGCACAATCGTACAAGACCCCGGCAGACAGCCGCCCCAGACTCAGTTAACGTAACTCCATCCGACATCTTTCGAAAAACATCCCATGGGCAAACTCACCGCGAACATCGACTGGCTGCACCGGGCGCCCCATGCCAGCGGCCTGGAGCGGATCGAGGCGTATTTTTCCGGGTTTGGCTTCGACCCTCACCGCCACGACACCTACGCCATTGGCCACACCCTGTTCGGCGTGCAGAGCTTTCATTATCGCGGCAGCCAGACCCACAGCCTGCCGGGAACGACCATGGTGATCCATCCGGACGAGGTCCACGACGGCTGGGCCGGCAGTGAGGAAGGCTTCAAGTACCGGATGATTTATGTGGAGCCGGCGCTGATCCAGCAGATTCTCGGCGGCAAGCCGTTGCCGTTTATCCACAATGGGCTGTCCAACGACCCATGGCTACACCGGGCCTGCCAGGCCTTTGTGCAGCAACTCGACTGCCCGCTGGACCCGATGCAGGAGCAGGACGCGCTGTTCGACCTGGCCCATGCCCTGAACAATGCCTCGGGCATCAGCGTCTGTCGCAAGACCTTTGATTACCAGGCCGCCGAACGCGCCCGTGAATTTATCCACAGCGCCTTGGGGCGCAGCATCACCCTGGATGAAATGGCCGCGCACTGCGGGCGGGATCGCTGGGCCCTGTCGCGGGATTTCCGCCTGCTGTTCGGCACCAGTCCCTATCGCTACCTGACCATGCGCCGCCTGGATCTTGTGCGCAACCTGCTGGGTCAGGGCCAGTCATTGGTGGATGCCGCGCTGATCGCCGGTTTCACCGACCAGAGCCACATGACCCGGCAGTTTCGCAGCACCTTCGGCATCCCGCCGTCGCGCTGGGTGAAGATGCTCGGCCGTTAAACTGTAGGAGCGAGCTTGCTCGCGAAGAACCTGAGAACGCCGTGTTTATCCAGGATAAACGCGGTGCATTTGAGTTCTTCGCGAGCAAGCTCGCTCCTACAGAAATGCTGAGCCTCGCCCCTGGCATTGGCGCAGGCGCAATGGTAGCCGGCGCTTGAATCCTGCCGCCCGAATGTGAGAAGAAGAACCCCTGCGCTACTGCCATCGCGAGGTTTCCAGGGATGAACCTGACATTGACGCCCCCACAGTGGGATGACGTGAACGAACTGCTGGCGTTCGAGCTGGCCAATCGGACATTTTTCGAAAGCTGGATCAATGCCCGGCCCGAGGCGTACTACAGCGTCGAAGGGGTACAACGTGCCATCGAGAGCGCACTGCTGGAGGCCAGCGAAGACCGCGCCTACCAGTACCTGATCCGCGAAAACGGCGTGCTGGTCGGGCGGATCAACTTTACCCAGGTGCGCCGTCGCTACTATCACTCGGCCTCCCTGGGTTATCGCATGGGTGCCGAGTTCACCGGGCGCGGCCTGGCCCGGCAAGCCGTGGCGCTGGGCCTGGAGAAAGCCTTTGGCGAGCACGCCCTCAAGCGCATCGAGGCCACCGTGCGCCCAGAGAACCCCGGCTCGCTGCGGGTGTTGCAGCGCAGCGGCTTTACCCAGTATGGTCATTCACGCAAGGCGTTCCTGCTCGACGGGCAATGGTCCGATCTGTTGCTCTTTGAGATCCACGCCCCCTGATGCTCTTACCTTTGACCTTGCCGGCCTTGAGTCAGGTGTCTAGGTGGACAACTGATTGGCAAACTGACCAACCGCACTCACCACTTTCTGCGCACCGTCCTGAATCTCGACAATCACCGTGCCCGCTTCTGCCGCCAGGGACAGGCCCTGCTCGGCCTGCAGCCGGCCATCGGTCATCAGTGCCACGGCATCGCGGGCCATGTCCTGGTTCTGGCGCACGACGCCGACGATTTCTTCAGTGGCTTTGCTGGTCCGCGACGCCAGCTGGCGTACTTCATCGGCCACCACGGCAAACCCCCGCCCCTGTTCGCCGGCACGGGCCGCTTCAATGGCTGCGTTCAGCGCCAGCAGGTTGGTCTGCTCGGCAATCCCGCTGATGGTCTTGACGATACTGCCAATCACCTGGGACTGCGCATTGAGTGCCTCGATGCCCTCGCCGGCCTGCTCCATGTGCTTGGCCAGGTCGCGCATCACTTCCACCGCCTGGGTGACCACAGCGGTACCGCGCTGGGCGCTGCTGTCAGTGTGCAATGAGGTGCTGTAGGCAATGTTGGCGGCCTCGGCCACCGCGCGCTCCTGATTGACCTGGTCGGTGATCACCGTGGCGAACTTGACCACTTTGTACAGCCGCTCGTTGGCATCCAACACCGGGTTATAAGACGCCTCCAGCCAGACCTCGCGGCCATGTGCGTCGATGCGTTTGAAGCGCCCGGCGACAAATTCCCCACTGTTCAAACGCTTCCAGAACGCCTGGTATTCGGCGCTGTTGTAATCCTGTGGTTCACAGAATATGCGGTGATGCTTGCCCTTGATCTGCGCCAGGTTGTAACCCATGCCCTGCAGGAAACGGTCGTTGGCGGCAAGCACATTGCCATTGAGGTCGAACTCGATCACGGCGGTGGAACGCACCAATGCGGCGATCAGGTTTTCGTGCTCGCGGGAGGCTTCGATGGTACGGGTCAAGTCGCTGGAGTACACCGAGAAACGCATGATGCGTCCATCCGCACCACGCACCGGCTGCACGATGGAACGCAACCACGCCTCCTTGCCGTTGCCACGCAGCAAGCGCACGGTGCCGGCAAAGTGCTCGCCACGACTCAGGGCGTTGTTGAAGCGTTGCTGGAACTCATCGCGTTTCACATGCTCCGGTACAAACTGATGAATAGCGTGCCCCAGCAAGTCGCCGGACCTGTAGACCATTTCGTCGAGGAAGTTCTGGTTGACCGACTCGATACGGCCCTCTGGGTCCAGGCTCAAGGCCAGCATCTCGCTCTCCAGGCTTTCCTTGACCTGCTGCAGGCTGGACAGTTCTTCGCGAAGAGCGGACAGCTCCTGCTTCAAGCGGGTATTGAACATGGGCGGCACCGGAGGGCAGATATGAATGGATTGTCTAACCATCGGCGCTGCTGGCGTTTTCTGAAGAGTACTTGAGCCCCAGGCTCAACTATTTTTTCAACCCCTCAACTGCCGTTGTTACGGCACAAGCCCATGACCTGATACTCAAGGGTCTTGATAGTGCCGCTGGAGTCTTCATAGGTCATGCGCGAAGGCACGACCTTGCAGGCACGAATCGGCGGCGTGACGCTGACCACCTTGGCGATATCCAGCTTCATGCCATATTCGTAAGCCCGCACCTGGGGCGCCGGCTTGCCCTGCTTGGCGGCGTACCGGCTCATGGCTTGCTGGTTCTGCTGCATCAATTGAGCAATCTCGCGATCGCCGCCGACTTCAGCCATTGCCCCCATGGAGAGCGAAAAAACCATCACGCCCAAAGCCAAGGTCAAACGTTTCATAAGAGTCTCTCTCGTCTGATTTCATCGTTGAAAATTCAGAGCCAAGAGTAACTAACGCACCCTGTCAGAAGGTTCACGCGCAGATTACGTATCCGTCAGGTTCTCTATAACTGGCTAAATTGTAATGTGCGTGACACCTCTGCGTTATCTCGCGTTTGCAACTATAAGCCGGGCCTCCTGGGTTTCGGGCGCCCATCCAATAAGAACGCCCCAGGCGACTAAAAAAGCTAATAGCTGCCAACACTGAGGAGCGATACATGCGCACTAAGCACACACTTTCCCTTTCCATCATCGCCGCACTGGCTGGCGCTACGCCGCTGGCGAGCATGGCGGTGGAAGACAAGCCCGAAGGGTTTATCGAGGGCAGTACGTTGAACGTGCTGGCCCGCAACTTTTACTTCAACCGTGATGACCGCAAGGGCCAATCCAGCCCGACTGGCAACGGCTACTCGGAAGCCTGGGCCCAGGGCCTGATCGGCAAGTTCGAGTCTGGCTTCACCCAGGGCACCGTGGGGTTTGGCCTGGATGCCTTCGCCATGTACGGCCTCAAGCTCGACTCCGGCACGGGGCGCAGCGGCGGCAAGGGCTCCTTCGGCATGTTGCCGGTAGACAGCGACAACCGCCCCGAAGACGACTACAGCAAGCTCGGCGGCGCGGTGAAAATGCGCCTGTTCGATACCGTGGTCAGGGTCGGTGATGTGTTCCCGAAAACCCCGGTGGTGCACTACGGTGACTCACGCCTGCTGCCGGAAAGCTTTCGCGGTGTCACCGTGGAAAACACCAGCCTAGAGGGCTTGAGCCTGCAAGGTGGACGCTTGCATGCCATGAGCCAGCCCACCAACAGCAGCCTGCGTGACGGCTTCGCGACGTTTTATGCCGGCAATGTGAATTCGCCGTGGGTCGGTTACTTCGGGGGCGACTATCAACTGAACCCAAACGTGAGCCTGAGCCTTTACAGCAGCCGCTTGAAGGACGCCTGGGACCAGTACTATTTCGGCACGGCGGCCAATTATCCACTGACAGAAGAGGTGTCGGTGTTTGGCGGCTTCAATTACTACAACGCCCAGGATGAAGGCAAGAAACTGCTGGGTGAACTCAACAACAATATCTGGAGTGCCAAGCTTGGGGTGAAGGTCGGCGCGCACCAACTGGCCCTGTCGCATCAGCGCAACAACGGCAACAATGACTTCGATTACCTGCGTCAGTCGGACTCGATTTTCCTCGACAACTCGATCCAGTACAGCGACTTCAACTCGCCCAAGGAGCGCTCCTGGGCCCTGCGTTATGACCTGGACATGCAGACCCTGGGCATCCCGGGCCTGTCGTTCATGACCCGCTACGGCAAGGGCACGGGCGCCGACTACAGCAACGCCAACTCGGTGTATATGCGCCGCGACGCCTTGGGTGACCCGCTCACCGACCAACGCCGCTGGGAGCGCGATATCGAGGCCAAGTACGTGTTCCAGGGCGGTACGTTGAAAGATCTGTCTGTACGCATTCGCCAGGCGACGGTGCGCTCAAGTGCCTTTGAGTCGGACCTGGAAGAATTCCGGCTGATCATGGAATATCCGCTGGCCATCCTCTGATCACACTCAACGGCAAGTGCTTACATTCACTTGCCGTTGACTAGCACTTCTTCACAATTTGCAGCCTGTCAGAACTGTAATATGCGCCTCACGTTCTCGTTAAGTTGAACTTTATATACTGCCTGCATCGACCGGCCGAGGCGATTTTTTGCAACTAACGGCAAAGGTCCTTTGCGGAGAAAGTTTATGAAGCCACTGCCTATTTTATTCACCGTTTTACTCAGCACAGCCTCCACCGCGGCACTGGCCGACGACGGCAGTGATCGTTCACGCCAGTTCCTGGCCGAGTTTCGCCAGCAACAGCAACAGATCCATGGCAGCGAAGCCGTGGCCGAGCAAACGCCAGCGCCCTCGGATACACCGGCCCCAGAGGCCATCTGAGCGGCGCACACCGAGCACATTCATCTCTTGAAGCTTTTTTTGTGGAGCTCCTTTGGAAGGAGATGAATTTTTAGCGCCCTTACGGGCGCTTTTTTTTGCCCGCTCGATGCAATCCCCCCCCGCCCCTGGCGACCAATTGTCGCACTGGCGCCCAAACAGCGCGATTGCTCGGGATGCGCCTTGACCCTGAAGTAGCTTCAAGGCTCAGAATTTTCCTACATTCAGGACTACAGCCCTTCTCCCGCGTAGCTCCATTCTCCTATTCGCTTATCAGTAAGAGGTCAATCTGCATGCGTATCCTTGTGGTTGAGGACGAGCCAAAAACTGCCGACTACTTGCATCAAGGCTTGAGTGAAAGCGGCTATGTCGTCGATCGTGCCGCCAGCGGCATCGACGGTCTGCACCTGGCCGGGCAACACCATTACGAATTGGTGATCCTTGATGTCAACCTGCCTGGCAAGGACGGCTGGCAAGTGCTGGAACAACTGCGCCGCGACACCACCTTGCGCGTAATGATGCTCACCGCCCGCGGCCGCTTGGCCGACAAGATCAAGGGCCTGGACATGGGCGCCGATGATTACCTGGTCAAACCCTTCGAGTTTCCCGAATTGCTGGCCCGGGTACGCACGTTGCTGCGGCGCAGTGAACCCATCGCGTTGCCGGAAGTTTTCCGCGTCTCGGACCTGGAGCTGGACCCGCGTCGCCATCGTGCGTACCGGGGCACGCGACGCATTGACCTGACCACCAAGGAGTTCGCGCTGTTGCAGGTTTTGATGCGCCAGAGCGGTGAAGTGCTGACCCGCACGCAGATTATCTCGCTGGTCTGGGACATGAACTTCGACTGCGACACCAATGTGGTGGAGGTGTCGATCAGCCGGCTGCGGGCCAAGGTCGATGACCAGAGCGAGGTCAAATTGATCCACACCATTCGTGGCGTGGGTTACGTACTGGAAGAACGCCCATGAGAACCGGCAGTTTATCCATGCGCCTGGGGCTCACCGTCAGCCTGATGGGCGCAGGCCTGGTGGTGCTGCTGGCAACCCTGGCGTACCTGACCCTCACCCATGAGCTGGAAAACCTCGCGCGCAAGGGCCTGGAAAGCAAGATGGAACAGATCCAACACAGCCTGCTCCAGGACCTCAACCCCCGAGACATCAGTGCTCGCCCCCATTCCTTGCTGGACCTGGTGATGGGCCACGACAATTTCTACCTGAGCATCATCGGCCCCGCGCCCGCCGACACCGTGCTGCTGAGTGTTGGTGCAAAGCCTCAGGAACCGTTGTTGCTCAACTTTGCAGCGCGCGAACAGTTGAGTTTTCTCAATTGGATCGATGGGCACGGCAATCAGATCCTCAGCGCGTCGAGCCGGATGCGCTTGAGCAGCGGGGATAATGTGCGGGTGCTGCTGTCCCTGAACCGCTCCGACGATCAAGCGTTGCTCAGTGCCTACCTGCGCTCCACGGTGATCGCACTGCCGCTGCTGTTGATTCTGATCGGTATGGGCGCCTGGTGGCTGGTGCAGCGTGGGCTGGCACCGTTGCAGCAATTCAGCCGCGTCGCCGGCAAAGTCACGACCCAGGACCTGACCCATCGCCTGACCGTCGAGAACCTGCCCAGGGAACTCAGTGAACTGGCCCAGGGCATCAACTTCATGCTCGATCGCCTGGATGCCGGTGTGCAGCAGTTGTCGCAATTCTCCGACGACCTGGCCCATGAACTGCGTGCGCCCCTGACCAACCTGATGGGCAAGGCCCAGGTCACACTGTCCCGTGCCCGGGCGCCTGAAGACTACAAATCGGCGCTGGAATCGAGCACCGAAGAGCTGGACCGCCTGGCGCGGATCGTCGCCGACATGCTGTTTCTCGCCCAGGTCAGCCATCCGGCGGCGCGGGCGTCGTTTGACGCCGTGAGCCTGGCCGATGAGGCCCACCGGGTCATGGAACTGTTTGCCCTGAGTGCCGAAGACAAACAGTTGACCTTGAGCCTGTCCGGCGATGCCTGTGTCCAGGGAGACCGGCTGATGATCCAACGGGCCATTTCCAACCTGCTGTCCAACGCCATTCGCCACAGCCCGGACGGCTCGTGCATTTCGCTGCTGATCGAACCTCACGCCAAGGGGGCCTCGCTGTCGGTGAGCAACCCTGGCGTGGGGATTGAGGCGCAACACCTGCCCCACCTGTTCGAACGTTTCTACCGTGCCGACAACAGCCGCGCCCGCACCGAGGGTGGCACCGGGTTGGGACTGGCAATCGTGCGTTCGATCATGACCTTGCACCAGGGGCAGGCTGATGTCAGTAGCGTGCCAGGGGGCGCTACCTTGTTCAGGTTGATATTTGCCCATGGGCTTGCCCGCGAATAATAGTTGCAGTGTTCTTTCGGCCACCATCCCCAGCCTACACGGGCTCCTCGTCGCGGCGATGAGCCCACTGATACAACGCCGGCAGCACCAGCAACGTCAGCAACGTCGAAGAAATAATCCCGCCAATCACCACCGTCGCCAGCGGCCGCTGCACTTCGGCGCCGGTGCCGGTGGCCAGGGCCATGGGGATAAAGCCCAGGGAGGCGACCAACGCCGTCATCAGCACCGGACGCAAGCGCGTCAACGCCCCTTCGTTGATCGCCACCGACAACGAGCGCCCTTCCTCACGCAGGTTGCGGATGAAGGCAATCATCACCAGGCCGTTCAGTACCGCCACCCCCGACAGTGCAATGAACCCCACCCCAGCGGAAATCGACAACGGTATATCGCGCAACCACAGCGCCATGATCCCACCGGTCAACGCGAAGGGGATCCCGGTGAATACCAGCAGCCCGTCCTTGAGGTTGTTGAACATCATGAACAGCAATCCGAACACCAGCAGCAATGCCACCGGCACCACCACCCGCAGGCGCTCGGATGCCTCCTTGAGTTGCTCGAACTGGCCACCCCAGGTGGTCCAGTAGCCGGCGGGGATCTTCACCTGCTGCTCCAACGCACTTTGCGCTTGCGCGACGAACGAGCCGATATCACGCCCGCGCACGTTGGCGCTGACAATCACCAGGCGCTTGCCGTTTTCGCGGCTGATCTGGTTCGGCCCCAGGACCAGGTCCAGGCTGGCGACTTGCGACAAGGCAATAAAACCCAGTTGGCCCGAGGTGTTGCCGGCCAGCGCCGGGATCGGGATCAATAGCCGCGACAAGCCTTCGATATCGGTACGCAGGGTTTCCGATAAACGCACCACCATGTCGAAACGCCGATCACCTTCGTACAACATGCCGGCCTTGCGCCCGCCCACGGCGACGGCGATGGTGTCTTGCACATCGCCTACATTCAGGCCAAACCGCGCCGCCTTGTCACGGTCGATATTGATGGTCAGCACTGGCAGGCCAGAAGTCTGTTCCACCTTCACTTCCGAAGCGCCATTGAGCTTCTGCAAGGTCTCGGCAATCTCCCCGGCGGTCTTGTTCAGAACATCCCGATCATCGCCAAACACCTTCACCGCCACGTCACTGCGCACCCCGGAAATCAGCTCGTTGAAACGCAACTGGATCGGTTGCGACAGCTCGTACTGACTGCCCGGCACAATCGCACTGGCCCGTTGGATCTCGGCGATCAGGGTTTCCCGGGACTTCTTCGGATCAGGCCATTGGTCCTTGGGCTTGAGCATCAGGTAGCTGTCGGAAATATTCGGTGGCATCGGGTCGGAAGCAATTTCCGCGGTGCCGGTCCGGGCAAATACCCGCTGGATCTCCGGCACCTGGGCCATCAAGGTTTTTTCCAGTTGCTGCTGCATCTGTACCGACTGCGTCAGGCTGGTGCCCGGCACACGCATGGCTTGCTGGGCAAAGTCACCTTCGCTGAGGCTGGGGATAAACTCGCTGCCCATGCGGCTGGCCACTGCACCAGACACCACAATGGTCAACAGCGCCAGGCCGAACGCCCAGCTACGGTGCGCCATCACCCAATCCAGCACCGGCGCATAGCCCCGGCGTGCGGTGCGCATTACCCAGTTTTCTTCTTCCTTGACCTTGCCGGTAACGAACAGCGCAATGGCCGCCGGGACGAAGGTCACCGACAGAATCATCGCACCGAGCAATGCCACCACCACGGTGAAGGCCATCGGGTGGAACATCTTCCCGGCCACCCCGGTCAGGGCAAAGATCGGCAGGTACACCACCATGATGATCAACTGCCCGAAGATCAGCGCACGACGCGCTTCCTTGGCGGCGGCGAACACTTCGTGCAGGCGTTCGCTGCGCGTCAGCAGACGACCATGGCGGTGCTGGGCATGGGCCAGGCGACGGATGGAGTTCTCCACGATCACCACCGCGCCATCGACGATAATCCCGAAATCCAGCGCGCCAAGGCTCATCAGGTTGGCGCTGACTTTGTTGGTGAACATCCCGGTAAAGGTGAACAACATCGCCAGCGGGATCACCATCGCGGTGATCAGCGCCGCGCGGATATTGCCCAGGAACAGGAACAGAATCACGATCACCAGCAGCGCACCTTCGAAGAGGTTTTTCTTCACGGTGGCGATGGCTTTTTCTACAAGGTTAGTGCGGTCGTAAACCGTGACCGCCACCACGCCCTCAGGCAGGGAGCGGTTGATCTCTTCGAGTTTTTTCGCCACGGCCTGGGACACGGTGCGGCTGTTTTCGCCGATCAACATAAACACCGTGCCGAGCACCACTTCACGGCCATTTTCGGTGGCCGCGCCGGTGCGCAACTCACGGCCGATATCGACCTGGGCCACATTGCGCACGCGGATCGGCGTACCGTCGACAGTGTTGATGACGATATTGGCAATGTCGTCGATGGACGCCACTTGCCCCGGCGCACGGATCAGCAACTGTTCGCCACTGCGCTCGATATAACCGGCGCCGACGTTGGCATTGTTACGCTCCAGCGCCGTCACCAGGTCGTTCAAGGTCAGGTTGTAGGCCGCCAGGCGCTTGGGGTCCGGGGCGACCTGGTATTCCTTGGCGAAACCACCAATGGTATTGATCTCGGCCACGCCGGGCACGTTGCGCAACTGCGGCTTGATGATCCAGTCCTGGATCACCCGCAGGTCCGTTGGCGTGTAGGCCGAGCCATCTTCCTTGCGTGCGCCGTCTTCAGCTTCCACGGTCCACAGGAAAATTTCCCCAAGGCCCGTGGAAATCGGCCCCATCGCCGTTTCAATACCGTCCGGCAACTGCTCGCGGGCCACCTGCAAGCGTTCGTTGACCAGTTGCCGGGCGAAGAACAGGTCGGTGCCGTCCTTGAAGATCACCGTGACCTGGGACAGCCCCGAACGCGACAGCGAACGGGTCTGCTGCAAGCCTGGCAAGCCGGCCATCGCGGTTTCAATGGGAAAGGTGATGCGCTGTTCGGTTTCCAGCGGTGAAAAACCGGCCGCCGCCGAGTTGATCTGCACCTGGACGTTTGTGATATCCGGCACTGCGTCGATGGGTAGTTTCTGGTAGCTGGCGATGCCGACACCGGCCATCAACAACACCGCCAGCAGCACGATGATGCGCTGCTCGATGGCAAATTGAATCAGACGTTCAAACATGGGGAATCACTCGCAGGATCAATGGGCGTGCTCGGCCGAAGCCTTGCCCAGCTCGGACTTGAGGACGAAGCTGCCAACGGTCGCCACCTGTGCACCGGCCTCCAGGCCCTGGCGCACTTCGACAAAGCCGTTTTCACTGACACCCAGCTCAACGTGGCGGGTGATGAAACCTTCGGCGGTGCGCACAAACAGCGACGGCTTGTCTTCCACAGTCTGGATCGCCTCCACCGGCACGGTGACTGCCGCCGAGTAAGTATCCGTGGCCACCTGCACCGCCACGAACAACCCGGGGCGCCAGGAATCGTCGGGGTTGGTCACGCTGACCCGCACCGTTGCGGTACGCGTCTGCTCACCCAGCAAGTTGCCGACATAGGCCACGGTGCCCATCACGTCGGTGCCCATTTCCGCGGAGCTGACCTTCACCGGTTTGCCGACCTGGACCTTGTTCAGATCCTTGGGGAACACACCAAACGTGACCCACACCTGGGACAGGTCCGACAAGGTAAAGGCGGCGCTGGTCTCACTCACCACCTCGCCGACGCCCAAGTGCTTTTCCACCACCACGCCAGCAAACGGCGCACGCAATTCATAGCGATTGCCGCCGGCCAGGACCGCGCTGCCACTCAGGGCGTTCATCTTTTGCCGCGCGTTGTTCAGGGCGATCTCGGCTTCTTGCAGGGTCTGGCGCGCCAGCAGGTAATCCTGCTCGGCAGATATCTTGTCCTGCCATAACTGACGCTCGCGCTGGAAGGTGGTGCGAGCCAGTTCGACCCGGCGCTCGCTGGCCGCCAACTCACTGCGCTGATCAGAAATCTGCTGGCTGGCGATCACCGCCAACAGCTCACCCTGCTTCACTGTCTGCCCGAGGTTGACCTTGACCGACTCCACCACGCCCGCCGCACGCGGCACGATGTGGGAGGTGCGGTCCTCATCGAAGCGCACCTCGCCCGGCAACGACAGCAACGTGCTGATTTGCCGGGGCTGAGCCTTGGCCAGTTGAATACCAGCAGCCTGGATCTGCTGCTCATTGAGCACCAGCGCGCCCTCTTCCTCCTCCTCCGCCGGCGTTTCAACGCTCGCTGCAGGTGCCGGTGCCGAGGGTGCAACGCTGGTAGCCGGCCAAAACACCATCGCCCCAAGGGCAATGGCCACTGCGACGGCCAGAGCCAGGCCTTGTTGTTTGTTCATGGGGAACTCCTGAAAGATCAAATGCGGGCGAGGTCGCCGTAAATCCGTTCGATGCGCACCCAGGCGTCGGTGGCCTGGGCGAGTGCGGCGAGGTATTGGGTGCGGGCTGCGATCAAGGTGCGCTGGGCGTCGAGCACATCGAGGAAGTTGAACTTGCCCATCTCAAAGCCACGGGTGGCGCTGTCCACCGCACTTTGGGCGGCGGGCAGGATCACTTGGTTGAAGGCACGCACTTCACTGTTTGCGGTCGACCACAGGTCCAGGGCCTGGCGGGTTTCAGTGCGCAGGCGCAGTTCGGTGGCGTTGCGCAGGTCGCGCGCCTGGTCGGCACGGCGGCTGGCGGCCAATACATTGCCCTGGTTGCGGTTGAACAGCGGGATCGGCATCGACACGCCCACCAGGTTGACGCGCTCGCGGACGCTGGCGTCGTACTGGCTGCCGATGGACACGTCGAGGTCGGGAATCCGCTGGGCCTTTTCCAGGCCCAACCCGGCTTCACGCTGCTGGATTTGCAGTTCAGCCAGGCGCAGTTCGGCGGTGTTTTCCAGGCGCGCCAGCAGCTGTGTGCTGGACGGCAATGCCGGAATGGCTGAAGCGCCAGCCTCGACGCGCTGGAAATCGGTATTGGCGTTGCCGGTGATCGCCGCCAGTCGGCGATAGGCATCGGTCACGCCGATTTCGGCACGGCTGCGCTCCAGGCGGATTTCCGAGAGCTGTACCTGCGCGCGGGTGGCTTCGACCGGCGACGACTTGCCCGCCGTGACTCGGCCATTGGCAACCACCAGCCCGCGCTCGGCCAGCGCGACTGAACGCTGGGCCAGCTCCAGGCGTTCCTGGGCCCGCAGGGCGCCATAAAAGCCATCGATGACCTCGGCCCGCAACAGGTTGCGGCGCTGCTCCAGCTCCTGGGCGGCCGCGTCTTGTGCCCGCGAAGCCACATCAATCCGCGCCCCACGCTTGCCGCCCAGCTCCAGGGTCTGGGTCAGCTTGAGGGTGGTGGTGCGGGTGCTGCGGCGGGTGTCTTCGGCGTCCCAGGAGGCCACCGGATTGGGGATCAGCCCGGCCTGCTGCCGACCGCCCTGGGCGATGTCGATTTCCCATTGCGCGGCGGCCAGGTCCGGGTTGTCGGCAAAGGCACTTTTCAGGGCCGATTCGAGGGTCAGGGTATTGGCGCTTGCCACTTGGGCCATCGCCAACACCCCCATGACGGAGCACACAATTGTTCTTAAAAACGTTGGCATAGCAAGCGTTCCACACCCATGAGTTGGCGGATAAATCCAAGCAGGGGCAATGTAACTTTCGCCACTTATCAGAGGGGTGGCCAGAACATTACAAATCCGTTAGCAAAGGCTCTGGCACGGGCTTTTGCTTTAACCTTCGCGGCAACTTGCTGATACTTTCCCCTGCCCCGAGGCGCGCTCGACATGCGAATCCTGGTTATCGAAGATGAACTGAAAACTGCCGATTACTTGCATCAGGGACTGAGCGAAAGTGGCTACGTGGTGGACTGCGCGGCCAGCGGTGCCGACGGCTTGCACCTGTCCAGGCAGCACACCTATGAACTGGTGATTCTGGATGTGAACCTGCCACTGATGGACGGTTGGGATGTGCTGCAGCGGATCCGCCAGACCAGCAACACCCGCATCATGATGTTGACCGCACAAGGGCGCCTGGCCGACAAGATCAAGGGCCTGGAACTGGGCGCCGATGACTACCTGGTCAAGCCTTTCGAATTTCCCGAACTGCTGGCCAGGGTCCGCACCCTGATGCGCCGCAGTGTCGAGGCCGCCGTGCCGGACGTACTGCGGGTGGGCGACCTGGAACTGGACCAGGGCCGCCACCGGGCCTTTCGCGGCAACCAGCGCATTGACCTGACCACCAAGGAGTTTGCGTTGCTGCACTTGCTGATGCGCCAGAGCGGCGTGGTGCTGTCGCGCACGCAAATCATCTCGTTTGTGTGGGACATGAACTTCGATTGCGACACCAACGTGGTCGAGGTCTCGATCCGCCGCCTGCGCGCGAAGATCGATGACCCCTTCGAGCGCAAGTTGATCCACACCTTGCGCGGGGTTGGTTATGTGTTGGAAGACCGCGAATAGCGGTCAGTGCGCGATCGGTTCCTGATGAAAACCCTCGCCTTCGATCTGGAGGGTGACGTGGGAAATATCGAATTGTTCATGCAGCAACTCTGTCACCTGGGCCAGGATCTGTTGTTCGCTGCCCAGTGCCGGGTCCGCTACCAGATGGGTGCTCAGCACGTTTTTACCGCTGGTCAGGGCCCAGACATGCAGGTCGTGCACCTCCTTGACCCCAGGCACAGCGCAGATAGCCTGCTCCACCGCGTCGATATCAATACCGTCCGGCACACCTTGCAGCAGCACGTTCATGCTTTCCTTGAGCAGCGTCCAGGTTCTTGGCAACACCCAGAAACCAATCGCAGCGGCTACCACCGAGTCGACCCAGGCCCAGCCGGTGAGCATGATCACCACCGCCGCCAGGATCACGCCGATGGAACCGAGCATATCGCTCCAGACTTCCAGGTAGGCACCCTTGACGTTCAGGCTTTCATCGCTGGCGGCGCTGAGCAGGCGCATGGAAATCAGGTTGACGATCAGCCCCAGCACGGCAATCACCAGCATGCCGGTGGACTGGATTTCGGCCGGTGCCTGCAAGCGCTGGTAAGCCTCATAGAGGATGTAGAACGCCACCACGAACAACAACAGCGCATTGAACGCGGCCGCCAGGATCTCGAAACGGGCATAACCAAAGGTGCGTTTGCGGTCAGCGGCGCGCTTGGCGACCTGGATTGCCACCAGGGAGATGGCCAGGGCCAGGGTGTCGGTCATCATGTGCGCGGCGTCGGACAACAGCGCCAGGCTGCCGGTGACAAAGGCGCCGATCACTTCGGCAATCATGAAGCTGCCGGTCAGCCCCAGGGCCAGCCATAACTTGCGTTCGTGGCCTGCGCGTACGGTGGCGTGGCTGTGTCCTGCGCTCATGGAATGTCCTCAAGGGGGGGGGGATGTGCGCTGATCATAGAGCGATAAATGGAAACCTTCGGTATGGATTTCATTATTGTCATGGTTCGGCCATCAAAGTGTTAACCGATCGCCCCTTGTGGGAGCGGGCTTGCTCGCGAAAGCGGTGTACCAGCCAACATCAATGTCACTGATCCACCGCTTTCGCGAGCAAGCCCGCTCCCACACTTGTAAGGCGGTGGCTTTAAAAAACAGGTCGATTGGCAAACCGCACTGCGCTGGCCACACCGACCGCGCCCATCACCACGCAATACCCGACGCAAATCCACGGGCTGGTGGGCATTAATGCAATCAGCATCAGCGGTGTAGTGCTCGCCCACAGCGCGTAGGCAATGTTGTAGGTAAAGGAAATCCCCGACACACGGATCTGCGCCGGAAACAGGCTGACCATCACCGATGGCACTGCGCCCACCACCCCGCAACTCAACCCGGCAACGGCATATGCCGCACCCAGCCACACGCCGCCGGCGATCAGGCTGGCGTAGAGCACGGCGATACCGACCGGCAACAGCAGGCTGTAGACCAGCACCGCGCGCCAGGCGCCGATGCGATCCACCAACAGACCGGCGAGCACGCAGCCGATATTCAGGAAGACGATGCCCAATGCGCTCAGGGCGAAGGTGTGGCTGGGGCTCATGCCGAAGGTTTTCTGCATCATGGTCGGGGTGATCACGACCAGCACCACCACCGCCGAGGTCAGCACGCAGGTCAGGAGCATGGCCGGCAACAGCGCTTGCCGATGGTCGCGCAATACCGTGCGCAACGGCAGTTCGGCGTCGGCCTGGCGGCGTGCCTGCATGGCCAGGAATACTGGGGTTTCGCTGAGCCAACGGCGCAGCCAGACACCAATCACGCCAAACACGCCGCCCAACAGAAACGGAAAACGCCAGGCGTAGTCGAGGATTTGTTCAGCGGTGAACATCTGCGCCAGCAAGGTCGCCGTCAATGCCCCCAGCAGGTAACCGAAGGTCAGCCCGGCTTGCAGGAACCCCAAGGCATAACCGCGATGGTTGGCGGGGGCGTGCTCGGCGACGAAGACCCAGGCGCTGGGCACTTCACCGCCCACCGCCGCGCCCTGCAACACCCGCAGTGCCAGTAGGATCAGTGGCGCGAAATAGCCGATTTGCGCGTAGGTCGGCATGATCCCGATCAGCAGGCACGGCAACGCCATCATCAGGATGCTCAGGCTGAACACCCGCTTGCGCCCCAAGTGATCGGCAAAGTGCGCCATCAGGATGCCGCCCAGTGGTCGCGCCAGGTAGCCGGTGACGAAAATCCCGAAACTCTGCAGCAGGCGCAGCCACTCGGGCATTTCCGGAGGGAAGAACAACTGGCTCAGGGTCAGGGCAAAAAAGACGAAGATGATGAAGTCGTAGATTTCCAGGGCACCGCCCAAGGCGGCCAGGCCCAGGGTTTTGTAGTCGGAGCGGGAGAAACGCTGCGCCTGTGGATAAGTGCTGGCAGTCATGGAGAAACTCGGCAGACAAACGAAAAGGCGTGCAGGTTATGAGCTGGGCCGGGTCCTGGCAATCGCCGCGGATATATTCGTTTTACTCATTGATCCATGAAAATAACAACATTCCCAAATAAATGGCCTTGGGCCAAGATGCCTGCAATCCGCCCCATAATAAATACAAGAGGTAAATAACGTGGCCGATCCTATCGAAGAAAGCCGCTATGCCCGCTTTGCCCTGCGTTGCTCGAACTTTGCCGAACGCTGGTTTCCTGACTCCTGGGTGTTTGCCGCCCTCGCCGTGATCATTGTCGCCGTGGCGGCATTGGGCATGGGCGCGGCACCGACCGACGCCGCCAAGGCCTTTGGCGATGGTTTCTGGAGCCTGATCCCATTCACCATGCAAATGGCCTTTGTGGTGATTGGTGGCTATGTGGTCGCCAGCTCGCCGCCCGCCGTGAAGTTGATCGACCGCCTGGCGCGCATCCCGAAAAACGGCCGCTCGGCCGTGGCGTGGGTGGCACTGATCTCGATGGTTGCCTCGCTGCTCAACTGGGGCCTGTCCCTGGTGTTCGGCGGGCTGCTGGTGCGGGCCCTGGCCCGGCGCACGGATTTGCGCATGGACTATCGCGCCGCTGGCGCGGCGGCCTACCTGGGCCTGGGTGCCGTCTGGGCGCTGGGGCTGTCGTCATCGGCTGCACAATTGCAGGCCAACCCGGCCAGCTTGCCGCCGTCGATCCTGGCAATCACCGGGACCATCCCCTTCACCGACACCATCTTTCTGTGGCAATCGGGCGTGCTGCTGCTGGCGCTGATCGTGGTATCGCTGATCATCGCCTATGTCACCGCGCCGGGCCCCAATTCGGCGCGTGACGCCAAGGCTTGCGGCGTGGACCCGGCATTCAACCTGCCCAAGCCACAACCGCCAAGCCGCCCGGGGGAATGGCTGGAACACAGCCCATTGCTGACCATCCTGCTGGCGCTGCTGGCCGCCGGCTGGCTGTTCCACGAGTTCTCGACCAAACCTGCGATCAGCGCGATTTCGGGGCTCAACACCTATAACTTCCTGTTCATCATGGTCGGCGCCTTGCTGCACTGGCGCCCGCGCAGCTTCCTCGACGCGGTCACCCGCGCAGTGCCGACCACCACCGGGGTGTTGATCCAGTTCCCGCTGTACGGCTCCATCGCGGCGCTGATGACCGTGGTCAAGGGCGGTGACGGCCAGACCCTGGCCCACCATATCTCGACCTTTTTCACTTCCATTGCCTCCCACGACACCTATGCGCTGCTGATGGGCGTGTACTCGGCGGTACTGGGGTTCTTTATCCCCTCGGGCGGTGGCAAGTGGATCATCGAAGCACCGTATGTGATGCAAGTGGCCAATGACCTGCAATATCACCTGGGCTGGGCCGTGCAGATCTACAACGCCGCCGAGGCCCTGCCGAACCTGATCAACCCGTTCTATATGCTGCCGTTGCTGGGGGTATTGGGCTTGAAGGCGCGGGACTTGATCGGGTTTTCGTTTGTGCAGTTGCTGGTGCATACGCCACTGGTGCTGTTTTTGCTGTGGGCGTTGGGGACGACGTTGAAGTACATGCCGCCGGTGATGCCTTAACCGTTGGGAGCTGCACCTGTTGTTGTGACGGGTGCGGCCATCAACATTGAGCGCCTTTAGTCCCTCTGAATGTTTCAAGGTGGGAACCCAGCATTACTGAAAAACCACCTAACGGTTGGTGTCTCTTAGTAGTAACAAACAATCTTCAACCTTACTAAGAGACCACTACTAAATCATTTAGAACTGTTACTGGAGTCATCCCAATGAATATCGCGCCTACAGCTACTATGCCCACACCTCAAAACAGCGCCGACACTGGCAATATCCAAGATGCTAGACAACAGCAAAACCCTCAGCTAAGAAAATTCAAACAATTCAAACCCGCTTTCGGCCAGCCGGCTGGAAGAATAATATTTGCAGAGTCAAACCCTAACAAAAACCTTTTCAGACCTGTTACAACGTTTAAAGGCTAATTCTGTAGCAAAATCTGAAAGCATCAACTTTCTATAGAGGCTGTGGAAGCCATCAAGCACTCCGGCTTCGCAGCCTATGTTAAATACTCAAAAGTATTGCAACCACCTCAAGCCTAATTGCAAATCCACGAATAACCAGAGCAACATGTTCCACTTCAGGATATTGCGAGGCGATCAATTCCTGCAAAAAACCGCATTTCCCGACGCATTTTCCCGGTCAGCCGCTACTGTGTGAGGGTAGGCATTCATCCCGCGCAGACGGGCTTTAGCTGACAAGGAAACACACATGTTTAAATTGACCAGGCTGTCCTTCACCTTTGTCGCACTTACTGTGAGCACGGTCTTACAAGCCGATGTCGAGCTCGACCTGGGCACCGCGCAACGGGTCACGCAATTGTTCGCCTACCCCAACAATTGCAGTGTGATCTGCTTTCGCCCATGGACCCTGGAACAGACGGTTGAGCATTACCTCAACCAGAGTTTGCAGCGCGACGGCTACAGCCGGGCCCGCGTCAGTGTGAAGACCAACGAGGATAAGGTGCTTGCCCACTTTACCGGCGTACCCGATGGCTATGGCCAATCCTTGACCTCGCTGCTGAACACCGCTGACCTGGCCTACCAGGGCGCCAGCCGGCTGAACCGTGATGGCAAGTGGCAATTTAGCTGGTACCTGTTCCTGCCGCTGGGCATGGCCCTGGAAAACCGCAAGAGCATCGAGTTGATGCATTTCCCACCGGATTATTCCCTGACCCATTACCAGGACTACCTGGAATCAGCCACCACCGACCGTTGGGCGACGTTACTGACCGCCAACGGGATACCCGCGACCCAGACCCCGGAATACCAGACCATCATCGATATTGCGCCGATTGCCGCGCCCTCATCGGCCGGCAAGGACCTGGAAGGTGTCTACGGGTATTTCACCGAGTACCAGACACGTATCGTCAGGGAGCTGAGCCTGCACCCCAGTGGTTCACTGCCGATGGTGGCCTTTGGCGCGCCGGTGCGCAGTTGGATCAAGCAACAATACGGGCAAACCGTCGGGGTCCTGGGCCTGGCGCAGATCAACCCGGTGCCAGACAGCAAAGTCGCGGTACTGGGGGCCAATCACCCCAGTTACATCTGGTACGCCGCCAACCCGGACAGCTACGACGGTGACGAACAGAAAGCCGACGAGGCCGGCTTGAAAGTCATGGCCCAGGACTTGAGCGCAGCCTGCTGGCAGGCCGGGATGGGCCAGAAACCCGCCAGCGACCCCAATGTGTTGCTCAAGGGCTGCATGAAGACCTGGCAGGTAACGCGCAACGAGCAGACCTGCGAACTGTTCTACACCTCGGTTCGCGAGTTATCCCCTGATCAGGCCAAGGAAAAATGCACGACCCCGTCGGTCAGGACTCAACTCAAGCGCCTGAAAAGCCCCATGCCAGAAGCCTCTGTCGCCGCGCCCGCCCTTTAATCGCGCCATTGGCTCTACACAAAAAACGCCGACATTCACTGTCAGATTTGACAGTAGATATCGGCGTCCACTTGCGTAAACCTTGGGTCGTGCCCATTTGCTGTACGACTGGCAGTCATATCACCACCAGGAGGTCGATGCAGCCCGACAAGGAGTCCTATGAAAACCCAGGTCATGGAAGAGGTGCCAGTTGCTGCGAGTGACTGTCTTTATCCGTTCGCAACCCTGCTGGCCAAAAACGGCTACCCCTCGCCCCGACACTTCGAGGTGGTACGCACCAGGAACGGTCGCGAAACAGGGATCAAGGCCAAGGTCGCCTTCGACAGCCGCGTGCGCATCGCCAGGATCTCCGGGCACGCCCTGGGTGAGCGGCGCTTGCATACGCTGCAAGTGTCTTCACGTATCCACTTGTACGATCCGTGGTTCAGCGGCCTGCTCCTGCATTCGTGCGATCCGAATGTGTTTCTCGACATCAGCGAGCTGGAGCTATGGTCGATCCAGGCCATCCGCCCCGGCACCCTGCTGACAATGGATTACGCCACCACCGAAGACGTGCTGCACCAGCAGTTCCCATGCCGCTGCGGCGCCGGGAACTGCCGGGGCTGGATCACCGGCATGAAAGAGCCCTTGAACGCCGAGGGTCAGTTGTTCATGGAACAGTGGCGCCAGCGCAAGCGCTATTAAATGGCTTCTATTGGGCGCAGACGGTATTGCGGCGGCAGTTGCTCAAACCCGGTGATGGTGGCGTTGAGGCTTTTCCAGCGACCGTCCTTGATCCCGTAGATGCAACCGTGGATCGACAGGCTCTGCCCACGGTGCCAGGCGTTCTGCACAATGCTGGTGTGACCGACATTGGCCACCTGCTGGATGACATTGAGTTCACACAGGCGATCGACGCGTTCTTCTTCGGTGGGCAACTGGGCCAGCACTTCGCGGTTCTCGTAGTACAGGTCGCGGATCGAACGCAGCCAACCGTCGATCAGGCCGAACTGGCGGTCCTGCATCGAGGCACGCACGCCGCCGCAGCCGTAGTGGCCGGTGACCAGGATATGTTTGACCTTGAGCACATCAACGGCGTACTGGATCACCGACAGGCAGTTGAGGTCGGTGTGCAACACCACATTGGCCACATTGCGGTGTACAAACAGGTCGCCAGGCAACATGCCGACGATCTCGTTGGCCGGCACCCGTGCGTCCGAACAGCCGATCCACAGGTATTCCGGGGTCTGCTGGCGGGCGAGCTTGGCGAAAAATTCGGGATCTTCCTGTTTGATCGCATCCGCCCAGCGTTCGTTGTTATCAAGCAGGTCTTGTAGTTCGTTCATCAGGTCAGCCTCAGGAATCATGCGCAGGTATGACAGACGACCACCCGTCGAGGTCACGCTCGGGGGTAGATAGGCACACTATAACCCCGACAGCATGAGCAATTACGACGCCAAAAAGGCTGAAGGTGACGATAAAAACAGCCCGTTCCCACACAAGCCCTGTCTACAGGGGATGCTGTTTCAGTCGACCAGGGTGCAGGCCATGACCACTGCGTCTTCGCGCCCACCCGCGACCGGGTAGTAGTCGCGACGGCGGCCGATTTCGTTGAAGCCGTAGCGCTCATACAGGCGGAATGCGCCGGTATTGCTGTCGCGCACTTCCAGGAAGCATTCCCGCGCGCTGGCGGCATACGCCCGGGACATCAGGTGTTCCAGCAATGCCAGGCCCAGGCCACGGCCCTGGTTTTCCGGTTTGACGGTGATGTTCAGCAAATGCGCTTCATCGAGGATGATCTGCACTACGCCGTGGCCTACCTGCTGCTCGCCTTCGAACATCAGCCAGATCTGGTACTTGCCCAGCCCGTCGAGAAAGATGCCACGGGTCCAGGGATGGCTGAACGCCGCGTATTCGATTTTCAGCACGGCATCGAGGTCAGCCTCGATCATCGGGCGGAAGGATAAAGCCTCACTCATCGGTTGTTTTCCAGCGCGCCATCAGCCGGCGCATGGCTTGCCAGACATCAGCCTTACGCTGTGGCTCTTCCATTAATAATTCCAGGCCCGGCAAGGCCCAGACCGAGCCCAGGCCGTCGACCTGCAGCTCGCGGTACCAGGCCTCGGCATTGGCCTCACCGGCAAACCGCACGGCAGGCAAGCCGATCAGCCACAGGCAGACACAAGGTTCATCTTCCAGGCGCGCCGAGACAAAACCTTGCACGAAGTCACGCGCGGCGTCCGGGCCCTGGTCCATATTGCCGCGCACCAGCAGCGGCCAGCGCACCGGCTCGCCGACGATCTGCGGGCTGTCGGGCAGGCCGGCGGCGCGCAGCATGTCCTTGAGCAGCAGATAGGCAGGGTCGCGGGCCTGGAAACGCTCGCCGGTCGGCAACTCCACCAACAACAAACAGCGCCCGGCCCGCAACAGTTGCAGGGCAAAGCGCGGTGGCGGTACGACCGGGGCCTTGGCGACCGGCGCCGGGGCATCATCGGTCACTGCCGCGACCTTGGGCGCCGTGGACGGGCGCGGCACTTCGATCTTGACCCGCTCCGATGGGCGCACGGGCGCTTCAGCCGCAGGCTTGACTACCGCAACCGGCGCCGCCGCTTCCTCGCCCGAAGCGTCGAACGGCTCGAACGGTTCCAGCGCTTGCAGCAGTTCGGGCCGCGACGGTGCGGCAAAGGGCAATTCGGTGCGCGGCAGCCAGTTGACCACCTGCATGGCGGTCAAGTAAGCGCGACGTCGGGACTCGATAAGCAAGGCTCGGCCACTTGTGGATAACTAAAGAGCGCCGATTCTACCGCCCTTCGGCAACGATCGCCCACCGTTGATGCTTTTCTCTGCATTCCTGACCCCCCATCGCGAACGCGCCCTGACCGGCTGTGGATAAATCCCGCGCCTGATGCAGTACAATCGCTGCTTTTAATTCGCCAACCAGCCGGCCATTCCGATGATCGAACCCAAGCGCGTCTTGCGCGCCCTCGCCGAACACTGGGCCCTGCTTGAGCCACTGTGCGAACACTTTGACCAAGGCACCCTGAGCCTTGGCGAGTTGCGCGCGCAACTGGCGGCCCAACAACTGGACAGCACGCCACAGGACATCACCAGCCTGCTGGACGTGTGGATTCGCCTGGATATCCTGGTGCCTGTCGCCAAGAGCCCGAACCGTTTCGAGCTCAATGCGCAGATCCATGACTTCCTGGCCTATCTTCGCAAGGAGCACCGGCTAGGCCTGTGCCTGGAAATCGAAGCCTACCTGCGCCATCTTGAGCGCCTGGCCGGCTATATCCAGGACGCCTTCGACATCCGCGACGGCCATGACCTGGCCCGCCAACTGCGGCTGTTGGACATGCGCGTGCGTGACGTGCTGAAAAAACTCGCCAACGACGAACAGGCCCTCGCGGCCGTGGCCGACCGCGCCAAGACCAGCGACCGGCAGATCCCGTTGCGCCAGCGCTATGCCGAGGTCCTGGCGACCTGGGACGAGTACGTCGAGCCGATGATTCAACTGGTGAACGCCGACGGCGCCTTCGAGCAAGGCGTACGCAAGGTGGAAAACGTGCTGCTGCGCATGCTCACCGAGCAGCAGCGCCTGGGCCACCTGGTGGATGACGACATGTTGCTGCGCACCCACGCGCGCATCCTCGAAATGCAGACCAGCGCCCAGTTGACCTTGCGTCATGCCCGGGAACTGCTGCTGCCGCTGCGTGAAGAAGCACGCCGGCACAACGCCGTGACCCGTGGCGCGGCGCTGGCCCTGTCGGCGATCCGGCGCAAGGGCCTGGACGCCGTGCCGCAAGCGGCGATGCCAATGTTTACCCGGCCGCAAAGTACCTTCCTCGGCAGTGCCAGCCAGGTGGAGGCCTATGTGTATGCCCTGGCGAACTTCGAACCAAAACCTGCGCGTTTCCCCAAGGCCCACAAATCCCACAAGGGCGAAGCCCAACGTGCGCCGCGTACGGTCAAGGAGATGCTGGAGCGTTGCGAAGACGCCCTGCCGATGCCGGACCTGATGACCTGGCTGCTGGAGCAGGAACCGGACGGAGCCACCGACGAGTTGCTGTACTGGTTCTCGCGCCTGTCGCGGGAGAAGCGTTTCAAGCGCGAGCGCCTGGAACGCCAGGATTACCATACTCACGAGCACCAGGTCAGCCTGCGCTCATTCGCCCTGCTCCCGGCCAGCACCGACGTAGCCGAGAATTCTGCGAGCACACCCTATGCATCTTGATCTATCCGAACTGTCCCAGCTGGCGCCGATCTTTCGCGAGCTGTTCAAGGGTTACCACGTCAGCCGCCGCGACCCGGAGCTGTACGCACAACTGTCGAACTTCCAGGACCAGTACCGCACGCTGTTCAAGGCCCTGGGCTTTGAGCTGGTGTGCGATACCCGTGGTTTCTACTACTTCGTGCCGGACACCGCCGTCGCTGCCGCCCAGGTCAACAAGACCGCACAGCGCCTGGCACTGTTCACCTTCATCATCGTCGAACACCTGGCCGACCAGGGCCGCGACCCGATTGCCGTGCTGGATGGTGGCAGCCTGGGCCGCGATGAGTTGCCCTCCTTGCTGGAGAAATACCGCGACCTGTTTATCCAGGCCGAAGTGCAGACCCAGGAAGAGCTGGAAGAAAAAATCATGCGCCGCATGACCCAGCTCGGCTTTGCCAGTGAAGATAATGGCGTCTACCGCTTCCTGCCGCCGATGCACCGTTTCCTCGACGTGTGCCTGTCGGTCCAGGCCGACCGCGACCTGGCGGCCAGTGTGCACAGCGTGCTGCCGTTGCCGGCGCCAGTGATCATCGATGAAGACAGCGATGAAAAACTGCTGCGGACCGATGACCCGCTGGACCTCAGTGACTTTGCTGATGACAGCGAAGAAGACGCCCTGGCCCGTGCCATTGCCGAAGAACAGGAGACCGATGCATGAGCAAGGAACGCTACGGCATTCGCCGCTTCGCCCTATTGAATACCGCCGGCTACAGCCTGGGCCTGTTCCCACTGGAAGAGCCGCTGTCGGTGTATGGCGCGAACAACCTCGGTAAATCGGCTTCGATCAACGCCTTGCAGTTCCCGATCCTGGCGCGCATGTCGGACATGAGCTTCGGCAAGTACACCCTGGAACAGTCGCGACGCTTCTACTTTGCCACCGACACCAGCTACATCCTCGTCGAAGTGTCCCTGCCCCATGGCCCCCACGTGATCGGCGTGGTCGGCCGCGGCCCGGGCGGCGGTTTCGGTCACCAGTTCTTTGCCTACGCCGGCAAGCTGGACCTGGCCCACTATCAGAAGAACGACACCTGCCTGCGCCAGAAAGAGCTGTTCACCAACCTAGAGCGCGAAGGCCTGAAAGCCTATGAGCTCAAGCCCGATGAACTGCGACGCTTGCTGGTGGGCGGCCATACTTCGATCCCGCTGGACCTGACCCTGATTCCGCTGCGCTCCACCAGCGAGCAGAGCCTGAAGACCTTCCGCGCGCTGTTTATCAACCTGCTGCACATGCGCGAAATCACTGCGGCCAAGCTCAAGCAACTGTTCCTTGATGCGTTCGAGCACAGCCTGCGCTCTGGCAGTGTGGATTACATTGCCGCGTGCGAAGAAGCCTTCCGCGATGTGCGGCGCATGGAGCAGGACTACAACTCCCTGGTCGCTGCGGGCCCTCTGGTGGAAGCGCTTTCCAACGGGGTCAAGCAGCGGGAAGTCCTGCGCGGCAAACTGCACCGTTTGTCGCCATTGCTCGATTCGCTGCTGGGCACCTGGTCGGACTACGCCAGTGCGCGTAAGGAAGAGCTGACGATCCAGGCTGAACATTACCGCAACGAGCAGGATGCACTGCAGAACGATCAGCGCGGTGGCACCCAGGAACTGATGCGCCTGGAGCGGGAAATCAGCGGTATTCAACGCTGGCTGGGCGAGCTGTCGGTGCTCAAGCATCGCTTTGCGCTGGTCGATGACGTCAAGGTCCTGGAGCAGCAACTGCTGGCGGCCAAGGATGCCCACGACGAACTGGCCGGCGCCCTGGCGCAGTCGCGACAGTTCAGCGCCGAGGATCTGGATGAGCGCCTGCGCGACCTGGAAAAACGCCTGAAGTCGGTCAAGCAGCAACTCGATCACGCCGACAACAACAGCTACGCCAAACTGCGGGAAGAATTCTCACAGCAGG
Organism: Pseudomonas sp. TAE6080; assembly: GCF_018732265.1. Lineage (NCBI taxonomy): Bacteria > Pseudomonadati > Pseudomonadota > Gammaproteobacteria > Pseudomonadales > Pseudomonadaceae > Pseudomonas > Pseudomonas sp. TAE6080. The sequence goes on from NZ_JAHIDY010000032.1 coordinate 65,730, forward strand.
ACGTCGAGCGTCTGATGCGCCTGTTCAACAGTTCGCTGTTCAGCCTGCCACTGGGCGAACATGGCATCACCCTGGATGAAGACGGCCAGTGGGTAAAATCCCTGGAACTGATCCTTGATGGCTTCACCGGCGAGCGCTTTGAAGTGCCGGGGCTGTCCATCGACATCTCGCACATCGAGCCACCGGCATTGCAGGCCCTGGCCGATCGTGCGGCATTGCGCGACCAGAAAGAGCGCCTGGAAAAAGAACTCAAGCAACTCAAGACCCAGCAAGCCGTGGCCTCTGACCGGGCGGCGAGCAAGACCCAGACTGAAGCGCTGTACCAGCAGGTACTGGATGCACAGAAAGCCCTGGAAGACTTCCGCCGCAGCCAGACCCTGAGCGCCGAGGAAGGCGAGAAGCTGGAGAACCTGGCGCAGATGGAAGCTGCGCAGGACGAGTTGAAACGCTCCAGCGACGCCTTTACCGAGCGCGTCCAGCAACTGTCGGCCAAGCTGCAACTGGTCGGCCGGCAGATCGGCGACATGGAAGCCAAGCAACGCACTTTGGATGACGCGCTGCGCCGTCGCCAGTTGCTGCCGGCCGACTTGCCGTTCGGCACGCCGTTCATGGATCCGGTCGACGATTCCATGGATAACCTGCTGCCGCTGCTCAACGATTATCAGGACAGCTGGCAGGGCTTGCAGCGCGCCGATGGCCAGATCGAAGCCCTGTATGCCCAGGTGCGCCTCAAGGGTGTGGCCAAGTTCGACAGCGAAGACGATATGGAGCGTCGCCTGCACCTGTTGATCAACGCCTACGCGCACCGCACCGATGAGGCCCTGACCCTGGGCAAGGCGCGTCGCGCAGCCGTTACCGATATCGCGCGGACGTTGCGCAACATTCGCAGTGACTACGACAGCCTTGAGCACCAGTTGGCACTGTTCAACCGCGAGATCAACAAGCGCCAAGTGTCCAACCTGCAGAGCTTCCGTATCGTGCTCGCGCCAAACAAGGAAGCGCTCAAGCATATCGACCAGATCATCCACAGTGCCGGTCAGTATGAGGAAGGCGAGACCCTGTCGGTATTCGACCTCAGCCAAAGCGCCGAGCAGGACAACAAGAACGAAGAGGCCAAGGAATACCTGGCGCGCCTGGTGGCTGCCAACCATAACCAGTTAGGGCTCAAGGATCTTTTCGAGTTGGCGTTCGAGATTACCAAGGTCAATGGCCAGCCGGTGATTCATACCGATATCGACGGTGCTGCATCCAATGGCACCACCATGACCATCAAGGCGCTGACCAACATGTACTTGTTGCTGCACTTGATGGACCGCGACCAGGCCGGTCGCGTGCGCCTGCCGTACTACCTCGATGAGGCGGCGGATATCGACGAGAAGAACCAGGCAGCCTTGCTGGAGACCAGCCTGCAACTAGGCTTCGTGCCGATCCTGGCCAGCGTGAAGCCGCAGGTTTCCGCCCAGGTGGCGATCGACCTGGAAGGCGGCAGCGGGCCGAACGGGATCTACATTGATGAGGCGGACTGGAAGTACATCCGTCGCCATGATGTGGTGAAGGCGACGGTGAATGTGCAGGCGGATGAGCCGGAGTTGGATGAGGTCTGATCGGCTGTACTGAAATGCAAAAAGGCCGCGATCTATTGGATCGCGGCCTTTTTTGCGGCGCCTGGATTTATTTACCCAGGGGAATCTTCGGCGCCCAGATCAACCACTCGTCTTCGAACTTGTCGAACAGCGGGAACGTCTGCTCAGGTAGCGCCGGGTTGCCCATGCGCTCGCCGTCCGGAGTGGCAAAGGCGATCCCGCCCTGAATCAGGGTTTCCAAAGACTCGGTGCGCACCGTCGCGCCTTTGAACAGGCCGAAGTCCAGACCGAAGCCACTGCTGTTCCAGAAGCGGCTGCCACCGCGAACCAGCGGTGCGTACTTGGGCTCGATCAGCACATGGATCAGCACGCGATCAGCGGTCTTGCCCAGCTCGTAACCCGTAACCTTGCCCACGGTGACTTCACGGTAGGTGACTGGCACACCGACTTTCAACGAACCACGACGGGCGGCGCTGAGTACCAGGCTCAAGCCGGCTTCCTGCACGTTGGTTTCTGGTGGTTGGGCCAGGGCCACGAAGTTCTTTTGCGGGCCGGTGCTTTTCACCGCGGGCAGAACCTCGAGGTACTGGCCAGTGACCAGGGTTTCCAGGTTGGCGGTTTTCATCAGCCCCAACTCGGGCTTGACCACCCAGAACTGGCTGCCGGCACGGGCGATCCGCTCAGGGACCTCAGTGATACGTGCGCTGAGCATCACCGACTGCATGTCAGCGCTCAGGTCGACGCTTTCAATCTTGCCTACGTCCAGGCCTTTGAAGCGAATCGGCGTATCGGTGCGCAGGCCGTCGGCGCGGTCCACCTTGATGGTGATCAGGGTGCCACGTTGGCTGGAGGCTTCGTGATCGGCAAACAGGCGGAAACGCGGAATGCGATTTCTCAGCGGCACATTTGGCTCTGGGGTTTCAAAGGCGATACCACCGGCCATCAGGCTTTGCAGGGACTCGCTTTTGACCTGGATGCCACCGGTGATGCCGCCGGTCAGAGTCACGCCACTGGCGTTCCAGAATCGTGTGGAGCCATTGACCAGGCCTTCGTATTCCTTCTCGATATGCACGCCGATCACCAGTTGCTTGCGCTTGCGCGAGAACTGATAGCTCTGTACCGAACCAACCTTGACCTGCTTGTAGAGGATCGGGCTGCCGACCTCCAGGGAGCCGAGGCTCTCGGTGAGCAGGACCAGGTGCAAGCCTGGGGAGCGCAGGTCCAGCGGTGGCGCCTTGGGCCTGGCGACAAACTCGCGTTGCGGGCTGGCGCCTTTGTCGCCGGGGCGGATGGCAATGTAGTTACCCTTTACCAACGCTTCCAGGCCAGTGATGCCCGCCAGGGAAATGGACGGCTTGACCACCCAGAACTGGGTGCCTTCTACCAGGTAATCCTCGGCCAATGGGTCGAGGGTCAGGTCGGCACTGGCGCTGGACAGGTCCGAGTCGACCTTGAGGGCCTTGAGGCTGCCGACCTGGATGCCTTTGTACATCACGGGCGTGCGACCGGCCTGCAAGCCCTCGAAGTCACTGAGCTTGACCTTGACGCGGATGCCCGCTGCGGCGGCATCGAAGTCTTCGTATAGGCGGAACGGCAGGCTCGGGTCAGTGGGCGGGCTGTCTTTGCGATTCTCCGGCGTGGCGAAGGCGATACCACCGGCGACAATGCTCGCCAGGGACTCACTGCGCACTTTGACCCCGGACAGGTTGGCGTCGATGCTGATGCCGCTGGCATTCCAGAAGCGCGTATGTTTGCGCACCAGGTTGGCGTAGGTCGGCTCGATATAGATCTTTACCTCGACGGTGTTCTGATCAGCGGACAGCAGGTAGCTTTTGACCTGGCCGACCTGGATCTGTTTGTAGAACACCGGGCTGCCACGGTCGAGCGAGCCGAGCCGCTCGGCCTTGACGGTCAGGTGCAGGCCGGGCTTGGCGTCGGATAAAGGTGGCTCTTCGGAGAGCGCCTTGAACTTGCGCGTGGGCTCGCCGTCGCCGGGGCTGGCAGCAATGTAATTGCCCGAGACCAGGGTTTCCAGGCCCGTGATCCCGGCCAGGCTGACGCTTGGCTTGACCAGCCAGAAGCGCGTATTGGCCTTGAGGTACTGCTCGACATCCTTGTTCATCTCGATGGTGGCAATCACCCCGCGATTACTGCCCTCGTCATCCAGGGCCAGGGTCGTGACCTTGCCCACGGGCATGCCTTTGTAGACCACTTCGGTCTTGTTGACCTGGATGCCTTCACCGCTCTCAAAGCGAACCTGGATCTCGATGCCCGTCTGGGTGTAGGCACGCCATCCGAGCCAGCCACCGATCACCAGGGCGATCAACGGCAGTACCCAAATGGCCGACCAGTTCGAAGCGGGGCGGGTTTTAGCCTTTGGCAAATCAGTCATGGTCGTCGTCCGACTCCGTGTTATCCCAAATCAGTCGGGGATCGAAAGTTACTGCGGCAAGCATCGTCAAAATCACCACACTGGCGAACGCCACGGCACCGAGATTGGCCTCGATACTGGCAAGTCGCCCAAAATTTACGACCGCCACCAGAATGGCGATCACGAAGATATCCAGCATGGACCAGCGACCGATAAATTCGATAAAGCGGTACATGATAATGCGTTGTCGGGCAGAAAGCGGCTGGTGGCGTTGTACCGAGAGCAGTAACAACGCGAGGCCCACCAGCTTGAAGGTTGGCACAAGAATACTGGCCACAAACACGACAGTGGCAATTGGGAACATGCCGTAATGCACCAGATCGATCACGCCGGCCATGATGGTGCTCGGGGCACCCTGCCCCATAGAGTTGATCGTCATGATAGGCAACAGGTTGGCCGGAATGTACAGAATCGCAGCGGTAATCAGTAAAGCCCAGGTGCGGGTCAAGCTGTTCGGACGACGAGCGTGGACCAATGCGCCGCAACGGGTGCAGGTTTGCTCGTCGGTATCCGGGTCCTGCCTGTTGAGTTCGTGACATTCGCCACATATCAGAATGCCTGCATCAATCGCCCGCATGTTCGTCCTCCCCTGACAACGCTTGCCAGATCTGATGAGGTGACATGACAACCTCCAACAGAACCTGAACCATTAACAGACTGACAAAGCAGGCCAATCCCAGGCCTATGCTCAGGGATGCCATGCCGGCCAGTTTCACGATCGCGACCAGCACACCCATCAGGTAGACCTCAAGCATCCCCCAATCGCGCATATGGTGATAAATGCGGTATAGCAATAGGCCATAGCTGCGACCTACGTTCCAGCGAATACTGAGCAACACCGCCAGTTGGCACAGCAGCTTGAGCAACGGAATGCCCATGCTGCACAGGAACACCACCAAGGCGACGCCTTGCATGCCGGTGTTGAACAGGGCGACTACGCCACTCCAGACTGTGTCTTCTGCAGTCTGCCCGAGTAGATTGAGCTGCATGATGGGTAGAAAGTTCGCCGGGATGTACAGCAATAACGCCGCGATCACCAAGGCCAGGCTGCGCTCGACGACATTGTAGCGGTGGGCGTACATCTCATAACCACAGCGTGGGCACAGGGCCTTTTCACCGTGCGCAAGCTCTGGCTTACGCATCAGCAAGTCGCACTCGTGGCAGGCAACCAGGTCCTCCAGCGGTAGGTCGGACACCTGGGGGGTATCAACCGGGTCGGACATATAGGGCTCTAAGTCTAAAATGATCAGGTGTCTATTCTAGTGTTCTGGCTCAGAAATAACTGTGCAAATTTGTCGGGGTGAACCAACGGCTATACGCAGGTAATTTCCGACCGCCCAAAACAAAACCCCAACTGCTTTCGCAATTGGGGTTTCGGAATTTAATC
>NZ_JAHIDY010000033.1:0-68879 GCF_018732265.1 Pseudomonas sp. TAE6080
CCAGATCGACGCCGGAATTGTCCGCCTTGACGCGAACTTTCACGTTGTAATCGACAACGCGTTTGACAGCTACAAGAACCTTCATGGATTCCTCGTTACTCTCCGGTGAAAAGGAAGCCGCCCGGATAAACCTGGCGGTAGATGCTCAACGGCGCACAAGGGCACCTCTAAAAACGCAGGCCGTCATGACAGATAACGTTGCACGTACTCAATAATAAAGACCGTTCGTCAGGGGTGACTGACAAGTCATTCATCGTCGCAACGTGTAAACTGCGCACCAGCATTACGTGCGCGTCAACCTGCATGGAGCAGTGCCTTGTCTTTGGACGTGGCCTTGAAACCGGCAGTCCGCCTACGGGAAGCGCAAAACCGACCGTATATTGACCGGAACGCCTTTTCCGGTCAATACAGCAAAATGGTCAGATATAAGCCGCGCTGCTTTGATTTATCTAGCGCGCGGGCAATTCAAACAAACGTTTGTATTGGACGCTGAGAGTGGTGTAGATATAATGCGCCACCCAGAGAGAAAGGTGGGTCGTCCCCTGCCCTTCGTAAGAAATTTACGCAGATGACGACAGATAAAACACCGAACCTCCACCCATTAGAAAAAAAACTGTTGAGCCTTGAGTAGGAGATAGCCTGTGGAACGCGAATACATGGAATTCGACGTGGTCATCGTCGGCGCAGGGCCGTCGGGCCTGTCTGCCGCCTGCCGACTGAAGCAGAAGGCCGCCGAAGCCGGTAAGGAAATCAGCGTCTGCGTGGTCGAAAAAGGCTCCGAAGTCGGCGCACACATCCTGTCCGGTGCCGTGTTTGAACCACGCGCCCTGAATGAATTGTTCCCGGACTGGAAAGAACTTGGCGCCCCGCTCAACACTCCCGTGGTGCGCGACGACATCTATGTACTGCGCAGCAGCGACAGCTCCACCAAGGTTCCAGACTTCTTTGTGCCCAAGACCATGCACAACGAAGGCAACTACATCATCTCCCTGGGCAACCTGTGCCGCTGGCTGGCCCAGCAGGCCGAGAACCTGGGCGTAGAAATCTACCCAGGCTTCGCCGCCCAGGAAGTGCTGTTCGACGAGAACGGCGTAGTACGCGGGATCATCACTGGCGACCTCGGTGTCGACCGTGAAGGCCACCCAAAAGACGGCCTGTACACCCCGGGCATGGAACTGCGCGGCAAGTACACGCTGTTCGCCGAAGGCTGCCGTGGGCACCTGGGCAAGCAACTGATCCAGCGCTTCAACCTGGACAGCGACGCCGACGTGCAGCACTACGGTATCGGCCTCAAGGAAATCTGGGAAATCGACCCGGCCAAGCATCAGCCAGGCCTGGTGGTCCACACCGCCGGCTGGCCGCTGGACATCATGAGCAACGAGAACACCGGTGGTTCGTTCCTCTATCACTTGGAAAACAACCAGGTGGTGGTCGGCCTGATCGTCGACCTGTCCTACAGCAATACCTTCCTGTCGCCATTCGATGAGTTCCAGCGCCTCAAGCATCACCCGGTGCTGGCCCAATATCTGGAAGGCGGCAAGCGCATCAGCTACGGCGCGCGCGCCCTGGCCAAGGGCGGCATCAACTCGCTGCCGAAGATGATATTCAAAGGCGGCGCCTTGATCGGTTGCGACCTGGGCACCATGAACGTGGCCAAGATCAAGGGCAGCCACACCGCAATGAAGTCCGGCATGCTCGCCGCCGACGCCGTGGCTGATCGCCTGTTCGCCGAGTCCGAAGGCGGCGATGAACTGACCGCCTACGTCGACAGCTTCAAAGCCAGCTGGCTCTACGAAGAACTGTTCGCCACCCGCAACTTCGGCCCGGCGATGCACAAGTTCGGCCCGATCATCGGTGCTGGCTTCAACTGGTTCGACCAGAACATCCTCGGCGGCAAAATGCCGTTCACCCTGCATGACACCAAGCCGGACTACGCCTGCCTCAAGCTGGCCAAGGACAGCCAGAAGATCGACTACCCCAAACCCGACGGCAAGTTGAGCTTCGACAAGCTGAGCTCGGTGTTCCTCTCCAGCACCAACCATGAAGAAGAACAGCCGTGCCACTTGAAACTCAAGGACCCGAGCATCCCGATCGGCACCAACCTGCCGCTCTACGATGAACCGGCGCAGCGCTACTGCCCGGCTGGCGTGTACGAAGTCATCACCCAGGAAGACGGCGAGAAGCGCTTCCAGATCAACGCCCAGAACTGCGTGCACTGTAAGACCTGTGACATCAAGGACCCTTCGCAGAACATCACCTGGGTGACGCCGGAAGGCGCGGGCGGGCCGACTTACCCGAACATGTAAGTCATCTGCTTGAACACGAGGCTCTCCACTGGAGAGCCTTTTTTATAGTGGGAGCGGGCTTGCTCGCGAAGGCGGTGTATCAGGTTAATAATAGTTAACTGACACACCGCCTTCGCGAGCAAGCCCGCTCCCACATTTGGATAGAGGTATCTACGGGATTTATGCGGCGCGCTCTTCGCCAGGGTTGCGCAGGAAGTAGCGCTTATATTCGCGACTGAACTGCGACGTACTCTGATACCCCACGTTATGCGCCGCCTGCGCCACGCCCATGCCTTCGACCAGCAACAACTGCTGGGCCTTGAGCAATCGCAAGCGCTTGAGGTACTGCACCGGCGACAACAAGGTGCAGCGCTTGAAGTGCTCATGAAAGGTCGACGCGCTCATATGCGCATACCCAGCCAGGGTCTCGATGTTCAGCGGCTCGGCGTAATGGGCATGCAGGTGGTTCAATGACGTGGCAATCCGCGAAAACTGCCCCTGCTGTTCCACCAGCGCGCGCAGCACATCGGCCTGGGGCCCACGCAGCGCGGTGAACAACAATTCCCGCACCCGCGCCGGTCCCATGATCCGACTTTCCAGTGGATCGTGCAGGCACTGCAACAGCCGCTCCACGGCACCGCGCATCGCGTCATCGAGCACCACCGAACTCATCGACTCCAGGGTCTGCGCTGTCGGCGGTGGCCCGGCCTGCATGCCCATAGCCATCACCAACTCGCCCAACACCACCCGGTCAATCCCCACAGTCACCCCGTACAGCGGGGCATCGGCGGCCATGGCAAACGTCTCGCATTCAAAGGGCACCGGCATCGCCTGGATCAGGTAATGCCCGGCGCCATACTCCAGCGTCCGGGGCCCCAGGTAGGCGACCTTGCTGCCCTGGGCCACGAACATCAGGCTGGGTTCGTAGATCTGCGGCCCGCGCGCCACGTCGCAACTGGCGCGCAACACCTGCACGCCCGCCAGGTGAGTCGGGGAGAAACCGTCGCAGGGCGTGAGCTGCTCAATCAAGGCAACCAGCGTGGCGTTGGCATCAAGATGGCGGGTCAACAACATAAAAGCAGTTCTCGGGAAATTCACGACCGGATGCAGCGGGACAAGCTTCAAGCCACACGCTGCAAAAGAGTGTGGAGTTTATAGCTTGGCGCTTGAAGCTTGCTGCTTTTGGCTGCTCCTTCGGAGCTTTAGGCATAAGACTCGGAGCATTTGCCATGTTCGCCCACCGGGTCCACGCGCAGAATTCGCCACCTCTCCCGTCCAAGCTTTTGCGAGGTTTTCACCATGTATACCGCCATCGGTTACGCCGCCCAGTCGGCCACCACTCCCCTCGCCCCCATGTCGTTCGAGCGCCGCAGCCCGCGGGCCGATGACGTGGCGATCGAGATTCTCTACTGCGGCGTCTGCCACTCCGACATCCACCAGGCGCGCAACGAATGGGGCATCGCCGTCTACCCGCTGATGCCGGGCCATGAGATTGTCGGCAAGGTCACGGCCGTCGGCGCCAGCGTCACCGCGCATAAAGTCGGCGACCTGGTCGGCGTGGGCTGCATGGTGGACTCATGTCGCCACTGCGAAGCGTGCAAGTCGGACCTGGAGCAATACTGCCTCGAAGGCCCGACCATGACCTATGCCACCCCGGATCGCGTGGACGGCAGCAACACCATGGGCGGCTACTCCGACAGCATCGTGGTCAGCGAGCACTTTGTGGTGAAGATTCCGGCCAAGCTCGACCTGGCCAGCGCCGCACCGATCCTCTGTGCGGGCATCACCACCTACTCGCCGCTCAAGCACTACGGGGTCAAGGCGGGTGATAAAGTCGGGATCCTTGGCATGGGCGGCCTGGGCCATATGGGCATCAAGTTTGCCAAGGCCATGGGCGCCGAAGTGACGCTGTTCACCCGCTCGGCGAGCAAGGCTGAAGAAGGCCGTCGCCAGGGCGCCGATCATGTGATCGTGTCCACCGATGCCGAGCAGATGAAAGCCGCCGCCGGGCATTTCGATTTCCTGCTCGACACCATCCCGGTGCAGCACGACCTCAACCCCTACCTCGATACCCTGCGCTTTGACGGCGTGCATATCCTGGTGGGTTTGATCGAGCCGGTAGACCCTCCGGTCAACGCCGCCAAGCTGGTGCTGGGCCGTAAAGTGCTGGCCGGCTCACTGATCGGCGGCATTGCCGAAACCCAGGAAGTCCTGGATTTCTGCGCCGAGCATGGCATTACCTGCGACATCGAAATGCTCGATATCCGCCAGATCAACGAAGCCTATGCCCGCATGATTGCTGGCGACGTGAAGTACCGCTTCGTGATCGACATGACCACCCTGAAGGCTTGATCAGGCCTTCGCCCCCAACTCCGCTGACAGCCGTGCTGCGACCTGTTTGACCACAGGAATCAGCTCGGCCATTTTTTCCAGCGGCATGTAGGGCACCGTACTGGCGATGCTGATGCCGGCGACAATCCGCCGGCTGGCATCGCGCACGGGTGCGGCCACACAGCGGATCGATGGTTCGTTGTCTTCCAGGTCGAACGCATAGCCGCCCGCGACATAGTCGTGCATGCGTTGCTCGAACTGCTCCCAGGATTGTTCCGGGTGCTGCGGCCAGTGCAGGTTTTTCCCGCCTACCGGCAAGCTGGCCTGATACAGGCGCTGCCATTCCTCTTGCGTATCATCGAGCAACAAGGCCTTGCCGATCCCGGTGCGTGCCAGGGGCATGCGATGGCCGACCCGCGAACGCATTTCCGGGCCATTGCGCCCAGGGTTCTTGTGCAGGTACAGCACATCGTCGTATTCACGGATCGCCAGGTGGATGGTGTCGCCAGTCAGCGCCGACAACTCATCCAGATAAGGCATCGCCAGCGTCACCAGCGGCAGTTCTTCCCGGGCCTGGAAGCCCAATTCGATCAACTTCGGCCCCAACAGATAGCCGACTTGCGGCACCACCCGCAGGTAGCGCTCGTCCACCAGGCAACTGGCCAGGCGGTGCGTGGTGCTGCGGGTGGTGCCGATGCGCCGGGCAATCTCCTTGAGATCCCGCGCACCGCTAGCCACCGCCTGCACCACGCCCAGGCCGCGCAACAGGGTCTGGGTGCCCGTGGGGGCAGGATCTTTGACGGGCGTTGGGGCGTTTTCCTGCATGTCGGGAGCCTATGTGTCGTACGAAAGCGGCGGCCATTATGGCAAATGCCGGGCCTCAAGACAGGGCCGATCTCAGCCCTGGGCAAACTCACGCAACGCATCGCCTTCCATGCGGTAGCGCACCCATTCTTCCTGGGGCTGGGCACCGATGGATTTGTAGAACGCAATGGCCGGCTCGTTCCAGTCCAGCACGCTCCATTCGAAGCGCCCACAGCCATTGTCGTAGGCAATCTTCGCCAGGTGGCGCAGCAATTTCTTGCCCGCCCCGCCGCCACGCTGTTCCGGGTTGATGTACAGGTCTTCCAGGTACAGGCAGTTGCTGCCAAGCCAAGTGGAATAGCTGAAGAAGAACACCGCAAAACCGATCGGCAAGCCATCACGCAGGCAGATCAGGCCATGGGCGGTAGCGCCTTCACTGAACAGGCTGCGCTCGATATCCACCACGCTGGCGATCACTTCGTGGCGGGCTTTTTCGTACTCGGCCAGCTCCGTGATGAAGGTCAGGATCTGCGCAGCATCGCTGGGCACGGCGGGACGAATCTCGATGGTCATGAACAGGCCTGCTGCTAAAAAAGAAAGGACACATACTAAGGCGCTTTGATGACCGCTTGCAGGGTTTTATGCACGCGGTTACTCCGCTGCCCAGCAATGCTGGCACCAGTAACCACAGAACAAACCACACGGTGGTGCGTGGTAAAAAGTCCGTCATAAATCCAACAGACTCCCAGGCTTGCCCATGCGCCCCACTGCTTCGGTTGACGGAAAACTCTTCGCCCTGCTCTGCCTTGCCAGCTACCTGTTATCACTGTCGTATGGCTCGACGTTTTTATTGTCGCTGCTGATCGATTCCAGAGGCGGCAACGAGCACGACGCCGGTAGCGTGATCGCCATGGCAATGCTCAGTACGTTTATCGCGGTAATGGCGTCCGGGCACCTGGCCGACGCCCTGGGTGCCGCGCGCTCGATTGCCTGCCTGGGGATGCTGTTGGTGACGGCCTGCCTGGGTTTTGCCCTGACGCCGGGCTTTGGCCAGGGCCTGATGCTGTTCGGCCTGGCACTCGGGCTGGGCTGGGGCGTGTTCTATACCCTGGGCCCGATCATTGTGGCGATGCTGGTGGAGCCCAGCCAAAGGGCCAAGTATTTTGCCTGGCTGTCGGGCAGCATGATGACCGGCATCGGTTCGGGGCCCTTGCTGGGGCGAGTGGCCAGCTCTTTGGGCCTGCCCCTTGAAACCGCGTTCTACATCGCAGCCCTCGCCAGCCTGGCGGGCGTGCTGATCTTCTGGCGCCTGGGCAGCCATTTCAAGCAGCAACCCAACCTGCTGGGCGCCGGCACCGTCTCGAAAATCTCCTGGGCCAGCACCCGGCAGGTACTCGGGTCCAAGGCGGTATTCGCAATCATCATGGTGGGCCTGGGCGGCTGCGTGTTTGGTGGGCTGTCGAGTTTCCAGACCAGTTATGCGGCAAGCCGTGGGCTGGATTATTCGTGGTTCTTTCTTGGCTTCATGGGGGCAGCCATTACCAGTCGCTTGCTGATTGCCAGCGTGGTGGTCAGGCGCGACGCCTATTGGTCAGCCTGTGTATTGTCCGGATTGATGATGGTGTCGATCCTGATGTTCAGCGTCGGCGTACATGACAGCTTCAGCTACTTGCTGGCGGCCATGACCTTGGGGGTGGGTTACGGCCTGACCTATTCGGTGATCAACGGCCTGGCCGCCAACGAAGCGCCGAGTGCCAGCATGCCCCAGGCCTTGCTGTTGTTCAGCCTGTCGTACTTTATCGGCGTGTTCGGGTTTCCGCTGCTGGCAGGCAAGCTGATCGTCGAGCAAGGCATGCCGACCCTGCTGGCCAGTGTCCTGGGGATCGCCCTGCTCAATTGGTTGATCACGGTGGCGCGCCTGATCTGGCGCCGGGTTTCGCAAAACAAAATCCTGCAGGTGACCTGACACCGTTCGTCGCGACCCAGGCACCAACCACAAAGGTGGGCTGACCAATAGAAGGTAAGGACCTTATTTCTATGGAGGCTCCACCATGAATACTCGCAAAATGACTGCCCTTGCCCTCACCGGTTTGCTGTCTGCGTTTTCGCTTGGCAGCTTTGCCGCATCCGACCACTCCACCGGCAAGACCGACCCGATTGGCAGCCCACCCAACCCGGCAACCGAAGAAACCAAGAACTCCATGGGCACCGGCCTGGACACCAATGGCGGTGCCATCATCCAGGACGGCGCTGACCCTCGCACCCAGGGCAATGACGGCAACCGTCAGGGCCTGGGCACCGATGTCGAGAACGGCAAGATCGGCCCAGGCAAGAATGCCACCCCAAGCGGCAACGATGACAACCTGCCCGGTGCGCCGAAGCAGCCTTGAGCCACCAACCGACAGACGCAGAGCCGGCTTGCCAGCGATGGCGGTGTGTCGTTCAACCCTATAGCCGGGATCAGCCCTCGGGTTCCAGGCCGATCGGGAAGAACACCCCGCCACTCCAAACCCCCAGCCAACGCTGGCCGTCGATCAGGCGCGTCACCGCCAGCTCCACCAACTGGTAGAACACGTTGCGATGGACCAGCGCCTCAAGGTTGTTGCGCACCAGCACGTAGGGCGAAGGTTCCTGGGTGTGTGCGTCGATCACCACCCGCAGCGGATGCGCCGGGCCGGCCTCGATCGGATCATCGACATTGGAAGTAAACCGCAGCAGCTGGCTCTCACCCTGCCCTTCGACCTCCAGCATCACCGCCACAAAGGGCGCGTCATCCACCTTGATCCCGACCTTTTCCACCGGCGTGATCAAGAAGTAATCATCGCCATCGCGGCGGATGATATTGGAGAACAGCTTGACCATCGGTTTGCGCCCGATAGGCGTGCCCAGGTAATACCAGGTGCCATCACGGGCGATGCGCATGTCGATATCACCACAGAAATCCGGGTTCCACAGGTGAACCGGTGCCGGTCCCTTGCCCTTGGGCAACTGTGCCAACAAATCATTGGCCTTGGCCGAACCCGTCATGCTGTTCTCCTTTGAATTACTGGTCGCTCATGCCCAGCAAGGTGCGGGCGTACTGCCGCAACGGTGGGCCAAGCAGATCTTCGGGCTTATTGTCGTGGAACGTCAGTAAACCGCCACGACTGCGAATCCGTGCAGTATCGATCAAATACTGGGTGCTGGTCTCGATCAACATGATCTGGATAACCCCGCTGTCCACTCCCAGCCGATCAAGGGCCTCCTGATCCGCCCACTCATCGGCATTGCCAATGCGATCATCGGCCTTGGCGAACCGCGTGTACAACAGGTAATGCGCCCCGACTTCACGGGCCTCGGCCATGGCTTGCTCCAGGCCTTCCGGGGCACGGGCGCGGCGGACCATGGGGAAGTATTCGATAAAACCGTTGAAGGCTTCTTCGGCCACCACATTGGGACGCGGATAGGCACTGCCCGGCGGCGTGAATGCGCCCTGGGCGATAAACACAAAGGAATCGGGCTGTATGCGAACCGAGTTGGAACGACGGGTGTCGCTATGATCCAGCAAACCGGCATCGCTCATCTGATAGCGAGTGCCTTCGGCCATATCGCTGACTGTCATGCAGCCACCCAGCGCGAACGACGCCAGCAACAAAACCAGACTACGCATCCTATCCTCCAGAAGCCGGTGACGGAAAACCGGCGAATGGGCACGAGATGCAGATTTTGGGCCATAGAAGCAGCTGCAAGCTTATAGCTAGGTGTCAGCCGCCAATAATCTTCATCACCGTAGCGCCGCCCGAAAATGCCACTTCCTGCTTGTCGCCCAAGGCCTTGACCAGCAGGCGCTGCAACGCAGGCAAAGCTTGGTGACGTGGTTTGTCCAACAGGTCGCCGACGTAATGGCGGTTGCTCGAAGACAAGCAGCCGTGCAGCCAGCCGGTGGAGGAAAGGCGCAGGCGCGAACAGGTTCGGCAAAATGGCACGCTTTCATTGGCGATCACGCCGAAAAAGCCCTGGCCGGGAATTTCATAGCGCACGGCCGTGGCATCTACCGGGGCGTCGGCCTGCAAGTATTCGTGATGGTCGCCAATCAGGCTCAACAGTTGTTGCAGGCTGACGAATTGCTGCAGGAAGGCGTTGGAGTCACTGGCCAGGTGGCCCATGCGCATCAACTCGATAAAACGCAGCTCATAGCCGCGCGCCAGGCAATACTCCAGCAGCGGCATGACCTGATCGAGGTTCTGCCCGCGTAGCGGCACCATATTGACCTTGATCTTGATCCCCGCCGCACGCGCCTGGTCCATGCCATCGAGGACTGTAGCCAAGTCGCCACCACGGGCGATCCCACGAAAGGCATCGGCATCGAGGGTGTCGAGGGACACATTGATACGGCGGATTCCGGCATCCACCAGCAAGGGCAACTTGCGCGCCAGTAACTGGCCATTGGTGGTCAGGCTGATATCGCTCAAGCCCATCTGCCCGACGGCCTGCATGAAGGTTTCGAGCTTGGGGCTGACCAGCGGCTCGCCGCCAGTAATGCGCAGGCGATCAATACCGGCCGCCTCGATCAGGTAGGCCACGCCACGGGCCATGGCCTCAGCCGAGAGTTCGTCCTGCGCAGCCACCAGCCGCTTGCCGTTGGGCACGCAGTAGGTACAGGCATAATTGCAGGCTGAGGTCAGGCTGATCCGCAAATTGCGAAAACGCCTGCCTTGACGATCAACGATCATGGATCACTCCGGCAGAGGATAATTCGGGCGCGCTAAAACCTGACTTATAAATCAGATTTTAGCAAGGTCCTTGCCTGAGTATATTCCTGGGTTACCACATACGGCAGTAAATCAGCACGCCATTGTGCCGATGAATGCCTTATGTAGCAGGCGTCTCGGGGTTCGGCAGGTCGGTGCTGTGCTTGCGCTTGTTGCCCATGCGCACGCCGATGTCCATCAGGAACTGGAAGAAGCCTTCCTGATCTTCCAGCACGTTGCTCCAGAATGGCGAGTGGTACAACGCCACGGCGCCATGCACCAACGCCCAGGCGGCGCAGTAATGGAAATAAGGCGGCACGTCTTCCAGCTTGCCTTCGCTGATCCGGCCCTTGATCAGCAGGGTCAGGCGTTCGAAGTTCGAGGCACGGATCTTGTGCAGCTCCTCGACCATTTCCGGCACCTGGTGGCCCTTGACCACTTTCTCTTCCAGGCGGTCGAACAAGCGGTAACGCTGCGGATCACGCATGCGAAACTCGAAGTACGCCCGGGACAGCGCTTCCTTGTCCTTGTCGACATCAGCTGAGTGCAGCAACTCGTTCAAGTCACGCTCGTAGTCGAGCATCAGGCGCAGATAGATCTCGGCCTTGGACTTGAAGTGTTTATAGATGGTGCCTTTGCCGATACCCACGGCATCCGCAATCATCTCGACGGTGACGCTGTCTTCACCCTGTTCGAGGAACAATTTGAGCGCGGTGTCGAGAATTTCCTGCTCACGGCGGCGAAACTCACGGACCTTACGGGGTTCTTTGTGCATAGAAAGAGGTCTGCAGAGGTCAGTATTGGAAGGGTGGGATGCCCCGATGACGGAACGTTTTACCCGGTGCGAGGGATTATCCCGACTGGGCGGTCGTTGGGCAACGTCTATATGAACAACCCACATACTAAACTTACAGCACGCCAACGAATCAGGCGATACGGGTCAGAAATAAAACACTGATTCACGCAATGTATTGCCGTCAATGAGAACTCAAGCGAAGCGCACGTATTCCAAATCTGTTTAAAAAACGATCAGATGCGACTGGACTGCACGGGATACTGATCAATACTTCATCTGTCGGTGTGACATCTCCCCCAAGTGAAACACCGATATGGGTACCAACGGACCGCGTACCTTTGTTTACTCCTAATGGTCTTAACCCGGATTCACCCCCCAGAACCCGGGTTTTTTTTGCCTGGGATTCAGCCAACGTGCGCCAGAGGGAACAGGCGCTTGAAGTTTTCGGTGGTCTGCTCGGCAAAACGCTCCACCGACTCACCCCGCAACATTGCCAGGTAGTCCGCCACATCCCGCACATATTCCGGCAGGTTCGGCTTGCCGCGATGAGGGATTGGCGCCAGGTAAGGCGAATCGGTTTCCACCAGCAGGCGGTCAGCCGGCACCTGGCGCGCTACATCGCGCAGGGCCTCGGCGTTGCGGAAGGTGACGATGCCCGACAGGGAAATATAGAAGCCCAGGTCGAGGGCCGCCTTGGCCATCTCCCAATCTTCGGTAAAGCAGTGCAACACACCCGCCTGGGGCAGCGCCGCTTCGCGCAGCAAGGCCAGGGTGTCGGCCCGGGCGCCACGGGTGTGTACGATCACCGGCTTGCCGGTCTGCTGCGCCGCCTGCAGGTGCAGGCGGAACGAGGCCTGCTGCAAGTCGGCGGCTTCTGGCTCGTAATGGTAATCCAGGCCGGTTTCACCGATGGCCACCACCCGTGGGTGATTGAGCTCGTCCAGCAGCCACTCAAGGGCCGGGGCTTCGCCGGGTTTGAGATCCAGGGGGTGGATGCCCACCGAGCAATCGACATCGGCATAGCGCTCGGCCAGAGCCTTGACGTCGGCGGCATTCTCGGCGCTGACGCCGATACACAGGAAGTGCCCGACGCCACGCTGGCGCGCAGCGTCGAGCGCTGCATCCAGGGAGCCGTTGTGAGCGACGAGGTCGAGGCGATCAAGGTGGCAATGGGAATCTACGAGCATAGGAAGTTACAACTTGCGTCACAGGAAGTGTCTGGCCAACGAGACATCCGTCGGCCCCGAGAATATCAACGTCGGCCGAGCAACCCGACCCATTGCACCAGCAATGCCTCAAGCAACAGCACCCGGTTCAGGTTGGCCTTGCCCAAGACCTTCTGGCGCTGGGCAAGGATCCAGTCCTGAATGTTCAAAACCTTGTCCTGGGCACTCTTCTGCGCCAGGTATTGCACGACCTTGCGCATGTCCATCAAGCCCAGGCCGTTCTCGTCCTGGGTCAGTTGATAGCGCAGGATCAGGCTGGACCAGTCGCAAAACCAGTCAAACAGCAGCAGCAGCGGCACGTCTTTCCAGCCTTCGGCCAGTTGCGTGGCCGACTGCTCCTGCTTGAGCAGTTTTTTCACCCCGTCGACCACCAGCGCACGCTGCTCGCGCACGCCCTGGGCCTGCAGGCTGACCGCCGCCAAGGGCGAGCCGGCGGCCAGGGTCAACAATTCGACCCGCTCTTGCTCACTGCACTCCGGCAAGGCCTGGCCCAGCCACTGCAAGCTCATGGCCTCGCTCGGCAGCGGGCAGGCCTGTTGCACGCAACGGCTGCGAATGGTCGGCAGCAGACGGCTGGACTGGTGGCTGACCAGCAACAGCACGGTGTCGCCGGACGGCTCTTCCAGGCTCTTGAGCAAGGCGTTGGCGGCGTTGATGTTCATCGATTCCACCGGTTCGATCAACACCACCTTGCGGCCGCCCATCTGCGCGGTCTGCACCACAAAACTCACCAAGTCTCGCACCTGGTCGACCTTGATCGCCTTGTCGGCTTCTTCAGGTTCCAGCACGTAGTTGTCCGGATGGCTGCCGGCCTTGAGCAACAGGCACGACTTGCATTGCCCGCACGCCTCCAGCCCTGCCGGCCGCTGGCACAGCAGGCGTGCCATCAAGCGTTCGGCCAAGGCGCGCTTGCCGATGCCTGCCGGCCCATGGAGCAGGTAGGCATGGGCGTGCTGGGCACGCCCGGCCAATTGCTGCCACAGGCTGTCCTGCCACGGGTAGGCTTCAGCCACGGTAAAGCTCCAACAGTTTGGGTACCAGCGCATCGATAGCCTGCTGCACCTGCTTCAGCGGCTGCGCGGCATCCAGCAGGCAGTAGCGCGAGGGTGCAGCTGCGGCACGCTGGAGATAAGCCGCACGCACTGCTTCAAAAAATGCCCGGCCTTCCAGCTCGAAACGATCCAGGCGACCACGGGCGCTGGCCCGGGCCAGGCCGACATCAACCGGCAGGTCGAAGACCAGGGTCAGGTGCGGGCGCAGGTCGCCCTGGACGAAAGTCTCCAGGGTCGCAATGCGCTCCAGGGACAAGCCGCGGCCCGCGCCCTGATAGGCGTAGGTGGAATCGGTGAAGCGGTCGCAGATCACCACTGCGCCACGGGCCAGCGCCGGGCGAATCACTTGCGCCAAGTGCTGGGCACGGGCAGCAAACACCAGCAACAGTTCGGTGTCCGGGTCCATGACCTCATCGCCAGTGGCCAGCAGCACTTCGCGAATCTTCTCCGCCAGAGGCGTGCCGCCAGGCTCGCGGGTCAGCAACACCTCGATCCCCTCGGCCCGCAAGCGTTCGGCCAGGTATTCACGGTTGGTACTCTTGCCGGCGCCTTCCGGGCCTTCCAGGGTAATAAACAAGCCAGTCACAGGCAGTCCTTAGTCAGAGTCATTGCGGGCTTTGCGCGGGCGCAGCGTCAGGCGCGACAGGCTCAACGGTCGCGGGTAGAGCCGGCGCAGGGCTGGAGCGATAGTCGGCGCGACGCTTGAGTTGGTACTCACGCACCGCCGCATTATGGGCATCCAGGCTATCGGAGAAAATGTGGCTGCCATCGCCCCGGGCCACAAAATACAGGCTGCTGCCCGGTACCGGATTCAACGCGGCGTGGATCGCCTCGCGGCCGACCATGGCAATCGGCGTCGGCGGCAGGCCGCTGATCATGTAGGTGTTATAGGGCGTGGCTTCTTTCAGGTGCGCGCGCGTCAACTTGCCGTTGTAGCGCTCGCCCATGCCGTAGATCACGGTGGGATCGGTTTGCAGCAGCATGCCGATCTTCAGGCGTCGTACAAACACCCCGGCAATCTGCCCACGCTCTTCAGGCACGCCGGTTTCCTTCTCGACCAGCGATGCCATGATCAGCGCCTGGTAGGGGTCGGTATAGGGCGCATCCGGGGCGCGTCGGCTCCATTCCTGCTCAAGGACATCGTCCAGGCGGTTGTAGGCTTTCTTGAGGAACTCGACATCGCTCATACCACGTACAAAACGGTAGGTATCAGGAAAGAACCGCCCTTCCGGGAACACGTCGGGATGACCGATCTTCTCCATCACCTCACGGTCACTCAAGCCCGACAGGGTCTGCTCGATCTTTTCGTGCTTGGCCAGCGCACTGCGCACCTGGCGGAAATTCCAGCCCTCCACCAGCGTCAGGCTGTACTGCACGACTTCACCGCGCTGCCATAGGCCGATCAGCCCCTGGGCCGTCAGGCCTGGCGTCATGCGGTATTCGCCACTGTGCAGCGGCTGGCCATCAAGGTTGAAGCGCCAGTACAGACGCAGCCAAAAGGCATCCTCAAGTACACCATCCGCTTGCAGACGGTTGAAGGTGCCCGTAGGCGTCGCGCCGGTCGCTACATCCAGCAATTGCTCCTGGGACAGATTCAGTGGCTGCTTCAAGGCCGAGTCCAGCTTCCAGGCCGAAAAGCCCAGCAGCAAACCCGCCAGGACCAGACCGATCTCCAGCAGCAATACAATTTTACGTCTCAAATCAAACACCCAATAGCGCGCGAACAATGCCTTGCAGTTTACGGGTGAGTGGCCCAGCCGACCAGCTCATTGGCCCATATCCAAGCACCGGCCAAATGCCATATACGCTGTTGCAGACGAACACTTCATCGGCCTGCTGCAACTGCGCAAGGCTGATATCGGCAACGATGGTGGCAATGCCCAACGCCTCGGCCCTGCTCAACAACTCGGCGCGCATGACGCCGGCCACGCCACAGCGGCTCAGGTCGGCGGTCAGCAACTGGCCGGCATGCACCAGGAACAGATTGCTGAACACGCCTTCGATGACGCGCCCGGACATATCCAGCATCAATCCTTCAGCGTGATCGGCATCTTGCCACTCGGCGCGAGCCAGGACCTGTTCGAGGCGGTTGAGGTGTTTGAGACCGGCGAGCAAGGGTTGCTCGGACAAACGCGTGGCGCATGGAAACAGGCGTACGCCTGATGAACCATGAGCCTCGGGATAGGTGGCAGGCGGGCTGCCTTGCAGGATACGGCGCGCTGGGGCGCCTGGGTTGATGCCATAACCGCGCAAGCTATCGCCACGGGTGAGGATTAACTTGAGCACGCCGTCACCAAGGGCTGCCGCGTAGGCCAGCAACTCGTGGCGGATCAGTGCCTGGTCGACGGTGAGCGCCAGGCGCCTGCAACCTTCGTCAAGGCGTTGCAGGTGGCGGTCAAGCAGCACGGGCTGCCCGGCCTTGACCGCGATGGTTTCAAACAAACCATCGCCGTAGGCCAGGCCGCGATCTTTGAGCGGCACGGTATCCGCTGGCTGACCGTCGACCCAGCTGTGCATCACTCGGCGAACCGGCGGAACACCAGGGAACCGTTGGTACCACCAAAGCCGAACGAGTTGGACAACACCACGTCGATCGGCATTTTCTGCGGCTCGTGAGGCACGAAGTTCAGGTCGCAGCCCTCATCCGGCTCATCAAGGTTGATGGTCGGCGGCGCGACCTGATCCTTGATCGCCAGCACGCTGAAAATCGCTTCGACCGCACCTGCCGCACCCAACAGGTGACCGGTCATGGACTTGGTGGAACTGACCGCCAGCTTGTAGGCGTGCTCACCGAATACCGACTTGATGGCCTGCGCTTCCGCCAGGTCACCCGTGGGCGTCGAGGTGCCGTGGGCGTTGATGTACTGCACTTGATCGACATTGATCTTCGCATCGCGCAGGGCATTGCTGATGCAACGCGCAGCGCCCGCGCCGTCGGCGGGTGGCGAGGTCATGTGGTAAGCATCGCCACTCATGCCAAAACCGATCAGCTCGGCATAGATCGTCGCGCCGCGGGCCTTGGCGTGCTCCAGTTCTTCGAGGACCAGGGCACCGGCGCCGTCGGACAGCACAAAGCCATCACGGCCCTTGTCCCACGGACGACTGGCGCGGGTCGGCTCGTCATTGCGCGTAGACAGCGCACGCGACGCGCCGAAGCCGCCCATGCCCAGGCCACAGGCGGCCATTTCGGCGCCACCGGCGATCATCACGTCAGCTTCGTCATAGGCGATATTGCGCGCCGCCATGCCGATGCAGTGAGTGCCCGTGGTGCACGCCGTGGAAATGGCATAGTTAGGCCCCTGGGCACCCAGATGGATGGACAGGAAACCGGAAATCATATTGATGATCGAGCCCGGGACGAAGAACGGTGAAATTCGACGAGGGCCGGAGTCGTGCAGCGTGCGGCTGGTTTCTTCGATATTGGTCAGACCACCAATACCCGAGCCCATGGCCACGCCAATGCGATCACGGTTGGCATCGGTGACTTCCAGGCCGGCATTACGCACTGCCTGAAAACCGGCCGCCAAGCCGTATTGAATGAACAGGTCGAGTTTTCGGGATTCCTTGATCGAGAGATATTCCTCGACATTGAAGCCCTTTACCGAGCCGCCAAAACGGGTGGAATAGGCAGAAAGGTCCGTATGCTCGATCAGACCAATACCACTGTGGCCAGCCAGAATGCCCTGCCAACTGCTCGGCACATCCGTACCCAGTGGCGACAACATACCCATACCGGTGACTACGACGCGTCTACGCGACACAGCACTCTCCTTTTTCTAATGACGACACTTTGCTTCACAGCTCATTTTTCATCAGAGCTAAAGAAAAAACCGCACGCCGTTACAGCAGTGCGGTTTTTCCATAACAGCAAGCGACGATTACAAACTATTACGCCTGGTGGCTAGTAACGTAGTCGATAGCAGCTTGAACAGTAGTGATTTTTTCAGCTTCTTCGTCCGGGATTTCGGTCTCGAATTCCTCTTCCAGAGCCATCACCAGCTCAACGGTGTCAAGGGAATCGGCACCCAGGTCTTCTACGAAGGAAGCAGTGTTGGTCACTTCTTCTTCTTTAACGCCCAGTTGCTCGGCGACGATTTTCTTGACGCGCTCTTCGATGGTGCTCATACCTTGTTTAACTCCTAATGGACAAATTCAGGCAGCTGGCCAGTGGGTAAGTGTATAGAAAGGCTTTTCAGCTTTTCAACTGAAAGCTTCACCCTCGTACCCTACCGACCACCTGCCTATAAATAGATTGCAGCTTTATAACGGATTTTAGACAGCTCGTATGACATTTTTTTGAAGCGATCCGTCACAATTTAACTCATGTACATCCCGCCGTTCACCGGGATTGTAGCCCCAGTCACGTATGCCGCACCGTCAGACGCCAGGAAAGAGACCACATTGGCGATCTCTTGGGCCTGGCCCAGACGGCCCAGCGGAATTTGCGTCAGCAACGCTTCACGTTGCGCTTCAGGCAACTCACGGGTCATATCGGTATCGATAAACCCTGGAGCTACCGAGTTGACCGTAATCGACCGCGAGCCGACTTCACGTGCCAGGGCACGGCTGAAACCTTCCAGTCCGGCCTTGGCAGAGGCGTAGTTTACTTGGCCTGCGTTGCCCATGGCACCCACTACGGAGCCAATATTGATAATTCGCCCCCAACGCGCCTTGGTCATGCCGCGCAAAACACCCTTGGACAGGCGAAACAGACTGTTCAAGTTGGTATCGACCACGTCGTACCACTCGTCGTCTTTCATGCGCATCATCAGGTTGTCGCGGGTAATCCCGGCGTTGTTCACCAGAATAGCCGGCGCGCCGAACTGTGCAGTGATCTGGGCCAAGACAGCAGCCACGGACTCATCGCTGGTCACGTTGAGTTCAAGACCGGTGCCCTGTACGCCATTTTCCTTCAGGGTCGCGGCGATACGCTCGGCGCCCGAGGCGGAGGTCGCAGTACCGATCACTACCGCGCCCTGACGACCCAGCTCCAGGGCGATCGCCTGGCCAATGCCACGGCTTGCGCCGGTAACCAGTGCAACTTTACCTTGCAGACTCATGCAGGCTTCTCCTTAGTTCAGGCCAGTGCGGCGCGGGCGGCTGCGAAGCCATCCGGGGTATTGAGATTGGACGTCGACACGCCTTCGGCGCAACGCTTGTTGAGACCGGCCAGGACTTTGCCCGGACCACACTCAACCAGTTGGGTAGCGCCCTTGGCAGCCAGGGTCTGGACCGATTCAACCCAGCGCACCGGCTTGTACAGCTGTTCCAGCAGGTCGCGCTTGAGGGTGTCCAGGTCCGGCGCCACGTCGGCGCTGACGTTTTGCACCAGCGGGATCTGCGGTACCTGCCAGTTGATGGCTGCAATGGACTCGGCAAAACGCTCGGCGGCCGGGCGCATCAGCTCGCAATGGGACGGCACGCTGACCGGCAGCGGCAATGCGCGCTTGGCCCCACGGGCCTTGCAGCCTTCGATGGCACGCTCAACTGCCGCCTTGGCGCCGGCGATCACCACCTGGCCAGGAGAGTTGAAGTTCACCGCGCTGACCACTTCACCCTGGGCCGCTTCGGCACAGGCTTCGATCACCACCGCGTCGTCCAGGCCCAGGATAGCGGCCATGCCGCCCTGCCCGGCTGGAACCGCTTCTTGCATCAGTTGGCCACGGCGCTCTACCAGCTTGACCGCCTCAGCGAGGGTCAGGCTGCCTGCCGCGACCAAGGCGCTGTATTCGCCCAGGCTGTGACCGGCGACAAAAGCCGGGCGTGCGCCGCCTTCGGCCAACCAGACGCGCCACAGCGCGATGGAAGCCGTCAGGATGGCCGGCTGGGTTTTATCGGTTTGATTGAGCAGTTCTTCCGGCCCGTCCTGGGTCAAAGCCCAAAGGTCGTAGCCCAAGGCAGCGGAAGCTTCCTTGAATGTTTCCAGGACTAGCGGGTATTGCGCGCCCAGCTCGGCCAACATGCCGAGGGACTGCGAACCCTGCCCTGGAAAGACGAATGCGAGGGATGTAGACATGTAACAAGCCCCTAATGATCTGGTCGTCGGTGAATTGACGCTCCACAGCTGGGAGCGCAAGAAACTGACAGATTGGATGGTCAATTGAACTGGCCGGTCACATTTAAGCATTCCCGGACCAATTCGCCTAAGGCAACAGATCCTCAAGACGCCCATGCAAGCGTTGCGGCAGGTTCTCCTGGATCTCGATCTGGGCACGCGCAATGGCACTCTGAAAGCCCTGGACACCCGCCGAACCGTGGCTTTTTACCACAATGCCCTGCAAACCGAGAAAGCTGGCACCGTTATGCCGAGCCGGAGCCAGGTCGGCCTGCAGGCGCCGCATCAACGGCAGCGCCAAGGCACCCACCAGTCGCGAGGCGATGCCCTGCTTGAACAAGGCCTCAATGCGAGCAGCAATCATCGTAGCCAGGCCTTCACTGGATTTGAGTAGGATATTGCCGACAAAACCGTCGCAAACCACCACATCGGCCTCGCCACGATACAACCCATCACCTTCGATAAACCCGATGTAGTTCAACCCCCGCGCCTGCTGCAGCAGGCTGGCGGCCAACTTGACCTGCTGGTTGCCCTTGATGTCCTCGGTGCCGATATTGAGCAAGGCGACCCGGGGCCGCACCACACCCAGCGCTTCAGCCGCCACCGACCCCATCAGGGCAAAGTGCAGCAGGTGCTCGGCACTGCAATCGACATTCGCCCCCAGGTCCAGCAACTGGCAATAGCCACGCTGGGTCGGGATCGCCGCGACCATCGCAGGCCGGTCAATCCCCGGCAAGGTTTTCAGCACATGACGAGACAACGCCATCAGCGCCCCGGTATTGCCCGCACTGACACACGCCTGGACCTTGCCGTCACGCAGCAGCTCAAGGGCCACGCGCATGGAAGAGTCGGGTTTGCCACGCAGGGCCTGGGCCGGTTTTTCGTCCATGCCGATGGTTTCGCTGGCCGGCATTATCGTCAGGCGCGCGCGATCCACAGCCGGATGACTGGCAATCAGTTCTTCAAGTAAGGAAGGTTGACCGACAAGGGTCAGGTGCAGCGAGGGCGTTGCAGACAGGCTGGCAATGCAGGCCTGAACAATGCTGCGGGGACCGAAGTCCCCGCCCATTGCGTCAATCGCGATGACTTGAGCAGACAAGTGATTACTCGTCAGCGCCCTTGTCGATCACTTTACGGCCACGGTATACGCCTTCTGGCGATACGTGGTGACGCAGGTGAATTTCACCGGTGGTTTTTTCTACAGACAGAGTGCTTGCCGTCAGGGCATCGTGCGAACGACGCATGTCACGGGCAGAGCGGGATTTTTTGTTCTGCTGAACAGCCATAATTGATTAACTCCTAAACGTTTGGGTCACGCTTTAACTGCGCCAATACACTGAACGGGTTGGACCGCGTTACCTCGTCCTCGCTCGGTTCGGACTCGTCATCGAGCCCCGCCGGCTGCTGGCATTCTTCCGGATGATGAGCAGGCACAATGGGCAAGGCGAGCAAAAGCTCTTCCTCGATCAGTGCATGCAGATCCAAAGGATCTTCGCCCAGTTCCAGCACGTCATAACCTTTCGGCAACGACTGGGTATTCGCACCCTCTTTCACCACAGCATAACTGCATTCGCTGTGGATCGGCAGGGTGACCAGCTCAAGACAACGCTGGCAAACCATTTTGACCTCGGTGTCGATAAAGCTGTGGATTACCACAGATTTACGTTCATCTCGTTCAAAAACGAATTTAGCCTGCACCGTACCGACATTGTCGGAAAGCGGGTCGCAGAGTCTCTCCAAATCGGCCAGCAACACTTCACCTTGGAGGGTGGTGCCACGATCAGCCAATTTGCGCGGGTCAACGTGAGGTGGAATCGGGTCATTCAACATAGGCGCAGCATTATAGGGATGCACCCGGCCATGTCAAAGGAAATTCAGCCCTGTGCGCCAGACTGCCCGCTCGCTAGAATCCGCAACTGCCTTGAGGAGAGCCACATGTTGCCTTTATTACTCGCTTCCAGCTCGGTTTATCGCCGGGAACTGCTCAATCGCCTGCACCTGCCGTTCATCTGCAGCTCGCCGGATATCGACGAAAGCCATCGCAAAAACGAGCCTGCTGTCGAGCTGGTCAAGCGCCTGGCCGAGGAAAAGGCCCGCGCCCTTGCCAGCAGCCATCCAGGGCACCTGATCATCGGCTCGGACCAGGTGGCGACGCTCGACGGCCAGATCATCGGCAAGCCCCACACCTTCGAAAAAGCCCGCGAACAATTGCTCGCCGCCAGCGGCAGGCAAGTCAGTTTCCTGACCGGCCTGGCACTGCTCAATAGCGAAACGGGGCATTGCCAAGTGGACTGCATCCCCTTCACCGTGACGATGCGCCCACTGAACCTGGCACAGATCGAGCGCTACCTGCGAATCGAGCAGCCCTACGATTGCGCTGGCAGCTTCAAGGCTGAAGGGCTGGGGGTGAGCTTGTTTCAGAGCACCGAAGGGCCGGACGCCACCAGCCTCGTCGGCCTACCGCTGATTCGCCTGGTGGATATGCTGCTGGCCGAAGATGTGCAGGTACCGTAGAACACCACAAAACCCAATGTGTGCGGGCTTGCTCGCGAAGGCGGTGTGCCAGATACACACTCAGTGACTGACACTGCGCATTCGCGAGCAAGCCCGCTCCCACATTTTGATCTATGCCGACCCTGAGATCAGCGCAGCGTCGGGCCCTGGAAGCCCATATACAACGCCAGCTTCTCCGCCACACTGGCACCCAGCCGCTTGGAGAAGCGATCGAACGGCGATTCCTGGACAGTGAAGTCCACCAACTCCTTCTCGCCAATCACATCCCGCGCCACGGAGCTGGCACTGCCCAGGCCGTCGATCAAGCCCAACGGCAATGCCTGCTCACCCGACCAGATCAAGCCGGAGAACAACTCCGGATGCTCTTTATCCTTGAGTCGCTCACCACGCCCTTGCTTGACGCTGGCAATGAACTGGCGATGAGTGGTGTCGAGCACGCTCTGCCAGAACTGGGTTTCTTCAGTCTTTTGCGGCTGGAACGGGTCAAGGAACGACTTGTGCTCGCCCGACGTATAGGTACGCCGCTCGACACCCAGCTTCTCCATGGCACCGACAAAACCGTAACCGGCCGCCGTCACACCAATGGAACCTACCAGGCTGGCCTTGTCGGCGTAGATCTGGTCGGCAGCGCTGGCAATGTAATAGGCGCCCGAAGCCCCCAGGTCAGAGATCACCGCGTACAGCTTGGTGTCCGGATGCAGCGCGCGTAGACGACGGATCTCGTCATAGACATACCCCGACTGCACCGGACTGCCGCCCGGACTGTTGATGCGCAGCACCACACCCCTGACCTTGGGATCCTCGAAGGCCGTGCGCAGGCTGCTGACAATATTGTCGGCGCTGGCGGACTCCTTGTCGGCAATCACCCCGCGCACCTCGATCAGCGCGGTGTAGTTGGCGCTGCGCACGGCGCTTTTTTCCATGTCCACCAGGGGACTGAACAGCACCAGCATGCCAATCAGGTAGGTAAAGGTCAGGAGCTTGAAGAAGATCCCCCAGCGCCGGGCGCGACGCTGTTCCTGGACGCCCGCCAGCAGGGTCTTTTCCAGCAATTTCCAGCTTTTATCATCGCCATTGTCGGCACCGGCCTTGCTCGGTGCCTTCCACTCATCGGTCATGCCATCTACCCCAGCAAAAACTTAATGGGCCTGGTTGAGCCAGGCGTGCAATTGAGAAAACCGATCAATCGTCAGTCGCGGCTCGTACGCCTGCAAGGCTTCGGGGGACTGGGCACCGTAGCTGACCGCAACACTGTCCATGCCAGCATTGCGCGCCATAAGCAAATCGAACGAAGCATCACCGACCATCAACGATTCGCGGGCAGAAACCCCGCAGTGCGCCATGATCTGCTCCAGCATCAAAGGATGGGGCTTGCTCGCGGTTTCATCAGCGGCGCGGGTGATATCGAAATAATCTTCCCAACCATTGGCCTTGAGTACCCGATCCAGGCCGCGCCGCGCCTTGCCGGTGGCCACTGCCAGGTGATAGCCCTGCTCGCGCAATGCCGCCAGGGACTGCACCACACCCTCAAACAAGGGTGAAGGCTCAGCTTCCAGGGCAATGTAGTGATCGGCGTAATGCTCGCGAAACGCGACCAGCTCGCTGTCAGTGATCTGCGGATACAAGGTGCGAATGGCCTCCGGCAAACCCAGACCAATAATGCCCTTGACCGCCAGGTCGCTGCACAGCTCGAAGCCGGAACGGGTCGAGGCCATGTGCATGGACTCGACAATCCGACCAATGGAATCGCACAGGGTGCCATCCCAGTCAAAAATCAGCAGTTTGTAGTCAGGGCGCGACACTCAGGCGCTCCACGGTCTTGGCCCACATCTCATCGACAGGGGCCTGCAACTTCAATTCGCCACCATCGGGCAACGGCACCGTCAGCATGTAGGCGTGCAGGAACAGACGCTTGCCGCCAAGGTCACGAATCTCCTTGGAGAAACCCTCGTCGCCGTACTTGGTATCACCGGCAATGCAATGGCCCGCATGCAGGGTATGCACGCGAATCTGGTGGGTACGCCCGGTCACCGGCTTAGCCTCGACCATGGTTGCAAAGTCACCAAAACGCCGTAGCACCTTGAACAGGGTCAGCGCCTCCTTGCCCTCCTCGTCCACCTCGACCATGCGCTCGCCGGAGCGCAGGTTGCTCTTCTGCAACGGCGCACGCACGCTCTTGATCGAAGATGCCCAATTGCCACGCACCAGGGCCATATAGCGCTTGTCCACGCCATCGCCGCGCAGGGCGGTATGCAGGTGGCGCAACATGCTGCGCTTCTTGGCAATCATCAACAGGCCGGAAGTGTCACGGTCCAGGCGATGGACCAGCTCCAGCTCCTTGGCGTCCGGACGCAACTGACGAAAGGCTTCGATCACCCCGAAATTCAGGCCGCTGCCGCCATGAACCGCAATGCCACACGGCTTGTTGATCACGATCAGCTTGTTGTCTTCGAAGACAATCGACGCTTCAAGGCGCTGCAACAGGCCCTGGGCCAGCGGCACGGGCTCGTCGCGCTCAGGCACACGCACAGGCGGCACCCGGATGATATCGCCGGCCTGCAGCTTGTACTCGGGCTTGATCCGGCCTTTGTTCACCCGCACTTCGCCTTTACGCAAAATGCGATAAATCAAGGTCTTGGGCACGCCCTTGAGCCTGGCCAGAAGAAAATTGTCGATGCGTTGGCCGGCATATTCCGGCGAGACCTCAAGCAGCTGGACGCTGGGGGTCGGGGGGGCGGTAGTCGTCATGCCGGGAATGATAACAATTTTTTATGGAATTGAAGCACTTAATCATTGCTGCTATAGTCGCGAACGCCGCCAAAAGCGGCCTGGACAGAGGACTCGCGGCAAACTGCCGCCCCTGACCATCGCAATTCATCAGGACGCGAGGCCGTCCTACGGGGCTCTTGCCACACTGGAAGGCTCAAGATTGTAACAAGCGCAGGTGACATGAGGCCTGAAGCGAGTGCAGGAAACAGAGTGATTACTCGTCTCTTGCGCCGATATTTACGGCCAGTTCACAAAGTGCAGTCAGTCTTGTACCAGACCACGGCGAATGCTTCGGAAACAACGCCTGTTATTAGCCATGAGCGTGAACTCCCCATTGGAGAACACGGTAAATGCCAACCCGCTGCGGATTCTGCGCGCGGCAGCACCCGAATTATCAGGGATACGTGTAGGGTGGAGATGCACAACCGTCGGACTGTGTAGCACTAGGCTTATATTTAGACGCTTCATCTCGTCCACAGTCGCCGGTTGATTCCTCCTCCTGACTGAGTGCTTATTAAGTCACCACAGCAAGCAGGACGCGTAAGTCGCGATACCAGCCCAATTGGCCGGTATTGCTGGACACTGGAGTGGCCAACCACTCTTGACGCACCTGACACCGACCGTGAGAAGTCGTGTGTGCCGAACGCCGTTTCCGGCAGCCCGGAAACCGACGGTACAACATGAAAAGAATGCTGATTAACGCAACTCAACCCGAAGAGTTGCGTGTTGCACTGGTAGATGGCCAACGCCTCTACGACCTGGACATCGAGTCCGGTGCACGCGAGCAGAAGAAGGCCAACATCTATAAAGGCCGGATTACTCGTATCGAGCCGAGCCTTGAGGCTGCCTTTGTCGATTTTGGCTCTGAGCGCCATGGCTTCCTGCCCCTCAAGGAAATCTCCCGCGAATACTTCAAGAAAGCCCCTGAAGGCCGCGTGAACATCAAGGACGTCCTGAGCGAAGGCCAGGAAGTCATCGTCCAGGTCGAAAAAGAAGAACGTGGCAACAAGGGCGCAGCCCTGACCACCTTCATCAGCCTGGCTGGCCGTTACCTGGTCCTGATGCCGAACAACCCGCGTGCCGGCGGCATCTCCCGTCGCATCGAAGGCGAAGAGCGCAACGAACTGCGTGAAGCGCTGAACGGCCTGATCGCCCCGGCCGACATGGGCCTGATCGTGCGCACTGCCGGCCTTGGCCGCAGCAGCGAAGAAATGCAGTGGGACCTCGATTACCTGCTGCAACTGTGGACTGCTATTAAAGAAGCATCCCTGGACCGTTCCGCGCCATTCCTGATCTATCAGGAAAGCAACGTGATCATCCGCGCCATCCGCGACTACCTGCGCCAGGACATCGGCGAAGTGCTGATCGACAGCGTTGAAGCCCAGGACGAAGCCCTGACCTTCATCCGCCAGGTGATGCCGCAGTACGCCAGCAAGATCAAGCTGTACGAAGACAGCGTACCGCTGTTCAACCGTTTCCAGATCGAAAGCCAGATCGAAACCGCCTTCCAGCGCGTGGTCGAACTGCCTTCCGGTGGCTCCATCGTCATCGATCCAACCGAAGCCCTGGTGTCCATCGACATCAACTCGGCGCGCGCCACCAAAGGCAGCGACATCGAAGAAACCGCCCTGCAGACCAACCTGGAAGCAGCCGAAGAGATCGCTCGCCAACTGCGCCTGCGTGATATCGGCGGCCTGATCGTGATCGACTTCATCGACATGACGCCTGCCAAGAACCAGCGAGCCGTGGAAGAAAAAGTCCGCGAATGCCTGGAAGCCGACCGTGCCCGCGTGCAAGTCGGCCGCATCTCGCGCTTCGGCCTGCTGGAAATGTCCCGTCAGCGCCTGCGTCCATCCCTGGGCGAAAGCAGCGGCATCGTCTGCCCGCGTTGCAACGGCACCGGCATCATCCGTGACGTCGAATCGCTGTCCCTGGCGATCCTGCGCCTGATCGAAGAAGAAGCCCTGAAAGACCGCACCGCCGAAGTCCGCGCGCAAGTGCCGATCCCGGTTGCAGCCTTCCTGCTCAACGAGAAACGCAACTCGATCACCAAGATCGAACTGCGTACCCGTGCCCGCATCGTGATCCTGCCGAACGATCATCTCGAAACGCCGCACTTCGAAGTGCAGCGCCTGCGTGATGACAGCCCGGAAGCCCACAGCGGCCAGTCCAGCTACGAAATCGCCGCTGCCGCTGCCGAAGTCGAAGAAGTCCAGCCAGCCGCCGCGACCCGCACCCTGGTTCGCCAGGAAGCTGCCGTCAAGACCGCACCGGCCCGTGCCAACGCACCGGTACCGACTGAAGCCGCAGCCCCGGTTGCCGCACCTGCCTCCCTGCCGGAGCCAAGCCTGTTCAAGGGCCTGGTGAAGTCGCTGGTCAGCCTGTTCGCCACCAAGGAAGAGCCGGTAGCTCCTGCCGTGGTCGAGAAGCCAGCCGCTGAACGCCCTGCACGCAATGAAGAGCGTCGCAACGGTCGCCAGCAGAGCCGTAACCGCAACGGTCGCCGTGACGAAGAGCGCAAGCCTCGCGAAGAGCGTGCACCGCGTGAAGAACGCGCACCACGTGAAGAGCGTCAACCGCGCGAAGCCCGTGAAGAAACCCCGGCCGTAGCCCGTGAAGAACGTGCTCCGCGTGAAGAGCGCGCACCACGTGAAGAACGTGCACCGCGCGCACCTCGCGCCCCGCGTGAAGATCGCAAGCCGCGTGGCGAGCGTGAAGAACGTGTACGTGAACTGCGCGAGCCCTTGGACGCCGTCCCGGCGGTTGCCGCCGCTGCCGTTGATGCCGCCACTGAAGAACGCCCGGCCCGCCAGCCGCGCGAGGAACGCGCACCACGCCCACCGCGTGAAGAGCGTCAACCACGCGCCGAACAGGCCGTTGCCGCCAGCGAAGAAGAACTGCTGACCAGCGAAGAGCAGCAACAGGAAGATGGCCAGGACAACGCCGAAGGCGATCGTCCACGCCGCCGCTCCCGTGGCCAGCGTCGTCGCAGCAACCGTCGTGAGCGTCAGCGTGACGCCAACGGCAATGTGATCGAAGGCTCGGAAGAGACCGGCGAAGCCACTGAAGAAACCGCCAACAACGAGTCAACCAGCACCGAACTGGCTGCTGGCCTGGCCGTTACCGCTGCCGTTGCCAGCGCGGTTATCAGCGCTCCTGCCGAAGCCGAAGCCAACCAGCAGGCCGAACGTGCCACCGCTGCCGTGCAGGAAACTGCCGTCGTTGAAGCGCCCGTTGTCGAAGCCACCACTGTGGTCGAAACACCTGCTGCTCCAGAAGTGGAAGTTGCACCGGTTCGCGAAGCCCAGCCTGAAGTTGAAGCAGTTGCTGCACCTGCGGACGTGGTTGAGCCACAGCCTGTGGTTGAAGCCGTTGTCGAAGCGCCAGCCGCTGAAGCAACCCCAGAAGTGCGTGAAGTTCGCGAAGAACAGACCGCCTTCCAGTGGACTGCCGAACCAGCACCCGCGCAAGCGCCGGTAGAAGAAGCGCCTGCACCGGTCGCTGAAGTGGTGATCGCCGAAGCCGTCGTGGTTGCAGTAGAACCGGTTGTGGTTGCAGAACCTGCCCCGGTGGTCGTGGAAGCGCCAGTGGTTGCCGAAGTGGCCGCCCCGGTGGTTGAAGCCCCGGCCAGCGCCCTGACCGAAAACGGCCGTGCGCCGAACGACCCGCGTGAAGTGCGTCGCCGCAAGCGTGAAGCCGAGCGTCTGCAGAAAGAAGCCGAAGAAGCAGCGGCGGCGGCTCCGGCCGTAGTCGAAGCCGCACCGGTGGTTGCCGAGGTTGTCGAAGCACCGGCGATCGAAGCAGAAGTTGAGCACGCGGCCCCGGCCATCGACGAGAACCTGCGTTCCGTTGAGGAAGTGGTAGAGCACAACCCAAAAGCCCTGGAAGAAGAGCACGAGCCTAAACCCCTCGCCTGATTCCAACGGCCACTAAAAAGCCCCGCCTGAGCAATCAGGCGGGGCTTTTTTATGCGTTCCATGCAGCTACAACAATCAAATGTGGGAGCTGGCTTGCCTGCGATGGCGGTAGAGAGGGATGGGCTCCTACAGGGGTTGTGGGAACTTGAGCATTTGCGGTACATCCACATCCCACAACACCCCGGGATCATCCACCGGCACTTCCCGCACATCAGCCTGGGCAAACAGGGGCTTGGCGCCACGGTCCCCCGTCAGTTCCATCAAGGCGGGCCCTAGAGCCCGGCCAAACGCAACGGGATGGCCATACTGCCCAGCATGCACCGGCACACTGATGCCCTCCACGCGTTCTATCACCCGCTCAATACTCGACGACTGAATAAACGGCATATCCCCCAGCACCACCAGCCAACCGGCACTTGGGCCACTGGCCGTCACTGCCGCTGCAAGGCTGTCGCCCATACCCGCAGCATCCAGAAGCAGCACTTCGCATCCATAAACCCTGGCCAGACGAATGACCTCGCTGCGCCCAGGCGACGTGACGACCCAACGCCGGGCGATACTGCCCGGTAAATTGACCAATACCTGCTCGAAGACCGGTCGCGTCACCCCATCACGCCCCACACAAGGGGCCAAGAGCTTGTCCTGGCCATTTTGCGCACGGAAACGACTGCCCAGCCCCGCTGCCAGGACGATCGCAGTGATCGTCCTCGTCAACTGACCGCCTCGCGTACGGGGTTCTTCTGTAACAGCTCCACACCGTTCTTGACCGCGACGATATGCGCCATCAGCGACAAGGCAATCTCTGCCGGCGTATGACTGCCGATATGAATGCCAATCGGGCCATGCAGCCGCGCAATCGCCTCGGCCCCCAACCCCAACACCGCCAGGTTCTCCCGGCGCTTGCGGCTATTGACCCGTGAACCCAGGGCACCGATGTAGAACGCCCGGGAGTTCAATGCGGTCAACAACGCCATATCGTCCAGGCGCGGATCGTGGGTCAGGGCAACAATGGCCGTGCGCTCGTCCGTCTGGATAGTGAGCACGGCCTCGTCAGGCATTCCCGGCACAAAGCGTCCATGCTGCTCTTCCCAGCCATGGACAAACTCCTGGCGCGGGTCGCAGATCAACACTTCAAAATCCAGCAGGCGCGCCATTTCTGCCACATAGCGTGACAACTGGCCCGCGCCGATCAACAGCAGGCGCCAGCGCGGACCATAAATAGCCCGCAAGCGCTCACCATCAAACGTGACAATGTCGGACTTGCGCGCCTCGCTCAAGCACACGATGCCCGTCGCCAAATCCAACTCCCGCGCAACAATTTCATGGGCCTCACAACGCGCCAGCAACTCGGCGACCCACGCAGGATCACCGACCCGCTCCTGCGTCAGGCGCAAGGTGCCGCCGCACGGCAGGCCAAAGCGCGCGGCTTCATCCCGGGTAACTCCATAGGTCACCAGTTGCACCGGTGGTCCATCGTCGAGCAACCGGCCATCGTACAGACGAGCGATCAGATCGTCCTCGATGCAACCACCGGACACCGAGCCGATCACCACGCCATCGCCGCGCAGGGCCAGCATCGCCCCCGGCGGCCGTGGCGCGCTGCCCCAGGTCTGGACCACGCTGTACAGCACCACCTGGTGCCCTGCGCGGCGCCACTCCAGCACGCTGCGCAGCACATTCAGATCAACGCTGTCCATCAGGCCTTCGCCTCCTGCTGCCAGCCCTGCAACTGATAACGCACCGGCAAGCTGCGGATGCGCTTGCCAGTCGCCGCAAAAATCGCATTGCACAGTGCTGGCGCAATCGGCGGCACGCCCGGTTCACCGACGCCGCCCAGAGGCACCTCGCCCTTGGGCGTGACCAAATGAATGGCAATTTCCCTGGGCGCCAGGGACATGCGCGCCACTTCATACATATGGAAGTTGTCCTGCTGGACCTTGCCATCCTTGAAGCTGATTTCCCCCAGCACCGCGTTGCCCAGGCCCATGACGCAGGCGCCCTCGAACTGCGAGCGAATGCGCTCCGGGTTGATCTGCGGGCCGCAGTCCACGGCAATATCGGCCTTGTGTACGATCAGCGTGCCGTCATCCTTGACCTCCACCTCGATCACCGCCGCCACATAAGTGACGAAGCTGTAATGCACCGCCAACCCCAGGCCACGCCCCTTGGGCAATGTACGACCCCAGCCGGCAGCCTTGGCCGCGGTTTCCAATACGCCACGCATACGAGCCGTGTCGATCGGATAGCGCTCGGGTGACTCGCCGTAGTTCCACTCTTCACTCAAGGTTCGCGGATCAATCTGACGATCCGGGCCCAGCAGCTTGAGTTGGTACTTCAACGGATCCTGGCCGGCCTTGTGGGCCAATTCATCGACAAAGCTCTGAATCGCAAAGCCATGGGGGATGTTTGACACCGAGCGGTACCAACCCACGCGGGTGTGGGCGGCGGCCTCGGGGTTTTCCAGGCGCACATTGGGGATGGCGTAGGCCATGTTGGTAAAGCCCATGCCCAACTCAAACGCGGCCTCGTGGTTCATGCCCGGCGCAAACAGCGCGGTGATGCTCGGGGCCACGGTGCGATGCAACCAGCCCGACGGCAGGCCATCCTTGTTCAGGCCGGCCTTGAGGTACTCGGCGGACACGGTATGAAAGTAGGAATTATGGATATCGTCTTCACGGGTCCACTGCACGCGCACAGCCTTGCCGGGGAATTCCTTGGCCAGGATCGCGGCTTCGACGATAAAGTCCGGTTTCGATTTGCGTCCAAAACCACCGCCCAACAGCGTGACGTGGATTGTGACGTTGTCGAACGGCAGGCCAAGGCGCTCGGCCACCCGCTCCCGCGTGACCTGCGGCGCCTGGCTCGGCGCCCAGGCCTCGCATTGCCCGTCCTGATAACGGGCCACCGCCACCATCGGTTCCATCGGCGACTGCGCCAGGTGTGGCAAGTAATACGCAGCGTCGAAAGTGCT
This sequence comes from Pseudomonas sp. TAE6080, assembly GCF_018732265.1. NCBI lineage: Bacteria > Pseudomonadati > Pseudomonadota > Gammaproteobacteria > Pseudomonadales > Pseudomonadaceae > Pseudomonas > Pseudomonas sp. TAE6080. The sequence continues at coordinate 31,451 of NZ_JAHIDY010000033.1, forward strand.
GTCGGCATCGCTCAGGGCCTGGTCGATACTGCCGGTATTGCGCACCACTTTGCCGGGTTTGAGGGCGGCGGCCTCTAGAGTCTTGCGATAGTCGATGGAGTTGTAGCCGGCATTGGCGCCGTCGTCCCAGACAATCTGCAGCGCCTCACGCCCCTTGATTGCCGCCCAAGTGTTGCTGGCGACCACCGCCACGCCGCCCAATGGCTGGAACTCCGAGGGTATGGGGCGGCTCTCGATCTCCAGGACCTTGATCACACCCGGCACTTTCAGCGCCGCGCTGGCATCAAATGATTTGACCTTGCCGCCATACACCTTGGGCCGCGCGACAGTGGCGAACAACATGCCGTCAAAATGCACATCGGCGCCGTACACCGCCCGACCGTTGACGATATCGACACCGTCGATAGCCTTGCTCGCTTCCTTGCCGATATAACGAAACTCCGACGGTTGCTTGAGCCGCAGGCTGTCCCGCGCCGGTACTGCCAGCGCCGCGGCGGCAGTGGCCAGGGCGCCATAGCCCAGTTCACGACCGCTGGGCTGGTGAATCACTTTATGCAGCTGTGCACGGCACTCGCCCAGCGGGACTTTCCACTGCTCGGCAGCCGCCTGTTCCAGCATGGTCCGCGCGGCAGCACCGCAACGACGCATTGGCTCGTACCAATGGCGCATGCTGCGCGAGCCATCAGTGTCCTGGTTACCAAAGCGCACTTCGTCACCGGGTGCCTGTTCGACCTTGACCTTGGCCCAGTCGGCTTCCAGTTCGTCGGCCACTACCATGGCCAGGCTGGTGCGCACGCCCTGGCCCATCTCCGAGCGGTTGCAGACCACAGTCACGCTGCCGTCGGCAGCAATACTGACGTAGACCTTGGGGTCGTCGATCACGCCATTGGGCATGGCTTGGGCGCCGTACTTCTTCACCTCTTCGGCAAAGGCATCGGGCAAGCCCCAACTGGCAGCCACTACCAGGGCGCCAGTCACGCCAACACCCTTGAGAAAGCCGCGACGGCTGAGGTTGTTCAGGACGAAATCAGCAGGCAACTGGCTCATGCCTTGGCCTCCTGCAGGTGGGTGGCAGCCTGGCGGATCGCGGTCTTGATCCGATTGTAGGTGCCACAACGGCAGATATTGCCGACCATCGCCTCTTCAATCTGCGCATCACTGGGGTTGGGGTTGGTTTTCAGCAGCGCGGTGGCCGACATGATCTGCCCGCCCTGGCAGTAACCGCATTGGGCCACCGCCGTGTCCAGCCACGCCTGCTGCACCACTTGACCGACTGGATCATTGTGCAGGTTGTCGATAGTGCTGACGTTCTGCCCCTTGACCGAGCCAATGGGCGTGATGCAACTGCGTGCCGGCGCCCCATCGATATGGATGGTGCAGGCACCGCACAAGCCCATGCCACAACCGAACTTGGTACCGTTGTAACCCGCCACGTCACGGATCGCCCACAGCAGGGGCATGTCCTCGGTGGCGTCCAGTGGATGATCTTGACCGTTGAGCTTGAGAGTAATCATGGGCACGCCCGCATAGTGATTGGATTATGGGGTCGAGCTATCTGCCGCTTTGAGGAAGCGGAGTCGGTTCACGCAGATGGCTCAGGCTAATCGGGCTCTCTTGTGAAGACAGGTTTTGCGTCAGGGCATGTGCAGTACTGTAGGAGCGAGCTTGCTCGCGAAAAACGCCAAGACACCACGTTCATTCCGAGCGCCCACGTCATCGTTGACGATCTTCGCGAGCAAGCTCGCGCCTACAATTCCCTACGCGAACAACACCAGCCTTTCACCGGGCCTTTGATAAACAGCATCGATCGAACAATAAACAGGCATCGTTAGCCTGCTAAGTTAACCCAGCATTAACAAAAAAGCCCTGCAATGCAGGGCTTTGTTCAACACGCTAGAAGCGTAGCTCAATAACGATTGGGCTCCATTTCCAGATCGACCTGGAAGCGCTCGGCAATATCGCGCTGGATACGTTGCGCCAGGCTGGAGATTTCCAGGCCCGTGGCCGCGCCATAATTGACCAGCACCAGCGCCTGCAAGCGATGCACGCCAGCATCGCCGTCACGAAAGCCCTTCCAGCCAGCCTTGTCAATCAACCAGCCCGCCGCCAGTTTCACTTGGCCATCAGCCTGGGGATAGGCCACCAGATCGGGATATTGCAGTTGCAATTGCGCAGCCAGCACCTGGGATACCAGCGGGTTCTTGAAGAAACTGCCGGCATTGCCCAAGACCGCAGGGTCGGGCAGCTTTTCACTGCGGATGCTGCATATGGCCCGGCTGACATCGCTTGGCGTCGCCTGGGTGATACCTTGTTCGGCCAGGCGCTGCTGCACCGGCCCATAACCCAACTTGAGGTGCGCGACACGGTTCAGGGCAAAACGCACCCGCAGGATCAGCCAGCGTCCCACTTCGTGCTTGAACAGGCTGTCACGGTAGGCGAAGTTGCATTCTTGCAGGCTGAAATCCCGCAGCTCGCCGGTCTGGCGGTCGAGGGCGGTCAGGCCGGCGAACACATCCTTGATCTCGACCCCATAGGCACCGATGTTCTGCATCGGCGCGGCACCGACGGTACCGGGAATCAAGCTGAGGTTTTCCAGGCCAGAGAACCCTTGCTCAAGGGTCCACAGCACAAAAGGATGCCAGGCTTCGCCCGCTTCAGCCTCCACCACAACCTGCTGGCCATCATCGTGCAGGACCCGAATCCCACGGGTCGCCATGCGCAACACCAGCGCCGCGATATCCTGGGTCAGCAGCAGGTTGCTGCCGCCCCCGATCACCAGCAACGGCAGCTGTTGTGCGGCCGCATAGGCCAGGGCCTCGCGCACATCGGCGTCGCTATGGGCTTCGGCGAACAACTGCGCTCGCACATCGATACCAAAACTGTTAAAGGCCTTCAGGGAAACCCGGGGCTGTACATCCAGGCTCATAAACGCCCCTTCAATTCGATCACCAGCAAATCACAAGCGGCCTCGATCAGGTCCAGGACATGTTCGAAACCTTGCTCGCCGTCGTAATACGGATCCGGCACTTCATCCACCGCCGAGTCGTAGCGGCGCAGGAACAGGTCCAATTCTGCCTTGCCCTTGGCCGGTTGCATGGCCTTGAGGTTACGCAGGTTGCTCTGGTCCATGGCCAGGATCAGGTCGTAGCGCGCAAAGTCGGCACGCGACACCTGCTGCGCACGCTGGGCCGACAAGTCGTAGCCGCGACGCAATGCTGCCTGCTGGCTGCGTTTGTCCGGTGCCTTGCCGATATGCCATTCGCCGGTACCGGCCGAGGCCACCTCGACCCGATCCGCCAACCCGGCGGCCCGCAATTTATGGCGCAGGACGCCTTCGGCGGTGGGCGAGCGGCAGATATTGCCCAGGCACACAAACAGGACTTCCATCAAACCCCCAGCAACCGGCGTACGCGCTCAAGGTCTTCCTGGGTATCAACGCCGGCCGGTGGGGCTTGCATGGCATCGTCGACATGAATCCGCACGCCATGCCACAGGGCCCGCAGTTGCTCCAGGGCCTCGGTGTTTTCCAGCCAGCACGGGCCCCAACTGACGAAGTCATGCAGGAAGCCGGCGCGGTAGGCGTAAATGCCAATATGGCGGCGATACGGCACGCCGGCCGGCAATACGTCACGCTGTTTGGCGAATTCGTCGCGTGCCCAGGGCAGGGTCGAACGGCTGAACGTCAGGGCCAGGCCATTGATGTCGCTCACCACCTTCACCACGTTCGGATTGAACAGGGTCTGGATGTCTTCGATCGGTTCGGCCAGGGTCGCCATGCGCGCTTCGGGATGGGCGGCCAGGTTGGCCGCGACCTGATCGATGACACTCGGCGGGATCAGCGGCTCGTCGCCTTGCACGTTGACCACGATGGCATCCGGCGCCAGGCCCAAGTGCGTGGCGACTTCGGCCAGGCGGTCGGTACCGGAGTTGTGATCTTCACGGGTCAGCACCGCTTCGGCGCCAAACCCCTTGCAGGCCTCGATGATCCGCAGGTCATCAGTGGCCACCACCACGCGCTGGGCGCTGCTTTTGCAGGCCTGCTCCCAGACCAGCTGGATCATCGGCTTGTCGCCGATCATTTGCAGCGGTTTGCCGGGCAGACGGGTGGAGGCGTAGCGCGATGGAATGACAACAGTGAAGGCAGTGGTCATTTATCCAGGCGCTCGTCGGTGGTCAGGGTACGGGCTTCGCTTTCCAGCATCACCGGGATGCCGTCGCGGATCGGGTACGCCAGGCCGGCGCCTTTGCTGATCAGTTCGGTCTTGTCAGCGCTGAGCTTGAGCGGGCCTTTGCAGATCGGGCAAGCGAGGATATCGAGCAGTTTGGTGTCCATGAGGATTTCCTGGATAAAAGCGGTTTAAGGCAAAAGGCGAGCCGGCAACAGGCGCATCAACTGCGTGTCGAACCAGGCGATAAACGCCGGTGACGGTGCCGCATCGACTGCAAGGTACCACCAGTGTGCCTGGGCAAAGGCGCGGCACTTCACCGCGTCCTTTTCGGTCATGACCAGCGGCAGTGACGGCGTGAAATTCAGGACCTCTGCACTGTAGGGTGCATGGTCGGCAAACGCATGGGGTATTGGCAGCCAGTGTAGCGTTTCAAGGGTATTGAAGAAACGTTGCGGGTTGCCGATGCCGGCGACCGCATGCACCTGCTGCCCCACGGGAAAATGGTCCAGCGGCTGGCGCTCGCCGGTTGACAGGTTGACCAGCGTGGTTGGTAAAAGGCGGAAGGCGAAGCCATCCTCGCGGTCGGCTCCGGCACCGTTGTACAACACGGCATCGACGCTTTGCAGGCGCTCGACCGGCTCGCGCAGCGGCCCGGCGGGCAGGCAACGGCGATTGCCCAGGCCACGGGCGTTGTCGATCAGCACCAGTTCAAGGTCACGGGCCAGACGGTAATGCTGCAAGCCGTCGTCGGACAGGATCAGGTCCAGGGTTTCACTGGCCAACAGTGCCTGCACCGCACGGCTGCGATCAGGGTCGATCATCAGGGGGACGCCGCTGCGCTGCACGATCAACAAGGGCTCATCACCGGCCACCTGGGCGCTATCGCTGGCTTGCACCCGCCATGGCAACTGCGGCGGACTGGCACCGTAGCCACGGCTGACCACCCCCACCCGCAGGCCGCTGCGCTGGCAATGGTCGATCAACCACAGGATCAACGGCGTCTTGCCCGTGCCGCCCACGGTGATATTGCCGACCACTACGATGGGCACCGGTGATTGGTAGATCGTCCCTTCGCCCGCCAGGAAACGCTCGCGCTTGCGCGTTACCACCCGGCGATAGAGTGCCTCCAGCGGTTGCAGGAGCTTGAGCGCCGGATGGCCGTCGTACCAGGCCTTGAGCAAACGATCGGACAAGGCCATCAGGGCTGCCCCGCCGCCTCGACGGTGGTCATGCGCAAATGGCTGAAACCGAGCTTGCCGGCAGCATCCATCGCGGTGATCACGGCCTGGTGCGGGGTCTTGCCATCGGCGCTGATGGACAGCGGCATTTGCGTATCACCGCCAGACTCCTTCTGCAGCGCATCCATCACGCTGGCCACGTCGTTTTTCTCCAACAACTGGTTGTTCACCGAAAACACCCCTTCGGCGCTGATGGTGATGTCCAGTTGCTTGAGCTGCTGGTCCTCAGCCGGCGAGCCGCTGACGGCTTCCGGCAGTTCGACCCGCAGTTGGGTTTCCCGGGTAAAGGTGGTGGTGACGACAAAAAACAGCAACAGGATAAACACCACGTCGATCAATGACGCCAGGTTGATATCGACGGTTTCCCGGGGCTTGCGGCGAAACTTCACGCTTTGCCCTCGACCAGATCAACATCACGGTCGCCCTGGACCACTTCCACCAGCTTGATGGCTTCCTGCTCCATGCCCACCACCAACTCATCGATACGCCGTTGCAGGAAACGGTGGAAGAATACCGCCGGGATCCCCACCATCAGGCCCGCCGCCGTGGTGATCAGGGCCTTGGAAATCCCTCCGGCCAACACCGAGGCGTTAGTGGTCATGCCGGAACCGGTGAAGGCGCTGAAGATATCGATCATGCCCAGCACGGTGCCAAGCAGGCCGAGCAAGGGAGCCATTGCCGCGATGGTGCCCAGGGCATTGATATAGCGCTCCAGCTCGTGGATCACTCGGGCGGCGGCTTCTTCAATGCATTCCTTCATGATCTCGCGACCATGCTTGGAATTGGCAAGGCCCGCGGCCAGGATCTCCCCAAGGGGCGAATTGGCCCGCAGTTCCTTGAGTTTTTCCTTGTCCAGTTGCTTGTCCTTGATCCAGCGCCAGACCTGCCCCAGCAGATGATCAGGGGTCACACGGCTGGCGCGCAGGGTCCACAGGCGTTCGGCAACGATGCCGAGTGCGGCGATGGAGCTCAGAATGATCGGCAACATCATCCAGCCGCCGGATTTGACCAATTCCCACACAGTGAATGCCCCCTCGAAAAAGTGCGCCACTTTAGCATATAGGCTGGCGAGGAAGGGCCTGCCCGCCGACAGCCATCATGTCGCAGGCACCGGCCTTTGGTAACTGTCAGTTGCGGGCGCGCGCCAGAAACGGCGCTGGCTGCGCGCCATCACCGGGGCCTGGAATGCCCCCAGGCGCAGACGCACGGCGCCCTGTTCGGCGCTGTCATAAATAGCGCTGCCAAAATGCTGGTAACGCGCCAGCACTTGCGGGTGCGGATGGCCAAAGCCATTGCCGCGCCCGCGGGAGATCAGCACCGCCTTGGGCGCCAACTGCTGGACAAACGGCCATGACGAGGAACTGCGGCTGCCATGATGGGGCACTTGCAGCCAATCCGTGGGCACCGCCAATGGCGTGGTGAGCAAGGCCCGTTCGGCCTCGCGGTCAATATCGCCAGTCAGCAGTAGCAGTTCGCCATTGGCCTGGACCTGTAGCACACATGACTGCGCGTTGCCGTTGCGGGCATCGGCCCATTGCCATAACTGGAACACCACGCCGTCCCACTCCCAGCGCTCGCCACTGACACAGGCCTGGGCGCCGAGGAATGCCGGCAGCCCCTGGGTTTCCCCACCCACCACCCGCGCCACCGGCAACCCGCGTGCTACCGCCGCCGCGCCACCGGCATGATCCGCGTCGGCGTGGCTGAGCAGCATCAGGTCCAGTTGAGTAACCCCCAGTTTGCGCAGTGTCGGCAGTACCACGCGCGCGCCGATATCAAAATCCCCGAAGCGCGGCCCGGCGTCATACAACAGCGTGTGGTGACGGGTACGCAACACCACCGCCAGGCCCTGGCCGACATCCAGTTGCTCCACTGCCACCTGGCCCAGCGGGATCGATTCACGGGGCGGGAACACCGCCAGCAACAACAGGGGCCACCCCAGCAGGCGAAAAGGAATGCCCTTGGGCATCAATAACAGCAGTGCGCCCAGCAGGCTCAGTAGCCAGTAGCCGACGGGCACCTCGGCAGGCATCCACGCTGGCAGCTGTCCGGCCAACAAGGCCAGGGCCTTGAACAGCCAATCCAGCGCACCGCCCGCCAGCCACAGCAGGCCACTGCCCAGCCATGGCACCGCCAGCAACAACGTGCCCGCCAGCGCCAGCGGCAGCACCAGCAGGCTGATCCACGGCACCGCAAACAGATTGGCCAGAGGTGCACTCAAGCTGATCGGCAAACCGAGGATCAGTAGCAACGGAAACAGCCCAATAGCGATCAGCCATTGGGCGCGGGTCCAGGCCTGCCACATACGCCAGGGGCCCAAGCGGCCGCTGAAGGCCAGCACCAACACGGCCACGGCGGCAAATGACAGCCAGAAACCCGGTTGCAGACTGGCCAAGGGTTCAAGGATCAACACCGCATTCAGGGCCAGCAGCAGCGGCCACCAGATCCCCAGATGGCGAAACCGCAGGCGCCACAGCAACACCAGCCCGACCATCACACAGGCCCGCTGCACCGGCACTTCAAAACCGGCCAGCAAGCCATAAGCCAGCGCCGCGGCAAATGCCAGGCCGCAGGCCCAAGGCAGCCAGGGCAAGCGCCTGGGCCAGCAGCCATAGCGCGCCAACCCAGCCACCAGTGCATAGATCAACCCCGACAACAGGCCAATGTGTTGGCCAGAGATGACCAATAAATGCACGGTGCCGGTGTCCTGCAAAATGCGCCAGTCCTCGGCGGCCAAGCCGGAGCCGTCACCCAGTACCAGTGCGGCCAGCCCGGCTTCACGCCCCTGGGCATCGACCGCCAGTAGCTGCTGGCGGATCCCGTCGCGCCAGGCCTGTCGGGCAGGCGCCAGGCGTTGGCCATCCTTGACCGAGCCGGTCGCCCCCACACGCTGGGCCAATAGCCAGGCTTCCTGGTCGAATCCATGGAAATTCAGCAGGCCAGACGGACGCTTGAGGGTGACGGCCAAACGCCAGCGCTCACCGCTGTGTACTGGCGGGCCGCCCTGCCAGGTCACGCGGATGCGCTGAGGCAGCCGGTCCTGGCGTGACCGGCTGTCGCTCAGCTCAAACCGCACGACCCCATTACCCTGTTGCGGCAGCCCACTGACGCGCCCTTCCAGCCAACGGGTCTGGCCATCCAGCGCGACAGTTAGCCGGTCGTCCAGTGCCCGTTGCGCACTGAAACAGGCCCACGCCAAGCCCAGTAGAAAAAACGCCAGCGGATAAGTACGAAACGGCAGCAGCATCAACGCCACCACCGGCAACACCAGCAACCAACCGACCGGCGGCAAGACGGGCAGCAGGCGCAATGCCAGCAGCCCCAACGCCAGCGCAAACATCCCTGTACGCATGGGCCATTCCTTGAAAGTGACCCAGGAGTGTTAGCCGAGCGGTTCAGGCCGAACTATTATTTTTTGTCACAAAGTCTGAATTTCCCGTTCGTAGAATACGGGCATACTTGCCCCTCGAACTGACCTGGACCCCTTATGCCACGGCGCTTATTCAAACGGTACATGCCCGATCCGACCAGCATCAGGGAACACAAGTCCTTACGCTTTCTCGGCAAGTTGCTCCATGACCCCAACCTCTGGCACCTGAATCGGCACTCCGTTGCCCGGGCCATGGCTGTCGGCCTGTTTGCTGCTTTCATTCCCATTCCCTTGCAAATGTTGCTGGCAGCCGTGCTCGCCATCTCCGTGCGCGGCAATATGCCCATCGCCGTGAGCCTGGTATGGCTGACCAACCCGATTACCATGCCGGTGGTGTTCTTCTGCACCTACATGACCGGCACCTGGCTGATGAACATCCCGGCCCGCACCCTGCCCGATGAGCTGACCTGGGAATGGATCAGTGGGCAACTGTCGACCATGTGGCAGCCGTTCCTGCTGGGTTCGGTGGTGATGGGCCTGGTATTGGGCGCGCTGGCGTACTGCCTGACCATGCTCTATTGGCGGTGGTGGGTGGGTCATCAGTGGAAAAAGCGCCAGCAGCGTAATCGGTAGAAGGCGGCCTCCTCTGTTTAGAAGCAGAGGTGTCCCGGCTGGCGCCATCGCCGGCAAGCCAGCTCCTACAGGAGTATGCGCACGCTTCGACGATCAGGTCGGCTGTCAGGGCGCAACCGATACCCGCCGTTACCGCAGCTCAATAATCCCGCCATCCCCCCCTCAATCATCTTTTGCAAGATTCCAAACCCCTCATATGGCTACACTGCGCAGGTAGCGCGGGCCGGATGCCTGCGTAGAATGTCGACAACAGTGTGGTAGTGGGAGAGTGGCGTGCTTAGAAGAATGGGGATAAAAGGCCGCGTACTGTTGCTGACCTTGTTGCCTACCAGCCTGATGGCATTGCTTTTGGGCGGTTATTTCACCTGGATGCAGCTCTCGGACCTGCAAACCCAATTGCTCAATCGCGGCGAGATGATTGCCGAGCAACTGGCGCCACTGGTAGCCCCGGCACTGGGCAACAAGAACACCGATCTGCTGGAACGCATCGCCACCCAGTCCCTGGAGCAAGTCGATGTACGCGCCGTGTCCTTCCTGGCGCCCGACCGCTCGCCCCTGGCCCATGCCGGCCCGACCATGCTCAACCAATCGCCCATCGGCAACAGCTCCCATCTGTTGCAGCGCACGGGCAATGACGCCACCCGCTACCTGCTGCCGGTGTTCGGTCGCCATCGCAACCTTGCCGGCGAGCTGATTCCCGATGAAGCCGATCGCCTGCTGGGCTGGGTCGAGCTGGAGTTGTCCCACAATGGCATGCTGTTGCGCGGCTATCGCAGCCTGTTTGCCAGTTTGCTGTTGATCGCCATCGGCCTGATCTGCACCGCCGCCCTGGCCTTGCGCATCAGCCGCACGATCAACTCGCCCATCGGCCAGATCAAGCAAGCCGTGGCACAGCTCAAGGATGGCAACCTGGAAACCCGTTTGCCGCCGCTGGGCAGCCAGGAGCTGGATCAGTTGGCATCCGGCATCAACCGCATGGCCGATACCCTGCAAAACGCCCAGGAAGAATTGCAACACAGCATCGACCAGGCCACCGAAGATGTGCGCCAGAACCTGGAAACCATCGAGATCCAGAACATCGAGCTGGACCTGGCTCGCAAGGAGGCTTTGGAAGCCAGCCGCATCAAGTCCGAGTTCCTGGCCAATATGAGCCATGAAATCCGCACGCCGCTCAACGGCATCCTCGGCTTCACCCACCTGTTGCAGAAAAGCGAGCTGTCGCCCCGTCAGTTGGATTACCTGGGCACCATCGAAAAGTCCGCCGACAACCTGCTGGGCATCATCAACGAAATTCTCGATTTCTCGAAAATCGAAGCCGGCAAGCTGGTGCTCGACAATATTCCGTTCAACCTGCGCGACTTGCTGCAAGACACCCTGACCATCCTCGCCCCGGCCGCCCACGCCAAACAGCTGGAACTGGTGAGCCTGGTCTACCGCGATACGCCGCTGTCGCTGGTAGGCGACCCGCTGCGACTCAAGCAGATCCTGACCAACCTGGTCAGTAATGCCATTAAGTTCACCCGCGAAGGCACCATCGTTGCCCGGGCCATGCTCGAAGACGAGCAGGAAGACAGCGTGCAACTGCGCATCAGCGTGCAGGACACCGGCATCGGCCTGTCCAACCAGGATGTGCGGGCGCTGTTCCAGGCCTTCAGCCAGGCGGATAACTCGCTGTCACGCCAACCGGGCGGCACGGGCCTGGGGCTGGTGATTTCCAAGCGCCTGATCGAGCAGATGGGTGGCGAGATCGGCGTCGACAGCACGCCAGGCCAAGGTTCGGAATTCTGGATCAGCCTCAACCTGCCGAAGACCCGCGACGATATCGAAGACCTGCCCGCACCGCCGCTGCTGGGCCGGCGTGTGGCCGTGCTGGAGAATCACGAGTTGGCGCGCCAGGCCCTGCAACATCAGTTGGAAGACTGTGGCCTGGAAGTCACGCCGTTCAACAGCCTGGAGAACCTGACCAACGGCATTACCAGCGCGCACCAGACCGAGCAGGCCATCGACCTGGCCGTACTGGGCATCACCGCCAACGATATTCCGCCGGAACGCCTCAACCAACATCTCTGGGACCTTGAGCACCTGGGTTGCAAAGTCCTGGTGCTGTGCCCGACCACCGAACAGATGCTGTTCAACCTGTCGGTGCCCAACCCCAATAGCCAGTTGCAGGCCAAGCCGGCCTGCACCCGCAAATTGCGCCGGGCACTGTCCGACCTGATCAGCCCTCGGCCATTGCGCAGCGAACCGGGCGAGCCGTTGTCCAGCCGCGCGCCACGGGTGTTGTGTGTCGACGACAACCCGGCCAACCTGCTGCTGGTACAGACCCTGCTCGAAGACATGGGCGCCAAGGTCCAGGCCGTGGAAAGCGGCTATACCGCCATCGAAGCGGTGAAGAAGGAAGCCTTCGACCTGGTGTTGATGGACGTGCAGATGCCCGGCATGGACGGGCGCCAGAGCACCGAAGCAATTCGTCAGTGGGAAAGCGAGCGCCACGGCACGCCGCTGCCTATCGTCGCGCTGACGGCCCATGCCATGGCCAATGAAAAACGCGCCCTGCTGCAAAGCGGCATGGATGACTACCTGACCAAACCCATCAGCGAACGGCAACTGGCCCAGGTGGTACTGAAATGGACCGGCCTGGCCTTGCGCAATCAAGGCCCGGAACGCGCTGCCGAGGGCCACGGCCCTGCCGCGCAACTGCCGGTGCTGGACCATGAAGAAGGCCTGCGCCTGGCGGCCGGCAAGGCTGACTTGGCCGCCGATATGCTGGCCATGCTGTTGGCCTCCCTGGAAGCCGACCGCGAGGCGGTCTGCATCGCCCGCGAAGCCTGCGACAATAACGCGCTGATCGAACGGGTCCATCGCCTGCACGGCGCTACCCGCTACTGCGGCGTGCCGCAACTACGGGCCGCCTGCCAGCGGGCCGAGACCTTGCTCAAGCAGGATGACGCCAAGGCCATGGCCGCCCTCGATGAGCTGGACATGGCCATTGCCCGCCTTGCCAGCGAGGCACGGGTCAACGCCTGACACAGCACAACACGCCATTTTGCAGGGAGCCCTCCAATGCGCATCATTCTATTCAGCAGCCAGACCTATGACCGTGACAGCTTCCTCGCCGAGCCCTTGCCCGCCGGCCTGGAGCTGCAATTCCAACCGGCACGCCTGAACCTCGATACCGTGGCCCTGGCCGACAAGCACGAAGTGGTCTGTGCCTTTATCAACGACGACCTCAGCACCCCAGTGCTCGAACATCTCGCCGCCGGTGGCACGCGCCTGATTGCCCTGCGTTCGGCCGGCTACAACCATGTGGACCTGGCCGCCGCCAAGCGCCTGGGCCTGACCATCGTGCGGGTGCCGGCGTACTCGCCCCATGCGGTGGCCGAACATGCCGTGGCCCTGATATTGGCCCTCAACCGTCGCCTGCACCGCGCCTACAACCGCACCCGCGACGGCGACTTCAGCCTGCACGGCCTGACCGGCTTCGACCTGGTGGGCAAGACCGTTGGCGTAGTAGGCACCGGGCAGATCGGCGCGACCTTTGCCAAGATCATGGCGGGTTTCGGCTGCACGTTGCTGGCCTACGACCCCTACCCTAATCCGCAGGTCGAAGCCCTCGGCGCGCGCTATGTCGACCTGCCCCAGTTGTTGGCCGAGGCGCAGATCATCAGCCTGCACTGCCCGCTGACCGCCGACAGCAAGCACTTGATCAATACCCAATCCCTGGCCCATATGCAGCCGGGGGCGATGCTGATCAATACCGGGCGCGGCGGCCTGGTGGACACGCCGGCGCTGATTGAAGCGCTCAAGGACGGGCAATTGGGCTACCTGGGCCTGGATGTGTACGAGGAAGAAGCCCAGCTGTTTTTTGAAGACCGCTCGGACCTGCCCTTGCAGGACGACGTGCTGGCGCGCCTGCTGACCTTCCCCAACGTGATCATCACTGCGCATCAGGCGTTCCTGACGCGCGAAGCCCTGGCGGCGATTGCCGGGACCACCCTGGCCAATATCCAGGCCTGGGCCAACGGCCAGCCACAAAACCTGGTACACGGATGATCAGCGGTCACATACCGGGCTCATGATGAGCAGGCGAGCGTGATAGGATGCCGCGCCTATTTGGAGGATCCATGGCCGAACACGATTTCCGCTTCAGTTTGCTGAGCCCACAACACACCCTGATCGAATGCCGCGCCCTGGTGCCGGGTCGTTACCAAGTCACCGGCAATGGTGGCTCGATCAAGCATGGCGATGTGCTGATCGTCACCTTGCGCGGCAGCAAGACCCTGTCGATGCGCCTGACCGTCGAAGGCGATGCGCGCTACTCGATCCGCCCGGCCGGCCAATGGGTCGCCATGGCGCAAGGGCCGAAGTTCGGCGAGCTGGAAATTCACACCTGGAAGGTCAACTGCGACAGCTGCGACGCCGTGCTGGAGTTTGAGTTCTCGGTCGAGACCAAGCTGACCAAGGAGCCGCTGCAACCGGCGGCCACTGCGCGCATTAGCGAGCTGGGCTGGGCCACTGTCGGTGATAAACACCGTTGCCCGAAATGCCAGAAGGCTGCGCAATGAAGCGCCTGCTGGTGCTCGCCGCGCTGGGCGTCGGCCTTGCCGGCTGCGCCAGCGATGAGGTCACGCTCAAGCAGGATCACAGCTATATCGTGGAATGGATCGGCGAACGGCCACTGATGGATTACGCCCACCTGACCGTGACCCTCGGCGCCGATGGCCGGGCCTATGGCAATGGCGGCTGCAACCACTGGTTCGCGCCATACACCCTGGACGGTGACAAGCTCAGCTTCGGCAAGATCGGCAGCACCCGCAAACTGTGCGCCGAAGCCCTGATGGAGCAAGAGCATCGCTTCTTCAAGGCCCTGGAGACGGTGCAGCGCTGGGATATCTCACCCATCGAGCAAACCCGCTTCTGGCCTGCCGAGGGCAAACCACTGCGCCTGTGGCTGGAAGAAGGCTGATCCAACGCCTTGTAGGAGCGAGCTTGCTCGCGAAGAACTTCAATGAAAACGCGTGCATCCAGGATGAGCGCGGTGCCTGTGAGTTCTTCGCGAGCAAGCTCGCTCCTACAGAGATCGCGAGGGTTCAGCCGCGCAACTCCTTGAGCTTGGCCAGTACCCCCGCCGCCGTCTGCTCGCCCAACATCTGCGCCCGCACCTTGCCCTTGTCATCGATGATGTAGGTCACCGGCAACGCTTCGCTGCGTGGGATATCAAAAATCAGCTCGGGGTTCTGGGCCAATACGGTGAACTTGATGCCCAGCTTCTCGCTGGCGCTCTTGAGTTCTTCGCCCTGCACATTGTCGAAGTTGACGCCAAATACACTCACCGGCTGGCCCTTGAGCTGCTCGGCCAGGGCGTTCAGCTCAGGGATTTCGATACGGCATGGGCCACACCATTCGGCCCAGTAGTTGATCACCAGCCATTGCTTGTCGACGCGTTCGGACGCGACTTTCTGGCCATATTGGTCAACGCCATAATCATTGCCGCAGCCGCTGAGCAGGAGTGTAGTGATAACTGCCAGTGCGCCTATCAGTCGCCGTGTCATGGGGTAATCCTTAGCAAAAATGAACGTGGGCTGCGGCCTATCGCCTCTTACGGTTTAAGGACACGCCACAGCGCAGGTAGAATACCCGCCACCTTACGCAAGATGCGACCCGCACATGACCGATCTGACGCTTTATCACAACCCGCGCTGCTCGAAATCCCGCGGTGCGCTCGAACTGTTAGAGGCCCGTGGCCTGACACCCAACGTCGTGCGCTACCTGGAAACCCCGCTGGACGCCGCGCAGCTTGAAGCCCTGCTCGGCAAACTGGGGATCAGTGCCCGGCAACTGCTGCGCGCCGGCGAAGACGAATACAAGACGCTCAACCTGGCCGACGCCAGCCTCAGCGAAGCGCAATTGATTGCCGCCATCGCCGCCCATCCCAAGTTGATGGAACGACCGATCCTGGCCACCGCCGACAAGGCCGTGATTGGCCGTCCGCCGGAAAATATCCTGGAGATCCTGCCGTGAGCGCGCCCTACGTCCTGGTGCTGTATTACAGCCGCAACGGCTCGGTCAGCGAAATGGCCCGGCAGATTGCCCGGGGCATCGAGCAAGGCGGCCTGGAAGCGCGCCTGCGGACCGTGCCGGCCATCTCCAGCGAGTGTGAGGCCGTGGCGCCAAGCATCCCGGCCGAAGGCGCGTTGTACGCCAGCCTCGACGACCTGAAGAACTGCGCGGGCCTGGCCCTGGGCAGCCCGACGCGTTTTGGCAACATGGCCGCGCCGCTGAAGTATTTTCTCGACGGCACCAGCAACCTGTGGCTGACCGGCGCCCTCGTCGGCAAGCCCGCCGGGGTCTTCACTTCCACCGCCAGCCTGCACGGCGGCCAGGAAACCACCTTGATGTCGATGCTGCTGCCGCTGCTGCACCACGGCATGCTGATCACCGGCCTGCCCTACAGCGAACAGGCCTTGCTCGACACCCAGGGCGGCGGTACGCCCTACGGTGCCAGCCATCATTCCGGGGCTGACGGCAAGCGTGCCCTGGATCCCCATGAAATCGCCCTGTGTCGCGCCCTCGGCCTGCGCCTGGCGAAGACGGCAGCAAAACTGGAGAGTGGCCGTGGCCAAGAAGCCTAAAGTCCTGCCACCCCAGGCCTGGCTGGAACCCCGGGTCAAGGTGGCTCGGGCCTTGAGCCTGCTGGCGTTTTTTGGCCTGGTAGGCCTGCTCTGCGTTTACTACCTGCTGGTCGCCGACCTGCATGGCGCCCGGCCCTGGGTGATCCTGCTGATCGAACTGGTGCCGCTGCTGATCCTCGCGCCGGGCATGCTCATGGGCAGTGCGCGCGGGCATTCGTGGATGTGTTTTGTGGTGAACCTGTATTTCATCAAGGGCGCCCTGGCGGCCTATGACCCCAACCGCCAGTGGTTTGGCGTGCTGGAGATGCTGGCGAGCGTGGCGGTGTTCTGCACAGCGCTGCTGTATGTGCGTTGGCGGTTCCAGCTCAATCGGCGGTTGGCCATGTAGGAGCGAGCTTGCTCGCGAAAAACGTTAACGATGACGCGGGTATTCAGAATGCACGCGGCGCCCTCAGGTTTTTCGCGAGCAAGCTCGCTCCTACAGGTCAATGGTTGACGGTGTAGGCCAGCATCATCGACAACTGGCACATCGGCCGCCCACTTTCGGCGTGCCACTGGTTGAACGCCGCCTGCACCGTCGCCAGGTCACGCAGGCTGGTAGGGGCCTTGTCGACAATCTTCTGCGCATTCAGCGCCGCGACCACGTCATAGCTCGGCACAAAGGTGTCCTTGCCGACCATGCGCAAAAAGCGTGGGGCTGACAGCCCGCCCAGTTGGTGTCCGTGTTTGCTCAGGTATTTCCACAAGCCGACAATATCCGTCACCGGCCAATCGGCGATCAGTGCGCCGAAGCTGCCCTTTTCCTGCGCGACGTCGAGGATCATCTGCGCATTGCGCGGCACGCTCTTGAGCTTGCCCAGGTGGCGGATGATCCGCGTGTCCTGCATCAGGCGCTCCAGGTGCTCGGCACCCATCAACACCACTTTTTCCGGATCGAAGCCGAAGAACACCTGCTCGAACGCTGGCCATTTGGCGTCCACCACACTGTGTTTGAGACCGGCGCGAAACACCCGCAGCGACAGGGTCGACAGGTAGCGGTCATCGCTGATCTGGCGCAATTGCGCCGGCGTCTTGGGCACAGGCAGGTGGGCTTCCAACTCGGCCGCCGAACCAAAGCGATTCAGACAGTATTCGTGCAGCCATTTGTAATCGCGCATGCCCTCTCCTACGGGTTGAAATGAAAACGGCGCCCATGAGCGCCGTCTGTCAGAGCGTGAAAAAGGCTCAGAGGTTCACAATATTGACGAAGCGCGAAGCTGCGGTTTCATCGATACGCAGGCTGGTGAAGTCGAACAGGTTGCGGTCGGCCAACTGCGACGGAATCACATTCTGCAAGCTGCGGAAGATGCTTTCGGTACGCCCCGGCGTCTTGCGGTCCCAGTCCTGAAGCATGTCCTTGACCACCTGGCGTTGCAGGTTTTCCTGGGAGCCGCAGAGGTTGCAGGGGATGATCGGGAATTGCTTGAAGTCGGAGTAGGCCTGGATGTCCTTCTCGTTGCAATACGCCAGCGGCCGGATCACCACGTTGCGCCCATCATCGGCGCGCAGCTTGGGCGGCATGGCCTTGAGGGAGCCGTTGAAGAACATGTTGAGAAAGAAAGTCTCGACGATGTCATCGCGGTGATGACCCAAGGCCATCTTGGTCGCGCCGATTTCATCGGCAAAGGTGTACAGCGTGCCACGACGCAGGCGTGAGCACAGCGAGCAGGTGGTCTTGCCTTCCGGGATCAGTTCCTTGACCACCGAATAGGTGTCTTTCTCGACGATGTGGTATTCGATGCCGAGGGTCTTGAGGTAGGCCGGCAGCACATCCTCGGGGAAACCGGGCTGCTTCTGGTCCATGTTCACGGCGACGATGTCGAACGTGATCGGCGCGACCTTTTGCAGGTGCATCAGCACGTCCAGCAGGGTGTAGCTGTCCTTGCCGCCGGACAGGCAGACCATGACCTTGTCGCCCTCCTCGATCATGTTGAAGTCAGCGACGGCCTCACCGGCCAAGCGACGCAGGCGTTTTTGCAGTTTGTTCTGATTGACGGTAAGAGTGCCCATGGCGCTTGGATCCGCGAAAAGGTGTGTGACGAAAAGCCGGGTATTTTAGCGGTATGGAGCACCGAGTTCCAATGTGGGAGGGGACTGCACTCCACGTCACAGACCCAGGCGCGATTAAGCCCCGCGTTTACAGCGCGATTTGCTCTAAAGCCCTACAGTTTTTCCGGTCATCACCTCCTATACTGCGACATAAGGTCGCACACATATCCAGACCTTTCAGGCCATTTGGCCGGCGGGCGCTCCGCTTGGGGGGCGATGGTAATAACGACAGGAGTGACTGGCATGATCCATCACGTCGTGGGGCTTTTCACCCATCCCGACCAGGAATGGCGGGAAATTCGTGGCGATAAAGAAGAAAGCATCAGCCACATGTACCTCACTCACACGCTGATTCTCGCGGCGATCCCCGCCGTATCAGCCTTTATCGGCACGACCCAGGTCGGCTGGGTCATCGGCAGTCGCGCCCCGGTCATGCTGACCCAGGAAAGTGCGTTGTGGATGACCATCATGTCGTACCTGGCAATGCTCGGCGGCGTTGCGGTAATGGGCGCCTTCATTCACTGGATGGCGCGCACTTATGACGCCAACCCGAGCATGGCGCGCTGCGTGGCATTCGCCACCTACACCGCGACTCCCTTGTTTATCGGCGGGCTGGCGGCGCTGTATCCGCATATGTGGCTGGGGATGGTGGTGGGCACGGCGGCCATTTGCTACACCGTCTACCTGCTGTATGTGGGGCTGCCGACCTTCATGAGCATCGACCCGGACGAAGGCTTCCTGTTTTCCAGCTCGGTGCTGGCGGTAGGCCTGGTGGTACTGGTGGCGATCATGGCGTTTACCGTGATTGTCTGGGGCCTGGGCGTAGGACCGATCTACACCAACTGACACGCTTTCAACCGCAGGAATAGCCACCGCAAGGTGGCTTTGTGCGTTATGCATGACCATTCGGCGCCTGACAGATTCGGAAACACCCCTGGATGCGGCATACTGGACATCTCTGGAGATATGTACAGCATGCCCGAGCAACTCAATACCCGCGTCGAAGATTGTTTCCTGCAAGCCGAATCCTTTTTCAAACGAAGCTTCAAACGCCCCAAGGTCAGCCTCAAGCTCCGCGGCCAGAAAGCCGGTGTCGCGCATTTGCACGAGAACCTGCTGCGCTTCAACCCCCAGCTGTACCGGGAAAACAGCCAACATTTCCTCAAACAGACGGTCGCCCACGAAGTGGCGCACTTGATTGCCCACCAATTGTTTGGCGAGCGCATCCAGCCCCATGGCGAGGAATGGCAGCTGATCATGCGCGGGGTCTACGAACTGCCGCCTGATCGCTGCCACACCTATGAGATCCAGCGGCGGCGCGTGACGCGTTATATCTACCGGTGCCCGTGTGCCGACAGTGACTTCCCGTTCTCGGCCCAGCGTCATGGGCTGGTGAATCAGGGGCGGCGGTATTTAT
The DNA here is from genome assembly GCF_018732265.1 of Pseudomonas sp. TAE6080. NCBI lineage: Bacteria > Pseudomonadati > Pseudomonadota > Gammaproteobacteria > Pseudomonadales > Pseudomonadaceae > Pseudomonas > Pseudomonas sp. TAE6080. The sequence continues at coordinate 50,998 of NZ_JAHIDY010000033.1, forward strand.
GCCGGCGCTGTCGGGAGACGTTGGTGTTTACTGGGGAGACACGGGTCGAGTGAGGTTTTTGGGTGGCTGTTCCGGCCCCTTCGCGAGCAAGCCCGCTCCCACATTTTGATTTGTGAATACCTTCAAATGTGGGAGCTGGCTTGCCTGCGAAGGGGCCCAAACAGGCGCTATCCAACCACCTTGGCACCCCGCAACTCGGCTATCCGCTGAGCGCTTAACCCCAGCTCATCCAATACCTGCTCACTATGCGCCCCCACCGCCACCCCAATATGCCTCGGCTCCGGCAACCCCTCGGAAAACTTCAGCGGGCACGCCATCTGCGCCTGGAACGAGCCATCCCCACGCGGCACCTGGCTCACCAGCTCCCGGGTCTGCAATTGCGGGTGTTCCAGGGCTTCGCCCACACTGAGCACCGGTTCCACGCAGGCGTCGACCCCGGCAAACATTGCACACAGCTCTTCAAAACTGTGCCGCTCAAACTCCACCTGCAACGCCTGCTTGAGTGCCTTCTGCTGCTCGGGCTTGGGCGATAACCCCTGGGCCGCCAGCTCAGGGCGCCCCAGCGCGATACACAGTTGCTGCATAAACCCAGGTTCGAGGCTGCCGACAGATAACCAGCGCCCGTCCCGCGAGCGGTAGTAATCGTAGAAGCTGCCGCCATTGAGCACCTGGTCTTCGCGCCTAGGCTCCACGCCACAGGCCAGGTAGGCCGCGCCGGCCATGGCGTTGAGGCTGAAGGCGCAGTCGGTCATGCTCACATCCAGATACTGACCCACCCCACTGTGCTGCCGTGCAATCACCGCGGCCAGCAAGCCGACCACTGCATGCAACGAACCGCCGCCCACATCCGCCACTTGCACGCCCAAGGGGAGCGGCCCGCTGTCCTGGCGCCCGGTGTAGCTGGCGATGCCGGACAGTGCCAGGTAATTGATGTCATGCCCGGCGCGGTCCTTGTAGGGGCCGGTCTGGCCGTAGCCGGTGATGGACACGTAGATCAGCTTCGGGTTGATCGCCTTCAACGCTTCATAACCCAACCCCAGGCGCTCCATGACCCCGGGCCGGAACTGCTCCAGCACGATGTCGTAGTCCGCCACCAATTGCCGCACGATCTCCAGCGCCTCGGGCTGCTTGAGGTCCAGGGCCAGGCTGCGTTTGTTGCGATTGAGGTAAGCGTGGCTGGCAGAAACGCCCTGGTCGTGGGGCGGCAACACCCGCAGCAGGTCCATGCGCGTGGGGGATTCGATGCGCAAGACGTCGGCGCCCATGTCCGCCAACAGCAGCGAAGCGAAAGGCCCCGGCAACAAGGTCGAGAAATCCAGCACTTTGAGGGACGCCAAGGGGCCTGACATGGGAGCTCCGATTCCAGTTCGATGGGGCACAGAGTAGTCAGCCTTGGGCGCCAGCGGCAATTACCGGAACCATCATCGACAGTGACCGTTGTGCTCGTGCGAGCATAAAAAAACCCATCCGAAGATGGGTTTTTCAGTACTGCGTCAGCGTTTACTTGATCGCTGGCGCCGGGCCTTCGGCCACGCCCAGGTCATCCAGTTCGCGGGTTTCGGAGATACCGGTACCGCCGGAAGCCAGCTCGCTTTGCAGCTTGTCGGTGTCCAGTTCCTTGACCCACTTGGCCACGACGATGGTCGCTACAGCGTTACCGACCAGGTTGGTCAGGGCGCGGGCTTCGGACATGAAGCGGTCAATACCGAGGATCAGCGCCAGGCCGGCAACCGGCAGGTGGCCAACAGCCGACAGGGTCGCGGCCAGTACGATGAAACCACTCCCGGTCACGCCAGCAGCGCCTTTGGAGGACAGCAGCAGCACCAGCAACAGGGTGATCTGGTGGGTGATGTCCATGTGAGTGTCAGTCGCCTGGGCGATGAACACGGCAGCCATGGTCAGGTAGATCGAAGTACCGTCGAGGTTGAAGGAGTAGCCCGTCGGGATAACCAGGCCAACCACCGATTTCTTCGCCCCCAGGCGCTCCATCTTGATCAGCATGCGTGGCAGTGCGGATTCGGAAGAGGAAGTACCCAGTACGATCAGCAGTTCTTCACGAATGTAGCGCACCAGTTTCAGGACGCTGAAGCCGTGGGCGCGGCAGATGCCACCCAGCACTACCAGCACGAACAGGATGCAGGTGATGTAGAAGCAGATCATCAACTGGCCCAGTTGCACCAGCGAGCCCACACCGTAGGCACCGATGGTGAACGCCATGGCGCCCAGGGCACCGATTGGCGCGAGCTTCATGATCATGTTGATGATGTTGAACATCACGTGGGCGAAGCGATCGATGAAGTCCAGCACCGGCTTGCCGTAGGCACCCAGGCGGTGCAGGGCGAAACCGAAGATCACCGAGAACATCAGCACTTGCAGGATATCGCCGTTGGCGAAGGCGCCGACGATGGTGTTCGGGATCACGTTGAGGATAAAGCCGACGATGCTCTGGTCTTTACCGGCGGTGACATAAGCGGCCACTTTCGAGGCGTCCAGGGTTGCGACGTCGATGTGCATGCCAGCGCCTGGCTGCACCACGTTGACCACGACCAGGCCGATCAGCAGGGCGATGGTGGAGACGATTTCGAAGTACAGCAGCGCGTAGCCACCGGTCTTGCCCACCGACTTCATGCTCTGCATGCCGGCGATGCCGCTGACAACGGTACAGAAGATGATCGGGGCGATGACCATTTTGATCAGCTTGATAAAGCCGTCACCCAGTGGCTTGAGGGCCACGCCGGTCTGCGGGTAGAAGTGACCGAGCAGGATACCGATAACGATGGCAACGATTACCTGGAAGTACAGGGTTTTGTAGAACGGCTGACGAGTCGTCATTGCAAAGTTTCCTCAAGAGTCCCGTGGGCAAATATCCGCCATTGCCCACGACACTTGAATTGCGAACCCTCCTGCACTGGAGGGATTTGTTTTGGCGAGCTGCTGGCTGGCAGGTCTGTACTCCCTATCGCAAACGGCGTGCCACTTTCCTTAAAAGCCCTGGAGCCCTTGGACCAAGGGGGCTGACGCCTTTTTAGGGTTGTTTGCCTGGTTGGAAACGGTGGCGGATATCCGCCCAGCACCCGGATCTCGTCCTACAATTTGGCGGATATCCGCCTTGTCCACCCAAGGTCTGATGGCTACCATCGGCCACTCAATGGACGAGGCCCCTGCATGCGCGAACGCACCATCGCCAGTCATTACGCCCGTGCAGCCTTGGGCGGAGCGCGTCGGGCCGGCTACGACTGCTCGACGCTGTTGCAGCAACTGGGCATTACCCCCGAACTGCTGGCAGAGCCACGCGCGCGCATTGCGCCAGAGCAGTTCACGCGGCTGTTGCAGATGTTGTGGCAGGCCCTGGATGACGAATACCTGGGGTTCGCCGATGGGCCGAGCAAGCGCGGCACCTTCGCCATGATGTGCCATGCGCTGATTCATTGCCGCACGCTGGAGAAGGCGCTGCAACGCGGCTTGTTGTTCTACAGCCTGTTCCCCCAGGGGCCACGCTGGCGGCTGAGCCGTGAAGGCGACATGGCGCGCCTGAGTCTGGATGACTCGCAGTTGTGGGACCCGGACCACTTTTTGAGCGAATCCCTGCTGGTGATCTGGCATCGCCTCGGCAGTTGGCTGATTGGCCAGCGCATCCGCCTGGAGCAGGCCACCTTCAGCTACCCGATACCGGCCCATGCCAGCGAATACGACCTCCTATTCCCCTGCCCGCTGGTGTTCAGCGCGGCCAGCAGCAGCCTGGTGTTCCACAGTCGCTACCTGAACCTGCCATTGTTGCAGGACGAGCGCACCCTCAAGCACTTCCTCGAACGCTCCCCCGCCGACCTGCTATCACGGCCGGACGAAGGCGATAGCCTGAGCAGCCAGATCCGCCGTTTGCTGAGCCGCGACCGCACACCCTGGCCGGACCTGGAGGCCGTGGCGCAGCACCTGCACATCAGCCCGCAGACCCTGCGCCGGCATTTACGTGAGGAAAGCACCAACTTCCAGGCCCTCAAGGATGAACTGCGCCGGGATATTGCGATTTTCCATCTGGGGCGGGCGGATCTGTCGTTGCAGGAGATTGCCGAGCAGTTGGGGTTTTCCGAGCCGTCGGCGTTTCACCGGGCGTTCAAGAAGTGGACGGGGGTGACGCCGGGGGCTTATCGAGCGCAGGAAAGTTGAGGATGTATTGTTTGGACGGGCGCCATCGCAGGCAAGCCAGCTCCCACATTTGACTGTATTCACCAATCAAACCGTGGGAGCTGGCTTGCCTGCGATGCGGACGGCCAATCCAATAAAGATCAAACAGCCGGAAAATGAATCCTGAACGCCGCGCCCCCTAAAGGCGAATCCCCCAGGGTCAGCCGCGCGCCATAGCTCTCGATGATGTCCTTGACCACCGCCAACCCAATCCCCTGCCCCGGATGCTGGCGGTCCAGGCGCTCGCCGCGCTGCAAGATCCGCGCACGCTGATCGGGGGGCACGCCGGGGCCATCGTCTTCGATGCACAAGCGCACGCCATCGGCACTTTCATCCAGGGTAATGCGCACCTCGCTCAAACACAGGCGGTAGGCGTTTTCCAGCAGGTTGCCGAGCAATTCCAGCAAGGCGCCCTGTTCGATGGGCACGTCACATTGCTCTGGCAACGCAAAAGATACGCGCACGCGCTTGTCGCGGTACACCTTGTCCAGGGTGTCGCACAGGCTTTGCAGCACCGGGCGCAGGCGCACCTGGTGGCGCACCAGGCCGCTTTTGCGCAGGCTGGCGCGCTGCAACTGATAGCTGATCTGCTGGCTCATGCGCTCGATCTGCGACTGCAAGACCCGCGCCTGCTCAAGGTCCTGGGGGCGCTGGGCCATGTCTTCACTCACGCCCTGCAAGACCGCCAGCGGGGTCTTCAGGCTGTGGGCCAGGTCGTCCAGGGAGTCGCGGTAACGGGTGCGCTGCTCGCGCTCGCTGTGCAGCAGGCGGTTGAGGGAACCGGTCAGGCGCAGCAGCTCCCGTGGGTGTTGCTCGCTGAGGCTCTCGCGGGTGCCGCCTTCGATTTCATCCAGTTCCTGGCTCAGCCGGCGCAAGGCCTGCAAGCCCCAGGTCAGGCCGATCCACAGCAGGCTCAACAACACCAACAAGGCAGCGCCGAAGCCCAGGTAGAGGTTTTCCCGCAGGCCTTCAAGGGTCACCTGGTATTCGCGCACCGGTTGCAGGGCGACAATACTGAACGCCGCGCTCTTGCCCCCCAGCAGCTTGACCTCGACGTCATAGACGAAGAATTCCTGGCCGTTGGCCTCGCGAATCTTCGCGAACTCGTTACCGCGTCCGTCGTAGCGCGGCCGGTAGTTGATGTTTTCTTCCCTGGTCGCCCGCGAACGCCAGACCAGATGGCCTTCGCGGTCATAGATATAGCCCAGCAGGCGGCTATCGGTCAGGTTGAAGCGCTCGTCGGGCAACTGCGCCGGCATCAGCAAACGGTTGTTTTCGACCCGTGCGGCCGAGATCAACGTGGTCACATCCGACGCCAGGCGCTGCTCGATGGAGTCCTGCAACGCCAGGCTGAACGCGCCCTGCATCGCCGGCAACAGCCCAAGCATGAACAATACGGCCAGGGTGGTGGCCGCCAGCATCAGGCGTACACGCAGCGAACGGATCAACGGCAGCGCTCGTTAAACAGGTAGCCCAGGCCACGCACGGTGTCGATTGGCTTGAACCCGGCCGGGCCTTCAAGCTTGCGGCGCAGGCGGCCGACCAGCACTTCGATCACGTTCGGATCGCGCTCGTCGTCATCGGGATAGAGTTGTTCCATCAACCGATCCTTGGCCACCACTTGCTGGTGGTGACGCATCAGGTATTCCAGGATCCGGTACTCATAGGCCGTCAGCGCCAGGGGTTGCTCGTCCAGGGACGCCTGTTTGCGGTTGAGGTCCAGCAACAAAGGGCCGGCGACGATGGTCGATTGGGTAAAGCCGCTGGAACGGCGCAGCAGTGCGTTCATCCGCGCTTCCAGCTCTTCGAACTGGAAGGGTTTGACCACATAGTCATCGGCCCCGGCAGCCAGGCCTTCGACCTTGTCCTGCCAGTTGCCGCGTGCGGTGAGGATCAGGATCGGGAAGGTCTTTTCCTGGGCGCGCAGTTGGCGGATCAGGTCCAGGCCGCCCATGCCCGGCAGGCCCAGGTCGATGATCGCCAGGTCATGATTGAATTGCCCGGTCTGGTACAGCGCTTCTTCGGCGTTGGCCACGGCTTCGACCACGTGACCACTGTCGCCAAGACGGGTCAGCAGGTGATGGCGCAACAACGCCTCATCTTCGACAACCAGCAATTTCATAACACTCTCCAAGGCCAATCCACTGTCCTGCAGGGAACATCATAGCGGCCCTGAAGGTATGCTTGCGCAGTTTACGGCGGTTGAACTGAACACAGTCTGAACCGCCGGGCTACCCAGGTATGTCCCGCCCCGTGCAGAATAGCCGGCATGAACCCAATACCCGCCTGCTGCACCCCACTTGATGACCATTGGCCATTACCTGACGCCTTGCCCGGCACGGTGTTCCTGAGCACGCGCTTCGAGCCCAAACTGCTTGAGGCCAGTGACTTCCAGCGCTGCGCCGTGCCGCCGCCGGCCAGTATCCAACGCTCGGTGGCCAAGCGCCAGGCCGAGTTTCTCGCCGGCCGGCTGTGCGCCCGCAGCGCCTTGCAACGGCTAGAAGGCCTGGACTTTATCCCCGCCATCGGTGAGGACCGCGCCCCGGTGTGGCCCTCGCATATCAGCGGCTCGATCACCCACAGCACCGGGCATGCCGCCGCCATCGTCGGCCACAAGTCCCAGTGGCGCGGGCTGGGCATGGACCTGGAAAACCTATTGCCCCTTGAGCGGGCCGAGCGCCTGGCCGGGGAAATCCTTACTCCGGATGAGATGCAACGCATGGCCACAGGGCCAAGGGAGCAAGTTGCGCAGCTGGTGACCCTGACGTTTTCGGCCAAGGAGAGTCTGTTCAAGGCGCTCTACCCGATCGTGCACAAGCGCTTCTACTTTGAGCATGCCGAGGTGGTGGAGTGGGCAGAGTCGGGCTTTTTGCGCCTGCGACTGCTGACGGATTTGTCCAGTGAGTGGTGTTATGGCAAGGAGCTGGAGGGGCAGTTTGCGGTGGATGACGGGCAGTTGTTGAGCCTGGTGGCTGTCGGTGCCTGATAGATAGCTATCGCAGGCAAGCCAGCTCCCACAGTTGTCCGAGTACATCCTTTGGAATGCAAGCTGGCTTGCCTGCGATGACTATCTCAAGCCTTGTCCTGGTCCCTTGGCCAACTCAGGCTGAAACACGCACCGCCCAGGTTGTTGCTCTTGCTGATCAAGGCCCGACCACCGTGCCAGTAGATAATCCGCCGCACAATCGATAGGCCCAGGCCATGCCCACCCGAGGCGCGTGTACGGCTGTCATCAAGGCGCAGGAATGGCGTAAAGATCCGCTCCCAGGCGCTTTCCGGCACGCCTGGGCCATCGTCTTCAACATCGATACGGCAGCGCACCTGCCCCACCTGGTAACTGATCAGCACCCGCGACTGCGCATGGCGCATGGCATTGCTCACCAGGTTTTGCAGGGCGCGGTGCAGGTAGCGCGGCTCGGCGTCGACCCAGGCCGCGTCCAGGTGCGCCGATGACAGGCATACCCCACGCGCCACCTCGATTGCCGGCCGCAACGGCGCGAGTTCGTCGATCACCTGGTCGAGCAAGGCACTGAGGTCGACCCTTTGAAAGCTCAAGGCCGGCGAGCCCTGTTCCAGGCGCGCATAGGTGAGCATTTCATCCACCAGGCCGTCGAGGTCCTGGATATCACTGTCCATGCCTTCCATGTATTTGCGCCGGGCTTCGGGCGTCGCGGCGTCGCCGATCATCTCCAGGCCAAAACGCAGGCGGGCCACCGGGGTGCGTAACTCATGGGACACCGCGCGCACCAATTCACGCTGGATCGCCAGCAGGCGTTGCAGGTGCTCGGCCATGCCATTGAAGGCCGCAGCCAGCCGCCCTACCGAGTCGGCACCGCGCGCCGGCACCCGCGCTTCCAGGTTGCCCTTGGCGATACGCGTGGCCGCCGCTTCGAGCCCGCGCAGACGGCGCTCCAACTGGCGCACCAGCAGGTACACGATCAAGCCGATCAGGGTCAGGCCAATCAACGCAATCAGCACCAGCCATTGCGCCGGGTAAGGATTCATCTGGTACAGCGGGCCGATTTCCAGGACCCACGGCGTGCCGACCATGCCGGCAAACACGCGAATCGAATCACCGCCCTTGCCCAGGGCCATCACCGTGTCGCCCTCGGCCACGCGCCGCCGCTGGTCTTCATCCATGTCGGCTTCGTCGAGCTTGAGCAGGTGCATTTCAAAGCCAAAGCCCTTGGCGTGCTTCAAGTCGGCCAGACGCTGCGGCTGCTCGGCCACCGGGAAACGCACCAGCTCATCGGCCAGCAAATAAATGGTGGCCCGGGCCAATTGCTCGCTGATCTGCTGCACTTCGCCGGTAAGCAGCAGTTGTTCTTTTTCACTGACCAGGCGCAAGACCCTGGCCGCATGGGGCCCGGTCTGCTCCACCAGGACCTGGCCCCGTTGCAGGCGGTTGCGTTGGCTCAGGTCCAGCTGGGCATCGGATACTTTCTGCAACGCCAGGGGAATCCCCAGCAAGCGCTCCCACACCGCCAGGGCACGCTGGCGCTCGATGCTGCTCATCGGTTGCAGGTTGTCACCCATCAGGGCAAAGGTACCGTGGGCCAGGCGCTCACGGTACTGGCCACTGCGCACTTCATTAAGCAGGTGCAGGGCCAGTACGCCGAGCAGGGCCACCAGGATCAGCGCCGCGCACATGCCGCCATAGATGCGCAGGAAGATCGAGTTCACGACAGCATGTCGGCGGCGGCTTCGGGGACGAACAGGTAGCCTTTGCTGCGAATGGTCTTGATCAGGCGCGGGTGGATCGGATCGTCGCCGATTTTCGGGCGGATCCGCGAGATGCGTACGTCAATGGAGCGGTCCTGGCCGTCGTAGCCGATACCGCGCAGGGCGGTGAAGATCTCTTCCCTGGACAGGATGCGCCCGGCATTGGCCACCAGTAGCCACAACAGGTCGAATTCGGCGCTGGTCAGTTCGATACCGCCGTCGTGCAACCAGGCTTCGCGCAAGGCGTTGTCGACCACCAGTGGGCCGAATTGCAGGCGCCGCTGTTTTTCCGGGGCGGCAGGCTCGGCGCTTTCGCTGCGCCGCAACAGCGCCTGGATCCGCGCCAGCAGCAGGCGTGGGCGCACCGGCTTGCACACATAGTCATCGGCGCCCATGTCCAGGCCCAGGACCTGGTCCATGTCGTCGGTACGCGCGGTGAGCATCAGGATCACTCCGTCGTAGCGCTCGCGCACCTTGCGGCAGATGCTCAGGCCGTCTTCGCCAGGCAACATCAGGTCAAGAATCACCAGGTCTGGCTGCTCGGCAATGATCCGCGCCACTGCCAGGGCACCGTCGCCCTCTATGGAGACCCGCAGGCCGTTGCTTTCCAGGTAGTCACGGGTCAGCTCAGCCAGACGCTGGTCGTCCTCGACAATCAATACCTGCCAGGCTTCTTGCTCCACGGGTGGTCCTCGTTTTTATAAGGGATTTGTCAGGACTGCGCAGGTTCAAATGTAGGAGCGGGCTTGCCCGCGATAGCAGTGTGCCAGGCAACATATCTACTGCTGATCCACCGTTATCGCGGGCAAGCCCGCTCCCACATTTTGATCTTCGCCAGCCGTACCAAATTTGTCATGCATAAAGGGCATAACAGTGTAGGAATAAAGGCCGATTGTAGCCTTGGCCCAACCCTTGAACACAAGCCAGGAAATGCATTCGGTGATCGCGTTTTTTTGTGATAGGGTTCGCGCCCGCAAAAATCCAACCGGGTGTTTTCAGCTTGGAATATTCGGTGACAAACGGTGCGATGCAGCAGTACTGCGGCCTACACGGCTGTTCCACCTTTCATACACATTTTACCCACAGCGTTATCCACAGGTAGTGCGTTGCTAAGCCCCCCAAAACGCATTATCTTGTAGCTCGTCGCTGAAAAAACCCTACATGTAGGGTTTCAAGCGAAAAGACCAAACACAATTCAGACAAGAAACTCAAGTGCTTTCTTGCTCCTGTTTGGTTGAACTTAAACCTTTTTCGAAAGCCCAAACCGCGCACGCGGATGGCTGCTGTTTTCCAGCCCGAACGGGAGAAAGCGGTACGGGTGTTGCAGTGCAAACACTGTCACCCATCAGGAATACGGTGAAGGGCCCCGGCCCCGAACCAAAGACTTCGGCATGGAAGCGGCGCGAACAGCTCCCTTCCTCCTGTCCCGAAGTTGTTATGCCAGGCCAAGGCCTGTTGTAAGTGCTTCAGGACGGAACGGTGGGCACCGTGATGGTGCCCAAATAAATATAGAATGTGGAGACAACCCCCCATGCAAACCGACACAACTCGCGAGAACCCGCAAGGCTCCGTGCCGCAGGCCGCCGATTCGAATATGGATCTGTCCGCCACCGCGCCCGGCCAATTGCGTGTGATCAAGCGTAACGGCACTGTCGTTCCTTATACCGATGACAAAATCACCGTCGCCATCACCAAAGCGTTTCTTGCAGTTGAGGGCGGCACCGCTGCCGCTTCGTCGCGTATCCACGACACCGTTGCCCGCCTGACCGAACAAGTCACCGCGACCTTCAAGCGTCGCATGCCATCGGGCGGCACCATCCACATCGAAGAAATCCAGGACCAGGTCGAACTGGCCCTGATGCGTGCCGGCGAGCAGAAAGTGGCCCGCGACTACGTGATCTACCGCGACTCGCGCGCCAAGGAACGTGCCGTACACGCGCCGTCCGCCGAAGCCGTGCAAGCGCACCCGTCGATCCGCATCACCCTGGCGGATGGTTCGTTCGCGCCGCTGGACCTGGGCCGCCTGAACACCATCATCACCGAAGCCTGCGAAGGCCTGGAAGAAGTCGACGGCGACCTGATCCAGCGCGAAACCCTGAAGAACCTGTACGACGGCGTGGCCCTGACCGACGTCAACACCGCCCTGGTGATGACCGCCCGTACCCTGGTCGAGCGTGAGCCGAACTACTCGTTCGTGACCGCGCGCCTGCTGATGGACACCCTGCGTGCCGAAGGCCTGGGCTTCCTGAAAGTCGCCGAAAGCGCTACCCACCACGAAATGGCCGACCTGTACGCCAAGGCACTACCGGCCTACATCGCCAAGGGTATCGAATTCGAATTGCTGAACCCGATCCTGGCCACCTTTGACCTGGAAAAACTCGGCAAGGCAATCAACCACGAGCGCGACCAGCAGTTCACCTACCTGGGCCTGCAAACCCTGTACGACCGTTACTTCATCCACAAGGACGGGATCCGCTTCGAACTGCCGCAAGTGTTCTTCATGCGCGTGGCCATGGGCCTGGCGATCGAAGAGAAGCACAAAGAAGACCGTGCGATCGAGTTCTACAACCTGCTGTCGTCCTTCGACTACATGTCGTCGACCCCGACCCTGTTCAACGCCGGCACCCTGCGCCCACAGCTGTCGAGCTGCTACCTGACCACCGTGCCGGATGACCTGTCGGGCATCTACCACGCGATCCACGACAACGCCATGTTGTCCAAATTCGCCGGTGGCCTGGGCAACGACTGGACGCCGGTGCGTGCACTGGGCTCCTACATCAAGGGCACCAACGGCAAGTCCCAAGGCGTCGTACCGTTCCTCAAAGTAGTGAACGACACCGCCGTTGCGGTCAACCAGGGCGGCAAGCGCAAAGGCGCTGTATGTGCCTACCTGGAAACCTGGCACATGGACATTGAAGAGTTCATCGAGCTGCGCAAGAACACCGGTGATGATCGTCGTCGTACCCACGACATGAACACCGCCAACTGGATCCCTGACCTGTTCATGAAGCGTGTCTTCGACGACGGCCCGTGGACCCTGTTCTCGCCATCGGAGGTGCCAGACCTGCACGACCTGACCGGCAAGGCCTTCGAAGAGCGCTACGAGTACTACGAAGCCCTGTCCCAGTACCCAGGCAAGATCAAGCTGTTCAAGACCATCCAGGCCAAAGACCTGTGGCGCAAGATGCTGTCGATGCTGTTCGAAACCGGCCACCCATGGTTGACCTTCAAAGACCCATGCAACCTGCGCAGCCCGCAGCAGCACGTGGGCGTGGTTCACAGCTCGAACCTGTGCACCGAGATCACCTTGAACACCAACAAGGACGAGATCGCCGTTTGCAACCTGGGCTCGATCAACCTGCCGAACCACATCGTCAACGGCAAGCTGGACACCGTAAAGCTTGCACGCACCGTCAACACCGCCGTACGCATGCTCGATAACGTGATCGACATCAACTACTACTCGGTGCCACAGGCGCAGAACTCCAACTTCAAGCACCGCCCGGTCGGCCTGGGGATCATGGGCTTCCAGGACGCCTTGTACCTGCAGCACATTCCTTACGGTTCGGATGCTGCGGTCGAGTTCGCCGACAAGTCCATGGAAGCGGTCAGCTACTACGCGATCCAGGCTTCCTGCGACCTGGCCGACGAGCGCGGCGCCTACGAGACGTTCCAGGGTTCGCTGTGGTCCAAGGGCATCCTGCCGCTGGATTCGCAACAGATCCTGATCGAAGCCCGTGGCCAGAAGTACATCGACGTTGACCTCAACGAAACCCTGGACTGGGCGCCGGTACGTGCCCGTGTGCAGAAAGGTATTCGTAACTCCAACATCATGGCCATCGCACCGACCGCGACCATCGCCAACATCACCGGCGTATCGCAGTCGATCGAACCGACCTACCAGAACCTGTATGTGAAATCGAACCTGTCGGGCGAATTCACCGTGATCAACCCGTACCTGGTTCGCGACCTGAAAGCCCGCGGCCTGTGGGACTCGGTCATGATCAACGACCTGAAGTACTACGACGGTTCGGTACAGCAGATCGAGCGCATCCCGCAAGAACTCAAAGAGCTCTACGCGACCGCCTTCGAAGTGGACACCAAGTGGATCGTTGACGCCGCCAGCCGTCGTCAGAAGTGGATCGACCAGGCCCAGTCCCTGAACCTGTACATCGCCGGCGCTTCGGGCAAGAAGCTGGACGTGACCTACCGCATGGCTTGGTACCGTGGCCTGAAAACCACTTACTACCTCCGTGCCCTGGCTGCGACCAGCACCGAGAAATCGACCATCAACACCGGTAAGTTGAACGCTGTTTCCAGCGGCAACCATGGTGATGATTCGGTACTTGCAGCGCCAGCCGGTCCGGCGCCAGTGCCTAAGGCCTGTGCGATTGACGAGCCGGATTGTGAAGCTTGCCAGTAAGCTGAGCCCGCCCTGGGTTTAACCACCCAAGGTTGAAAAACCCCCGATATGCCTATGGTGTACCGGGGGTTTTCTTTTGTCTGGCAATACCTGCGCGCGACCTAGATCATAATGGTCGCCATACCTGACTCAGGCACCCCACCCCGATTTCCCCACAATTCAATCCGGCCGTTAATAACTGCCATGGAATGCCCATTGTAGGCCACCACCCCCACTTTGCTGTTTCGCAAGTCTTCATCACTTGCCTGCCGGTAATGACCTCTGAGGCCCAAACGGTCCAAACCTTCCCGGTGGTATTCACCATCGTTAAGGGTCCGGATCCCATCCAAGAAGCTGCGACTGGCAGTGCCATCATTATTTTCCATCTGTGCCCGCTTAGCGCTCGCGGCAAACATAAAGTTGGCGTTGGTCATCATTTGCGGGTCATCTCCTTCGAAACGGGCATGAGTGGCTGCCACCCTGACCTCGTCCTTGGAGAGATGGAGTTTGAACCCATCACGCATAGTCACGTCGAAGCCATTACCCGCTTCTTTTACCTCCTTGAAAACATCAGTAGGTTTCTGACCAAAGTGCATCATCGCCGCTTTAATTGCTGAAACAGTCACACAGTTACCGTCGGGCCCCTGCTTGAAACCACTCCAGATATTGTCCGGCTTTTTCCCTGGATTACTGTTGTCAGGCTTGTAGTTGAAATACTTTGAGCCCTTGGTAATCGGCTTGTTACTCATGGACTCGCTGGGGCCGAACCCTCCCGGGCTCACTCGACCGCCACCTCCCCCCCCACCGCCACCTGGAGATGAAGGAGATGGAGACGGAGATGGTTCATCTGGAAACAGATCTGGAAACAGCCTCTTTAAAAGTGCCAGCCAATCTTCAGACGCAACTTTCTTCAGTTCTTCGAGGATTTCCTTGAATTTTTCGTCACCCAACTTCTGGCGCAGATCATTCAACTTGTCGCGCAAGGCCTGAGCCGTTTGGGCTTTCGACGTCTGCTCAGCCTCAGACAGTTGGTTGAGCAACGCCTTGACCGTAGACACGTCACTGACAGGATCAACGGGAGCCGTTTCATTGCGTGCAATGACCGGCACAAAATTTATGCGCTCACTACCTGGCGCGGACACTCCTGCTCCCCACATACCAAGCCCTCTTCTTGATTGATGAGCCTCATGGGCTCTTGTCCAATCATTGGCGCGCCAGGGCTGAGGCGTTCCCGCCTAACACTTTTCTGCACGTAACTCAATAAACGGCGTATTTTTTCCTACGCCCACAAAAAAGCCCCTCCTAGGAGGGGCTTCTTGTGCAGCACTAGCGCATCACGTCATCTGAATGATGGTCTGCATAATCGTGCTCTGGGTGGAGATAGTCTTGGCGTTCGCCTGGTAATTGCTCTGGGCCTTGATCAGGTCCACCAGCTCATTGGTCAGGTTGACGTTGGAGTTCTCCAGGGAGTTGGCCACGATCGAACCCAGAGTCCCGGCTTGTGGTGCATCGTAGCCAGGCTGGCCCGAGGCGAAGGTTTCTTTCCAGGTGGTGCCACCGGCAGGCTGCAGGCCCTGTTCGTTGTTGAAGCTGGCCAGGGAAATCTGGCCGATGGCCTTGCTTTGCTGGTTGCTGAAGGTGGCGAACAGGACGCCGCTGCCGTCGATTTTCAGCCCGGTGATTTCGCCGGTGGCATAACCATCGGTGATCGGTGGGTTGCGGTAGCTGGCCGAGTTGTACTGGGTGATGCTGGACATATTGATCGCAATACCACCCGGGTTGGCGGCAGCGCCGTTGTCCGGGTTCCATACGCCATTATCCATGACGCCCGGCTTCCAGTTGCTGATGGTCAGGGTGGTGTTGGATACGGTACTTGGCGGGGTGACAATCCCCTTCAGCGCACCCGCGGTATCAAATGTCACCGTCGAGGCCACGGGGGCAACTGCGCCAGTGCCCTTGACCGGTGTACCGTCAGGGTTGCGGCCATCGATCAGGGTGTAGGACTTCCAGGTATTGGAGCCGGTTTTCACCATGTACTGCACCATCTCATGGGCGTTGCCTTGAGTGTCATACAACGTGGTGCCGTACTGCTCGGTAAACGAGGTCGCGACCGTTGGATCAAAAGGATTGGTCGCCTGGTCGATCACCGGCTTCGAAGAGTTCAGGTTGCTGGTCGAATCAACCTTGGTCGACGCTTTCGGCGGCAAGTTTGACAGGTTGATCCGCAGGTCGGTCAGGCCGCTCTTGGTGATCTTGCCGTCTTCATCGGCCGCATAGCCCTGCAGGCGCGAAGTGCCGGTGTTGTTGGTGATGTAGCCATCCTTGTCCGGCTTGAACGAGCCGTTACGGGTATATTCCAGCGAACCGTCACTGCCCTTCTGCACGAAGAAGCCACCACCCTGGATGCCCATGTCCAGCAAGCCACCGCTGCTGGTCACTTCACCCTGGGTGAACTGCTGGGAAACGGCGGCCAGGTTGACGCCGGTGCCGATGGTCTTGTTGCCAGTGCCCAAGCGGGACGCTGCGTAGATATCAGCGAACTCTGCACGGGACGACTTGAAGCCGGTGGTCGCGACGTTGGCGATGTTGTTGCCGGTCACGTCCAGTTGTTTGTTGGCCGCATAGAGGCCGCTAAGGCCGATATTAAAAGACATGTTTCTCTCCTCTTGCCGTATTTAGCCGGCTCTATGTACCGATAGTCTGAATTTGCGACAGCTTGATGCTGCCCATGCCGCCAGAAAGGTTGAGCAGCATTTCGCCGCCCGTCTGGCTCAAGGTCACACTGGTGACCGTGGCCGGCAGCGAGGTTTTCAGGGCAACCGAATCACCAGCATCATTCTTGGTGCTGGCCGCGAAGGTGTAGGTGCCGGAATCAAGCTTCTCGCCCGCTTCGTTCTTGCCGTCCCAGATAAAGTCCGACTTGCCGGCGCTCTGGGCGCCCAGCTCGATTGTCTTGACCAGCTTGCCGTCCTTGTCGGTGACCTTGACGGTAACGTTGCCCACCGACGAACCCACAGCGACCGAGCCGGTGAAGCTCTTGCTCGTATCGACCATGGCCTTGCCGGTTTCGATAATGACCGAGCGCCCTACCAGCGAAGACGCTTGCAGTGCCTGCGACGACTTGTAGTTGCCGGTGATGGTGTTCACCGAGTCGTTCAACGTGTTGATGCCTTCCAGGCTGCTGAACTGCGCCAGTTGCGCCACGAACGCGCCGTTGTCCTGGGGCGACAGCGGGTTCTGGTTCTTCAACTGCGTAACCAGCAATTGCAGGAACGCATCCTTGCCCAGGGACTGGTTACCCGAGGCGGCCTTGGCGGTATCGGCCAGGTTGCCCTGGTTGGCCTTGGCATCCTTGACCTTGGAGTCGAACAGACTCTGGATCGTCGACTGACTCGACACATCGTTAGTGACGGACATGCTTTAGCGCCCCTTATCACTGACCCAGGGTCAGGACCTTCTGCATCATGGCTTTGGCGGTGTTCATCATTTCCGCATTGGTCTGGAACGAGCGACTGGCGGAAATCATGTCAGCCATTTCCTCGACCACGTTGACGTTGGGGTAGTACACGTACCCCTTTTCATTCGCGGCGGGGTGATTGGGTTCGTAGCGCGCATCGAGGTTGCTCTGGTCTTCGACCACACCCAACACCTGGACGCCCTGGCCCGCAGCATCCTGGTTCTGGAACAACGATTCGCCGCCGCCGTTCTGAGCGCCCTGGAACATGGTGGCGAAGACCGGGTGCCGGGCACGATAGGTCTGGTCGATGCTCGACGACACCGTTTCGGCGTTGGCAATGTTACTGGCGACCGTGTTCAGACGCGTGGTCTGGGCGCTCATGCCACTACCGGCAATATTGAAAACACTGGATAGAGACATGGCTTACTCTCCGCGCAGGGCTGACATCAGCCCTTTGAATTTGCTGTTGAGCAGGGTGAAGCTGGCCTGGAAGTTCACCGAGTTCTCGGCGTAGTTCGATTGTTCCAACTGCGCATCGACCGTGTTCTGGTCGATCGACGGTTGCATCGGCGTGCGATACATCAGCGACTCGTCGCCATTGCTCAGGCCCTGCGCTTCGATATGACGGTTATTGGTCATGTTCAAGGCGAAGGAGCCGTTCTTGGTCTTGTCGCTCTGTGCGGCAAGCACGGCGGCAAAGTCCAGGTCCCGAGCCTTGTAGTTCGGGGTGTCGGCGTTGGCGATGTTGTTAGCCAGGACTTCGGCACGCTGGGCGCGGAAGCCCAGGGCTTGTTCGTGGATACCGAGCGCTTTATCGAAGCTGATGCTCATGGCGGAGACCTTTAGGGCTGACCTGCTTTTCGTAACAGGGATATAGCAAGCGCCATGCCAGCTTTGTCAGGCCTAATAAATCAGGGGGTTAGGGAGGTATTGCCGCCGGCAATGCCGGAAAAGCGGCAAGCGCTTTCCGCGAAGCGCCAGTAAAGCGGCAACGAGCGTTGCCGCTATCCAAGGTGTGGCACAAACAAATGTGGGAGCTGTCGAGCCCCGGCGAGGCTGCGATGGCGGTGGATCAGGCGACATCTTCAGTGCCTGTGCCGCCGCCATCGCAGCCTCGCT
>NZ_JAHIDY010000034.1:0-68625 GCF_018732265.1 Pseudomonas sp. TAE6080
TACCGGCCTGTCACGCCGGGGGTCGCGGGTTCGAGTCCCGTCCGCTGCGCCATATCTGTTCCAGGGTCCACTGAACACCCTGAGAGCGCCAAGGCAAGCTTCATGCTTGATTGGATCGATAGCAAAGACCCTGGTCGAAAGACCGGGGTTTTTTGTGTCTGCGATTTGATGGTGCGCCCTGTAGGAGTCGGCAAGCCGGCCCCTACAGGGTGTCGATCAGAAGCCCAGCTTGTCCCGCAGCCCGTAGTACCACGCGCCCAGCGCCGCAAATGGGGTTCGCAGCAGTTGGCCGCCCGGGAACGGATAGTGGGGCAGGTCGGCAAACGCATCAAAACGCTCGGCCTGGCCTTTGAGGGCTTCGGCTAGCACCTTGCCTGCCAGGTGGGTATACGTCACGCCATGGCCGCTACAGCCCTGGGAGTAGTAGATGTTGTCACCCAGGCGCCCGACCTGAGGCAGTCGCGACAGGGTCAGCAGGAAATTGCCGGTCCAGGCGTAGTCGATTTTCACATCCTTCAATTGCGGGAATGCCTTGAGCATCTTCGGGCGGATGATCGCTTCAATATTCGCCGGATCCCGCGCGCCATACACCACGCCACCCCCGAAGATCAGGCGCTTGTCGCTGGTCAGTCGGTAATAGTCGAGCAAGTAGTTGCAATCTTCGACGCAGAAATCCTGGGGCAGCAGGGTTTTAGCCAGTTCATCACCCAGAGGTGCCGTGGTAATTACCTGTGTGCCGCAAGGCATCGACTTGGCTGCCAGCTCAGGCACCAGGTTGCCCAGGTAGGCGTTGCCGGCGACGATGATGAATTTGGCCTTCACCTTGCCTTGGGCGGTGTGGACGACAGGGTTGGCGCCGCGCTCGATACGCACCGCTGCAGACTGTTCGTAGATCGTGCCGCCGAGGGACTCCACCGCCGCCGCTTCGCCCAATGCCAGGTTGAGCGGGTGGATATGCCCACCGCTCATGTCCAATAGGCCGCCGACGTAGTTCTCACAGGCCACCACATCGCGGATGCGCCGCTCGTCGAGCAACTCCAGCTGAGTATGGCCATAGCGCTCCCACAGGCGCTTCTGCGACTCCAGGTGACCCATGTGCTTGCTATTGAGCGCGGCAAATACACCGCCGTCCTTCAGGTCGCACTGGATCTGGTATTTGGCGACCCGTTCACGAATGATCCTGCCGCCTTCAAACGCCATTTGCCCCAATAGCTGCGCCTGCTGGGGACCGACACTACGCTCGATCACATCGATATCACGGCTGTAGCTGTTGACGATCTGCCCACCATTGCGCCCTGAAGCCCCGAAGCCCACCTTGGCGGCTTCCAGTACCGTCACGCGAAAGCCGCTCTCCAGCAGGAACAGTGCACTCGACAACCCGGTATAGCCGGCGCCGATCACGCACACGTCGGTTTCGACTTCGCCTTGCAGGACCGGCCGGGGAGGAACCGCATTGGCGGACGCGGCGTAATACGACTGGGGGTAGGGGGTGTTCGCCATACTGGAACCTCTGTTTTATATTTTTTACGAGTGCGCCGATCCTACCTGAGTTGAAAATCCCCTGCCAGCCACCCGGGAAAAGCAGCTATACCGATCAAAAATAAAAAATTCGCATATTCATAGGCTTAGCTGCAAAAAAGGTGTTGACACCCCTCGGGAATTCCGTAGAATGCCGCCTCACAGCAGGCACGTAGCTCAGTTGGTTAGAGCACCACCTTGACATGGTGGGGGTCGTTGGTTCGAGTCCAATCGCGCCTACCAAACAAAATCCGCTCTGCTGGGCGGTCTAGAAGGGCTCACCGAAAGGTGGGCCCTTTTTTGTTGTCTTGGATTTCATGCAGAGCGTTCACAAAATATCGGCTTCGTTCGCATTGGGTAATGTGAACGCCACGAGCGTCCTGTTATCCGCGCCAGTGCCATTGCCGATCAAGCAGCCTTGAGGGCGCGGCACAAGTATGTGCTGAAGCTCTGCCCGTAGCCCCTCAACTCAAAATGAATAAAGCTTGGTTGAGCTTTAAGAGTGGCGATGGCTTCGGCAACTTACAGTTGCGGTTGAGAACATTCGCACGACCTCAAGCCATGTAGGAAAACCAGAATGGGGGCTCAGTCTAAGCCGAAGTCCGTTTTTTTCGACTTTATGGCGGGAAGTTTCGTTATGGTGAACTAAAATTTGCATCAACCATGGCCTCATGGCGATTTGGCCGGCCAGTCAGTAAGCGCAAAAAAGCCCTGAATTCACCTAGGGTTCGGGGCTTCAGATTATGTTTTTCACCTATTGGGTTCACTTGCTTACGGAATGCTTCCCATCATTTTTTCCGTAGCGTCGTATGGTCAAGTAGGCCCTGACACCAAGCAGGGCAAGGCAGAAAATCATGCCTAAGATAAATTGAAATGTGGTCATGTCACTCCTCCAAAGCAACCAACCTTTAATTGTCTAATAAGTAATTTAATTATTCTACTGATATGGTGTCTCTTATTGTTTCAGGTCGATGATTTAATTTATTTTTGATTGGGTTGTGCACAGTGGGTAGGGTGCCGGAGGAGGGCGGTTGCTGTAGCAATATACAACTTTAAGTTATTGCTTCTTATAGGGTGTGTTGAGGCGCTTTAGAAATGTATTACATGTTTTTTATTATTAATAATTGGCTTGGAAGAACTTGGAAGTCACCTCGATAGGAGGGGCATCGCGGTTACCAAACAAAATCTGCTGGGGAAGGCTACAAAATTAACTGTGAAGGGTGTCTTGACTCTAATGTTGCTTCAGGGTTTTTAATCTTGAAACACACTCAATTGGAGACACACTCATGAGCTTTTTCAAGCAGATGTTAGGTGGGCACCACAATCGCGGGCTGTAAGCGCGCGTCGGATTTGGCACCGCGTTGCACGATGATTGGCACGGCCTATTCGGGGTCAACCTGCTGAGTTTTGCGGGATGATTGGCACCTCAGGCCACTCGATTTTCAGGGGATAACCCTGTTGCTCATGCACTCGGTTCAGGGCCACCCGATACTTCTTCCAGGCTTTGAGTGCTGCAACCTCTGAATCGGTCGCATCATCAATATCTACGGCGTCCTGAAACGGCCTGATTGCGTAATCAGCAATGGCGCGTCGGCTGGCGATTACGTTTTGAGCTTCCTCAGCCGGAGTGGGCATTGGAACAACTCGTTCCTGATATTCCGTGACAGGCTCACCCGCTTCAATCTTTGCAAGGACTTGCTCGTAAACCTCGGGGGTCTCTAGCCTTGTGGCGTGATATGGAAGGCCCTTGTAAATGACAACGTAGCTTCCATCAGTTCGGCTTTGGATATTCTCAATCGTCGGCTCTGGCACGGAAGGCTTCAATTCATCAGAAGTACTCGACCCCAGATATTTTTCGACTTTCGCCCCAGCCTCTATGCTCGCAAGGACCAGGGTGTATAGCTCGGGTGACTCCAGTTCTACGACATGATGGGGCGCCCCGTTATAGGTCACCATATAGCTCCCATCGGACACCCTCTGGATATTCTCGATAGTAGGCTCTGCTGGGACTCCCACCAGATCGCGGGCGATGGTTACATTTGACGACCCTACAATCGCCACTTTCTTAGTCGTCATTATGCAATCCTCCATGCAAAACCATTTGAACTGTTTGTGAATCCGACAGTTGTTCCACCTGTCGTCACCCCAGCACCACTTTGAGCAATCACCCCGACGTTGTTGTAGCTAACGACAAAGTAAGCCCATGTCCCACCCGCTGGAATAGCTCCCGACCCGCTCAGGCCCACCCACTGCCCAGTGACAGGCTTCATGAACGAAGTGAGCGTGTGAACATCTGTGAGACCGTAACCAGCAGCGGTTGATGCCCTGTCTGCCTTGAAAACGAGTTTGTAATCAACATCAACGGCACGATACGAGTCCGTGATTCGATAGTCGGCCAGAGTGGTTCCCCAATTGGCCTTGGCATCCAGCCTGTAGTCCACGTCGACTACACGATAACAGTCAGTAATTCCATAGCCTTGTATGGTCGTTGCTTTGTCGGCCTTGCCGGACAGACCATTAATTACGTCAGTCGCAAAATTTGGGTTGTTGTTGAGCGACTTAGCAAGCTCTTCAATCGTATCTACAGCACCGGGAGCGGCACCGATCAGTCGAGCAACCTCTCCGTTGATAAGTGCTTCGACCTGCGTTTTAGTAAAGGCATCGTAGATGCCATGCCCCGCTAGCGTGGTTGGTATTCCAGTCAGACTCGAAAAGGAGTGGCCGTGATTTGCAGGTGCCAAGAGGAAATTGGTGCCGGTCGATGTCTGGCGCATGTAGGGTTGTGCTGGGTTGTCGCCAGCAAACCCAATGGTATCGGCCCAATCCCCATTAATCTTGCCATTCAGCTTGTGGTCGATATCGACGGCACGATAGGTATCAGTAATGCCATAGCCACCAAGCGTGGTTGGCTTGTTCAGCAGCTTATTAAAGTCAGCTGCTGACCCTGCCAACGCGCTGACAGCCTTGGACAGTTGGGTGTCATCGTTTTTATTGAGATTCAGCCCAGCAGCGAGAATAACCGCCACAATCTCTCGCTGAATGGCGTTCAGCCAAGCTGCCTTGATCAGTGTCGCGTCTGCCCCAGCTTGTGGGTTGCCCTCGGTAAACTCGCCATCAGCATTCGCGGTGCTGGTGCTGTCGCTGATCTTCTGCATTAGTTGTCTCCGTAACCGAACAGCAAAATGGACTCGGCGGGCTTCATCTGGCCCAGCCGACACTCCAGGGCTCTGTTGCCCCAGACGGATAAAGGATCGCCAGCGCCCGTAGCACCGGCCCTGGCATAACTCACCGTTACGGCCGGAGCGTTAACCCGCCAGGTGAAGTCCCAGTCAGCACCGTTGATGGGGTCGCCAGCTCGCGCTATGCCAACTCGCGCTGGTCGGAATGTGGTGATGGTGATGTCGTAGCCCAAAGACTTAGCCAGGGCGATAAAGAAGGATTTACTTTGGCCTGCACGGCCAGGCAGCTTGCTAACAACGGCCTTTACACGTTGGCCGACAGTCTGGGCTTGGCCGAGCAGGCAGGGGTCGGGCAAGGCCAGCACCCGCTCCCAATCGGCAAGCCCTTCGCCGGAATCGGGAAAAATTGTGTTGTAAACCACGTTTGCCTGGGCGTCGGCCAGGTCCATGGCATTGGCTTCGGCCTCAATGGTGGCTGACAGGTAAGGCGCCGACCCGTCATAGGAAACAGGCGGCAGCAGCAACCGGAGCTGATCGGCGAGCGTGGTCATTCCAGCAGGCCCAAAATGATGGTGCCGGGGCGAATCCAGCCAATAAGCGCCGGGTCATCGGACGCTTTGACGTTCCCGGCTGGAGCAGTGACAGCACGGTCCAGGACGCCAGCCAGGTTGTTGATCATGGCTTCGATCTGTGAGCGTTTGAGGGGCTCGCGGGGCTTTAACGCGCCCAGAAGGACGTTGTAAGCCTTTTGCGCTGCGGCCTGCACTTCGGCCAGAGTGAAGCCTGGGGCTAGTTCAATTTTGGCGGCGGCGTTGACTACGCGGATAGTTGGCGCGTAGACCCATAGGTCGGCGATCACTGAGCACTGGTCTTGTATATGTGCCAGGCATGCCGCAATGACCTCGGCCGAAGGGTTACCAGAGCTGGCGGTGATGACTACATCAACGGTGCCGCCCCCTCTACGCAGGGGGATAGGCAGCGCGTCGGCTACTCCATCGACCTCCAACGCCCAACGACGGTAGTCATAGGCCGCACCACCGGCCGGGGGCGACTGGATGATGTCCAGGTAACGGGCCAGCAGGGATTCAACTGTCTCCCGTTCTTCGCCGCCCGTAGTCTTGCCGATGAAAGTAGCGGCCGCGTCCATGCCCAACGGCGGGCTGGTTAGCACCAGGGCGCCCGTCAGATCGTTGAGTGCAACACCGACGGTTTGGGCTTCGACCAGGACCGAGGCAGTGCCATCGGTGCCAATGTTCGCGCTAGCTTTGGCGGTGAACAGTTCGCCCGTGACAACGTGTTTTAAGGTGGCACCAAGCAGCAACGGTACGCCGGGCGTGCCTTTGAGTGCAGCCGTACCGGTGGCCGCTACGGGGTCTTTTTGTAGCACCCCCCTAAGCGCGGCCGCGTGGACCAGTTCCTCTTCGTCGGCAGTGTCCGGGAAAATCTGGCGGTATACCCAGGCCAGCTTCTGATATAGCCCCTCAATAGCCGAGGCCACAGCGGCCGAGCGTACATAGTTGTCGCTGTCGGGGCCGATATCGGCTTCGGTTTGAAGGTTGCGAATGTCGCGCAGGATGCCGCGCAGAATCTCGTCCAGGCCGGGGGCGGTATAAGCCATGTCAATTCACCCTTACAGGTTGGCGAAACACCTGCGGATTGCCGGTGGCGTCGGTGATGTCGATTTGCAAGTGAAGCCAGCCGTTGTGGGGCTGCTCGACGGTGATGGTGATGTCTTGGGCACGGCCGTCATCGAGCAGCGGCTGGAGCGCCTGCTCGGCGTATTGTTTGGCGAGCTTGCCGACCCGTGGCAGGTCTTTGGAGCGTTTCAGCTCATGCAGGCGGGAGCCCACGGTGGTGTCTTTCCACCAGGTGCCGATGGGTGTCATGAGGCGGATATAAACGGCGTTGCCCAGCGTATTGATACGCTGGCCCGTCAAGTCGCCAGTGGTTGGGTTTATGCCTGCGTCCATAGGCTGGCATAGTGGCGCGCAGTCTTAGAAAACTGAGTATCAGCGGGGTTTAAGAAAGGGCCGCATCTAGGAAAGAATGCGGCCAGCAAGCAGTCAGTTAATTTAGCCGGAGGTGGAGTTGTTCTGTGACATTAAGCTGCTCCTGCAAGCAGTACCTTCCACCATCAGGCGCAGGCACTAGTTTGGCGTTGGGTTGAGCCCTTCCTGCCGCACTCACAGGTACCAAACCTACGACTTCGCCATTCTCTAAAACAGCCCAGGAAGCGACGCGATGGATGTTTAGATCACCATCCGCTCCCGAAACATGCACCCAGCCCGAACACGGTGAAATTTGCACAATTTTTGACATGACGAATCTCCATTGCTGTGAACATTCGACGTTAGCACAGCTTATTGCTGTTGACCTGGTACTGGCCCGCCGCCGTGGTTATGACCGTTGTAGATAAGTCGATCCGCCTGCATGGTCCGGGTATGGTCCGCAATTTCTCCCGTCGCCTTAACGTCCTCGCTCATTTCGACCAGGGGCGTTTCAAAGCGAACCTTGGTCGTGGCCTTGACCACCAGCGTGTCGGTTTCAATCTCGATCAACCGGCCGCGCTTCATGTGGATGTAGTCACCTTCATCGGTGTAGAGCGCAACTTCGCCGTCCTTGAGTACGACGCGATATCGCCCATCTTCGCTGGCGATGACAACCACATGTTTACTGTTTCCACCAATGGGGAGAGCGATAAATTCAGCGCCAGGCAGCGGGGCCGAGGTAAACCCGTAGTACTGCATCTGCTCGCCGGAAACCGACTCGCCCGCTAGGCCTTCCATTTCGATGCCAATCAACTTGCCATGGGTGTTGCGTGCTGCCGTGCCACGGAAGGCCTGGCGTACGCTGCTCATCACTCTACTAACCTGCTCGCGCACCAGGCGCGCCATATTGCTCATCATGCGTTCCTGATAATTTCGACCAACTCAGCGTCCGGGTCAGCCTTCTTACCCTTGCCCTTGCGCTTCTTGGTCGGGTTGCCATCCAGCACCCACAACTTATCCTCGCGCAACCGCAACTCAGTGATGCGCCCTTCACTACGGGTCAGACGCAATGTGCGCGACATCAAAAAGTAGGTCGCATCCAATCCATGAGGTTCGCTACGAACAATGACGCGCTGGCCTGGGCTCCAGACCTGGCCGTTATCGGCACGGTGGCCCATCACCACTGCGCGGATCTCGAAACCTTCCAGGCGACTGTCGGCTAGCAGCTTACGACCGCGAGTGGTCGCCATGTCCTGGTTCTCGCTGGAGCTATCAATGACCACCTTCGGCCGGAAGATCCCACGACGGGCCAGGGTTTCGTCCTGGATGACCGAACGTAGGTGGGCGCGCTTGCTGTCCAGGCCGTCATTGTCGTACTGCCCATGCTGGCCCAGGACGGTGATCTGGCTGTACCGATTGGCGATGGAACGCCGCACACTAAGGCGCTGCACGTTATTGCCGACACCGTCTTCGCGCATGATCAGTGTTCCTACTGGCGCCGCGTTGTAATCCGGCCCGCCAATGATCAAACGCCCGTCAGGCTCGACCCACGGCCACAGTCCATTGGCCTCGGCAACCTGGAGCAACGCCTCCCACGCACTCTGGCCCGGTTCGATCTGCACACGGCGCCGGGTCTTGGCCTGAGCGGCGCGGATCTCGACCTTGGTAATGCCCAGCGGTTTGACGACCTGGTCCAGGATCTGTGCGAGTGTGGCTTCGCGCATCGAGACGAACGGCGCCGAACAGTCGACCAGGGGCGCCGCACGGTCTCGGCCGGTGATACGCATCGAGATACCCTGACGGGAGATGTCGTGTTCAAACTCGTCTATTTGTCCCGTCAGCACGCGATCCTTACCCAAGGTCAGCGAGCATGGCGCGCCCTCGGCCAACACGCTGGGTAAGCGTGTGGCGTCCTTGGTATATAGCTCCAGCTCGAAACCATCAGACGCGATCAACAGGTCGGATTCAATCGACCAGCCATCCCATTCTTCATGGGCCAGGCCACCAATTGATAAGCGTATGGATTCTTCCAGAGCTTTATTTGGCGTAGGCACGCAGTACCTCCCCGGCTTCGATGTTGTGGGGCGTTTTCAGGCCGGGATTGAGGCGGATCAACTCGGAGGCACGGGTATGGTCGCCGTACCAGCGATGGGCCAGCAGGCGCAGGCTCGCTGGGGTTTCAACCACACGCTCGATCATGGGCGGGCTTTGCAGGATGACCTGGCGGGCGCGGGCTTGGATCAATGCGGCGACGTTACGCAACGCCTCAATGATCGGCCGGGCGGTCTCCACGTCGTATAGGTGACGTTGCAACAGTATGGATGACTGCACCAGGGAGCGCACCAGGTTAACCAATCCCTCCAGTTCCAGTGGGCTCAAGGTCGGTGTGTCGGCTTCGTCCTCGATGACGGAGGCGACCGCCTGCGCGTGGGCCAATGCCAGTTCAGTGATGACCAGGACGACCAGGGCGAAACCGCTGGCGATCACCGGATCATCCGGCATGCCGATTGGCAGTAGTACCAAACCGGTGCCGGTGTTACCTGGCACGCCTTCGACCAGCAGCTCGACGGTCGGCGCTACGCCTTGGCGGGCACCGATCAAAAAGCCGCTGCCTGCACGGGCGGCGTCGGCCGTCAGGCTGGCACTGCCAGGCAATGCGGCGGGCACGCCAGATCTGGCAAGCAGTGCTGTCGACGAACTGGGGGTACTGCCCTGGATCGCTGCGCGGATCTCTGAGGGCGTGCGCATCAGGTCCACCAGCGGATCAAAGGCCCCCGACGGCCGTTTAGCCATCGACCCAATGCCAGACACCACACCGAGGATCTGCGAGCGCAATTGTTGCAGACGCAGACCAATGCCTGGCAGGC
This sequence comes from Pseudomonas sp. TAE6080, assembly GCF_018732265.1. Classification (NCBI taxonomy): domain Bacteria; kingdom Pseudomonadati; phylum Pseudomonadota; class Gammaproteobacteria; order Pseudomonadales; family Pseudomonadaceae; genus Pseudomonas; species Pseudomonas sp. TAE6080. Next base: position 9,553 of record NZ_JAHIDY010000034.1, read on the forward strand.
CCAGAGCCTTTTCGATCAGGCCAACCCAGCCGCCACCGATCCACGATTGAATCTCGCCGACCAGGGAGTCAATGCGCCCGAACAGATCAAAGATGCCATCCTGCCAGGTGTATTCGTCCTCAAGCCCCAGCACGCCGATATCGACGAACTCAAATTGCCGCTCAAAAAACGGTGCATCGGGCGTGTCCTCGACAAACAGGATGCTGATCTCAGCATAGTCGGGACGCTCGGCGTGGTGTTTAACCTCGCCGGTATTGCTTACGACATTTAGGCTGCCATAGATCGGGTGGATCAGTTCGCCCGTACCTGGAGTGTTTAGGGTACGGAGGATGTTCTGGAGTTCGATCTCGTAATTGACACCGAACACCACCACTTGCATGGGAAAGCGTCGGGCGCCACGGCCCAAGTCTTTGACCCGGTCGCCGTCCTTGAACGGCGTCCCATGCTCTGACAGCGCACGCTGCCATTGCATGCTTTCGCTTTCGATCTGGAGCGGAACGCCGCGAAAAGAGGCGTCCAGCAGGTTCTCTGCCCAGCTCATCCGCCGCGCCTCATCTGAACACTGGTTCGGCGCTCGACCTCGGCCTGGAACATGTGCGAGTCAGTGCGAACTTCAATGACCAATGGTTGAGCGAGCAAGGCACGCAACCGCTCCTCGGCGGCTTGTGCGGCAGGATTGGCACCGGCTGCACCAGGTGCAGCGCCATTGGGACCAAAACCCGGCATACCAGGAGCATTACCGCCTGACAGTGGAGTAGCCAGGCGCTGGGCCTGGGCAGCCAACCAGTTGGACGGCTGGCTGGTGCCAGATTGCGACATCATGTCCCGCAGTTGTTGTTGGGCGGTGAAGGTTTCGGCGCCCGCTGCCAGGGCTCTATTGGCGATACCTTGCGCCCAGGTGTTGGCGCCGTTGACGGGCAAACCCGATGCTGTCAGGCCAGTTTCATGGTGCGCCAGGCGCTGGGCTTCCGTGGACAGCCAGCCTTGTGACTGGTCGGGATTCTGTTCCGCAAGGGCAATACGGTTGCGGTAAAAAGAAGTTTCATAGACGCGCTGGTCATCATTGATCAGCTTGTTACGGGGCACCATGGCTAGCCGGTCTGCATCGGTGTTCTGGCCGGTTGAGCCTCCGAGTTGGGTCGCCGTAACCCCTAATGCAAGTGGTGCCAGCCATGGGGTGATAAAGCCACCGGGCTTGCCCTTGGTTTTATCCGAGTTAGAACCGCTCGGCAGATCTGGCCCGCCAATGCCACCCAGAGAAGCAGCAGGCCAGTTGGTGACAAATACAGATGTAACGCCCGTGGCTTCTTCCAGCACCTTACCCACAGCAATACCTTTTAAGGTTTCGGGACCGCCCATGAACTTGTTGAGCAACGCACCTGCACCCGCTTTGGCACCGCGACCGGCGTAGTAGCCTCCAACACCAAGTGCAGCACCACCGGCAAGCATTTGCTCGCCAGAAAGGTTCAAATCATCGAGCAGATACGTACCCATATCGGCAAACCCTTTATTCAAGGGTGTTGCCATCCGGTCGATAGCTTCGGCCAACGTTGCTTTCACTCGCGCCGCCGTACCGCTTGCGCTTTCGGTGTTCTCCTTCAAATCCTGATTGAATATCGGAGCAGACTTATCAATCGTTCTTGAACCGGATTTGAAGTCTTCAAGGCGCTCACCGGTCAACATACTGCGCCAACCGCGAACCGTGTCTTGATCCATACCTTTGAATACAATCCCCATGAACTTTGCGCGCTGCTCATCAGTTTTCATGGCTTCATACTTGCGCTTCACGTCGCCGAAAACATCTTCGGGGTTACGGGTGCTTTGATCCTTATTAAAAAACTTTACGCCTGTTGACTTAGTAACTTGATCTCGATACTGCTTATTCCCGAAGACCCGCAAAGTAGACTCGGCCAAAGTGCCCAGGCGTTCGGGTTGTTTTTCAACCTTGGATAAACTCTCTGTAAATGCCAAGGCCTGAGATAGCGACATACCTGCGGCATTGGCAGCACCACCGAGCTTTGGAAACAGGCTGGCAAGGTTCTCCAGTTCAGCGCTACCCAACCGACCAGCCACAGTCATCTTTTGCAGTAAGTCGAGCGCAGCATCTTTCTTGTTCAAGTCGATGTTGAATGCCGATGCCCCCGTCATAAGAGCATCCCCTAGCACAGCCGGGTCGGCATTAGTAACAGCAGTGGCTTTGCCAATGGCATCGGCGGCGTCTTTGGCAGCATCGTAATTAACTCCTGATGCAATCAACGTATTGAAACCGATGTCTACGCCAGTACGCTCTACTCCATAGTCCTTGGCAATCCTGAAGCCTTCGGTTTTCCATTCGTTTTTTTGTGAACCTGACATATCTGCAGTTTGCTTAGTTTGAATCAGCATACGTTCCAGCACAGCGTTAGCCTTGAGGCCGGAGACCACACCAATACCAACACCCAAGCCAGCCAGTTGCCCCTGCATACTGCCACCCAACCCCTTGATGCGGTCGAACTCTTGGCGCACACCCATCGCAATGGTTTTCAACGTGCGAAGGCTACGCCCGCTGTTCTGAGCCATGCGTCGGAAGGACGTTTCCGTCCGATCAACACTCTGGCGCAGTGGCTGCACACCTTGACGATCAGCACCCATAAGTTCGGTTTTGGCATCACGCGCAGCCTTACGGGCGGCGGTGGCCATCTCCTTGAGTTCGGCGGATGTCTTGCTGACCTCGATGCGCGTGCCGGAACCTGCCTTCGCGGTTTCACGCATGGCACTACGGATGGTCTTATAACTGTTGGCCCCGACCTGACCCACTTTGGTGATGGCCGAGGATGCCTTCCAGCTTTCATCGGCCAGGGATTTCGCTCCCTCTTTACCGGCTTTGCGTAAGTCGCGGTTGATCTGCTCGATCTCACGCCGACTGTTGCCCGCATGGGCCTGGAAACGGAGCGCGACGCGCAGATCGGACATGGGAAACTCCCGGAAAGGGTCTTACTAGAATAGGAAAGGCCCGGTATCGAGCCTATCTTTTGGGTTTTGGCAACGCCTTGCGCTGGCGCTGGCTGACGTAGCGGGTGCCTTTGACCTTGCCGATGATCAGATCAATACGTGCGTCGATCTCGGCCCTGGTCATCTGGCGCAGCTCTTCTAGTCGGTAGCCGTGCCGGACGAAGGCGTGTTCGATTCGTCGCCAGTCGGTGTTGCCGCGCTCGGCGGCGCGAGCTTTTTTTCCAACTCGGCATCGGCGTCGGCGATGATGGCCAAGTCGCTTTCGGTCAACTCGCCCAGGAGCAATTCAGTTGTCAGCGCCTCGACGGGGATTTCGCCCAGGGACAACAATTGACGGCGGTAGACCTCCAGGGTAATCAGTTGAAAAGGCGCGCCTGGATGCAGCTCCTGTGCCGCGACTAGGTCGCCCGCAACAGGAACGCGCAAGGTAAAGGTCTTGTGGCGCAAACCAGCGTAATAAACGCCCATTCTCAACTCGCCGGTAATGCACAGGCCTTCCCAGCGCTTGCTCGGTTGCTCGGTCATTGGGTTATTCCGTGTAGTAGTTGAGAGCCGCGATGGTCAGGTCGCGGGTGGCTTCACCCTCTACTTGGTACTTACTGCCAAGGTCGATCAATGAGCAACCAGTCCAGGTCTCACGCTTACCGCCGCCATCCTGGGGATAGATCGTCAGCTTGGCATCCAACAGGGCACGCCAGTCCGGCTCACCATTTTTAGGAATAGCCACCGAGACTTTCAGCTCGTGATCTTCAATGCCCTTTGCCGTGCCGGTTGGACGGCCGCTGCGATTCATTGTCTTGACGATCTTGCGCCCGGTCTTGAGGCTCGGCTCGACGCTCACCACCTCATAGTCGGTGCCGTTGATCTCCAGGACGATCTGCCCTACATAGTTATCAGCCATCTAAAATCACCTCTTACAGGAGCAGGTCGATGCGACCGGCGAATACATGCAGGCCGTTGACGACGTCGACAGGAATGGTGCAGTTAAGGCGGTTTACGTCCTGGGAAGATCGCTCGACCACCAGCCCGGCCGCATTGGCCTCGACTTCTTCGACGATCTCCAGCTCCTGCGCCTTTAGCAGCACGTCCAGCAGCTCGCCGCGCACTGCTGCCGGGGTCTTTTTCGACAACTTTGAGCGCGGGAAGCGCAAGCGGATGCGATCACGGCACGCCATACGGATGTAATACAGGGTACGGATGGTTGTCAGATCCAACAGCGACACATCTGTGGCTCCCGCCGCAGACTTGGTGTAAGTGGTCACTGCACGGACGATCTGGATAATCTCACCAGGGCCAACTTCAAGTGGAGTCACACCGTTAGCTAAGGCGGTTTCCTGCTCAGCGCGGCCAAGTCGTTTACCCATAGGCGGAACTTTAATTCCTGCAACCTCCAGGGTATTTAGTGGCCGCGCAGGATCTTCCTCGGAGGCGATCACAGCAGCGTATGCTGCGGCGACCTGACGGGCAGTCGATTCCGTGCCAGGCAACGACGCCAGGCTGATAGCGCCAGAGTTCAAGGACGTAGCCAGCGTAGTGGCTGCGGACAAACTGACGGTATTGGCTGCCACACCAATGATGCCTTGCTGCTCCATCGAGCTGGTCCAGGTCTGAATATGCGTTCGCAATGCAGTGAGCGCAGTCTGGCTGTACCAAGCAGGAACCAGAATGGTAAAGCCCCCCATGGCCGTAGCGTCCAGCGCCGCCTTGATATCGGGCTCGGCGTCACCTTCAACTACCACACCCACGGCGGAGATAGAGGCGTAACGGTAGGCTCTGATAAAGGCTTCGGCCATTTCTTCGGCCACAGTTCCACCGAACAAGTCTTTGGCCTCTGGCGAGCTGTAGAACGGCCTCGGGACATTTGCCTCAACTGTCGCCCCCTCGCCAAGCGGCACGATTAGGCACACGTTCTGTTTGTTAGTCGGCAGGTTGCGTACAGCCAGGCGGAGGTTGAACTCCATGTAAACGCCCGGCTTGCGAATCGACGCCGGGATTGTTTCGAATTCGATGCTCATTCAGCGGATTCCTTTGCAGGTTGTTTGGCACCAGCACCTAGTTTGTCGCCGGGCATCAATTCACCCGCCGCCATCCGGCGTCGGTAGTAGGAGGTATCCGGCACATCAACAGCCTTGGCTGTTTCGATGTACTTGTACGGATCGTCTTCCAGGGGCACCCGATGACCAGGTGCAGCTTTAACTTGCATCACACGTCCCTCAGTTCAATGTTGTCGGTAGCGACCGGGTTGGGGTTGTCCGATGGGGTGTGGTAGTTCAGATCAACGCCCAGTAAATCGGGCAAGGCCTCTTTCGGCTTTTCCCAGTCCAGTTCGATGTTGAATGACTGCCCCAGGACAGACAGGTGGTCGCTGGCAAACTTGCCGTTGACCAGGTTGGAAAGCTCCATCGGTTTGATGGCTGCGCGGCCCTCCCAAGGTTGCCAGTCAACCAGTTGGTGCATGCAGGCCTCCCATAGCGCATAGGTGCCAACATCCTTGTCAGTTGTGCCGCGCCGCGTTTCCTTCTCCCCGCGAGGGTGGCGAGCCGCAATCACCAGGCGGAAAGTGATACTTATGCTGTAGCGACCCTGGGCCTTGGGCCTGATCATGGCCTTGGGCACCATCAGCAAAATCGACGGGCAACGCTTGAGCAATTCCGGCAACAGATCAGGGTCGCCTAATTCGCCGCCGTAGCTCGCCACGCGCAAGCGCGGCAGGCTTTTGCTCAACTCGTTGAGTCGGCCTTCGATCAAGTCTTCCAGGTCGCCCAGCATCACAAGTCCCTCAAAGTCCTGCGAGTCATCAGCCGAGGCTGGTGGCTGATCTGGAAACCAGACTGCCCACCATCCGAAGCCCCACGCTCCTTGTCTTCCCTGGCAAGGGTCTCCAGGCGCTTGATCACGTCCTTGTAAAGCACCCGCACGGTCGACTCTTCCTTGCCTGCGTCGTCGTACAGGTGATAGCGGGCGATCTCGGCCAGGTCATCCGTGACCCATGCAGGAGCATCCTCGCCAGCCGCACGGAACCGCAGGTAAAACGACACTTCGCTACGCGCCCGTGTGACGGCGTCGGCGATCCTTGCCAACGTCGCAACAGCAGTAGCTACGTCCTCGGACGGCCATTCGTCCAGGGGCTGACCAGCCGCCGCCGCTACCAGCAACTCAGAGGCGATTACCCGATCTGTATCCGGGACGGCAACCTGTGCGATATCGCGGGCGCCAAATCGGACAATGAGCTGGCTGGCGGACGGTAGCGAGAGGTTCATTTATCTTTGTTCTCGGCCTTGTTGCCATTGGGTTTCCGGGGTTTCGCTGGAGGTTTCGGGGCCTCTGCCTTGGCCGCTTCACGCGCCAGCTCTTCCAGGTTGGCCTCTTCCCAGAGAGCGTCGAGTTCGATGTCGGCCGCGTTCAGTGTCTCTATGTCGTGCTCGATCACAGGGGAAGTTGCCCCTGGTGCCGGACCGTTGAATACAAGCCGACCTCCGACAACGGGCGCGCTGCCGGATAGAACCACTGCATCACCCAGAGCTGTAGCGTTTGCTTCAGTCGCCTGCGACTGGGTGTTTTGTACGGCGTTGGACGTTTTCTGTAGGTCGGCTTCCTGGAGGTTTTCATCGCGGCGGTCCTGTACCTGGTCGAATTCGTCCTCCACATAAGCGAGGACCAATTGAGGCTCTTTGCTGAGAGCCTTTAACTGTTCTTCCGTGAAGAAGTCGTCCGGATATGGGGTTGGCTGGCTGGAGTGCGCGATACCGCAACGACGGAAGCCGTCGCGCTTTGAGGTGATAACGATCGTCATAACGCCCCCTTATCCCAGCCAGCTCGGCGCCAGGATTTCGGCGGTGCCTGCCCATTCGTTGCCGCTGTTGGCATCCTTCACCAGGAGCTTGCGCGCAGCGCCTTCCAGCGGGGACGGCACCACCAACAGGCCGGGGTTTACGCCGAGTGGGCGACCACCGTCAGCATGGAAACCCTTCATCGCTGCACGCGCTGCGGCGTAGTTCTCTGCGTTGAGGGGTGCCTTTGAGCAGAACGCGAACTGCCAGAAACCGAAACCGACGTTCGCACGAGCATCGACGCCATAGCGGTATTCATCGCGCATAAAGACATTTTCGTCGTCCATGCTGGTCATGGCTTTGAGGTCATACTTACGGCGCAGTTGGAAGATGATGGGCTTGATCGCCCGGCTGACATCGAGCAGATACCAGGCTGGGCCTTCACCGTCCTGGTAGTTGCTGACGGAGATTGCAGTGCCGGTGCCGTCAGTGTTCGGGTAGACCGGATGATCGGTGTCGAAGAAGTTCTGGCCGTCATAGCACAGGGTGGTCAAGCCAGCTTTCAACAGACTGAACACCAACTCGTCCGGGTGCGCAGTAGACGCCCGGCCCATCTCGGCAAACAACGGCTTATAGACGCCGATCTGGTCATCTTCGATGGCGTCACGCGGCACGCCCACGGACGACTCATACTTCTTGTTGGTGATCGAATAGCTGTGCGCCGCCATGTTTTTGAGAACACGGTCGCCGATCCACTCGCGAAAGTTCGGGAACTGCCCCAACCAACCATAGGTGTTGCTGGCCGACGTCGACGGCACGGTCGTGGCAATGCGCGCCCAATCGGTCGGCGTGGCTGCCTGGGCATTTTGGAACTCGGCCCGGTACGCGGTGAACAACGCGGCCAAGGTGCCAGAAGTAATGATCATGAATCGCTTCCTTTATATAGAGGGCGTTACGCCTTGCCCTTGATGAAGTCCGCTTCGCTCATGTCCAGCAGCTTGGCGACGTGTTGCTCTTCGGAGTTGAGCGCAGTGGTGGTTTTATCGTGCTTGCGCTCGTCCAGGTTGGAGGGGGCAGCAACGACTGGCGCCGCGTCCACGAATGCCTTAAAACGCGCCAAACCGGTTTCGTCCTGGCAAGCGGCGCGGTGATAGTCGGCCGTTGCCGGGGTTATTTTTCCGGCCTGGGTGGCCGAGGTGATCAGCGCATCAACTTGCTTGTTGTGTTCGGTTTTCTTCTGATCGGCCAAGGCTTGCTCGGCATTGGTGGCTCGTAGCAAAACGCTGTCGTAGTCCGCCCGTGGCATGAACTGCTCAAGGTTGGGTTTTTCGGTGTTCGTCGCTTGCGCGGTTGCTTTGAGTTGAGCCGTGGCCGCAAGGGCCTGTTCTTCGGTCGCCGTAGCAGGCAGGCCGAGTGCAGTCAGAAGCGCAGGTGAAAGCGTCACAGGCGTGACCTCCGTGTTTTCTTGATTGAGGGCGGTCAGCAGGAAGTTGGGTTTATTCGTCAGGCCCGCGCTGACCAGGCGAGCAATACGGGTGGTGTCGGGATCGAAGTCAAAGACGGGGGAAAGAAAGCGGTACTCGCGGTTGATGACTTGCTCGGAGGCACGAGGGGTCCAATCGACCAAGCCCCACAGGGCGCCGTTACGCAGCTCCAATTGCTTGATCCAGCCAGCCGCTGGTGCGGACTCGCCCTTGCTGGCGCGGTGCTGGGTGGCGTGTTCCCAGTCAATGGGCAGGTCAATAGCGCGACCGTGGAAACTGGACTGGACCAACGTCCCGGCTTGTTCGTCGAACAGCCATTGCCGACCATCGCGGCCGGTGACGTTGGGACCAGGGGGGATTAGTTCGACCCACTCCGGGGCCTTGCCGTCAGAGACGGTGGCGGAAAGGTCGGTGTTTAGTGCGAGTTGGGTTTTCATGCCGCCAGTGTGTGAGAACTGGCGGCATGAGTGAGTATCAGCGGGGTTTAAGACTTTCGGGAGAAGGAGTAGCTAAAAGCTACTCCTTGAAAAAGGAAAATGGTTTGAGTTTTCTAAGAAGTCTCATGCGCAATGACTTAATTCTCTTCTCTAGAAAAGATGCGCCAACTGTTAACTCGCTCCGCAATCTTGAATGCTTGACCCAAGCGTCATTGGTAAGCAGATGACTGAGCATTCTTAGTGTTTGTGGGTCATATCGTGGATAAAATCTAAGTTCGAAGATTACCGCGCATTGCCGGTCAACATACATTATGTCGCCTAGATCTTGAGGTTTCACCAGGTCGCGTATTAGTCCGTGGTATGTCTCAAATTCTCGTAGGCGCGCTTCTCGACCCTTCTCAAAAACATACCGGCCAACACCCCACATGAAAGTAACGGCGGCGCCGAACATCCCCAATGGAACCACATTGTCTTTCAGAAGCGTAAAAAACGCCTCAAGGGTGAACCACTCCATTTTACCTTCCTTGCTTAGCTATTTGCTGCGAAGGCGTCATTCTATACACGACCCGGAAAAATCGTCTCACTGTCATAGCCTGTACATGGGGCCTCCAGCCAATCTAACGCAGGTCTAACGCACAATCGCCCCACCACAAGCGGCGGATGTACCCGTGAGACGAGTTCGCCTCGCCTGTGGGATTTGGCGGGATCAGTCTGTTACTGGCTCCAACAGGTACTCTTGAATGATCAATAGCACCTCTGTTTCGTCGTCTGCCGAAAGGCCCAGATACTCCCGCGCCGGGATGTCACCCCAGGGAATAGACTGACCTTTACCTGTCTTACCTGACGCTCCTTTCCTCTGCCCAAACTGGTGGACCGCGCCATAGGGACGGTCTGTACCGAAGGCCAGCTCCGTGCTGGTGACTTGTTTGCGCAGCGTGTCCTGGAGCGTGCCTTTCTCTCGCAGGATTCCGGGGCCTTTCTTTCTGGCGAGGGTGACGGGCGAGAGTGGCGCCCAGGGCGAGCCATCCGGGGCCACCTTCTGTCTAAACCGCTCATCGGTGGATATCTGAAGGTATTCACCTATGTCATTGAGCGGGGTTGTCAGGTCGCCCAGGCGGTCGGCCAAATCGTCCAGGACCTTGCCGACCTGGCTGGTATCTAAGGTGACATCGAGCATTGCACCTGCCACGGTTCTCTCCTACTATCAGTACATCCCATCGGATGAGCAGCCCCTGTCAGGGCCTCCATGCCTACATCCGGGGCGGCCCCGGCGTGACAGCGTCGGGGCTTTTTATTGGGGGCGGCGATACAACCTAACGCCGAGGCGCAGATCATCCAGGTAGTCTTCGCTGTCAGCAACAAAGCCCGTTACGCCATCCCAGCCATCATCGCCTACTTCAAACACAGCAAGCGCAGGTGCTGGGTTGCCCTCGACTTCAAAGCGCGCAAGGTAACGGCGGCGAACTACCGCTTTTTGCTGTGCATAGAGCCATTCCAAGCGAACCCAAATTTCATCAGGTTCTCGCAATGCCTGAGCAACAAGAAGTAGCGTGCGCTCGCGGCCACGCTTTTGTACCTTCAAGGCCCCTGTGCGCTTGACTGTGAACATATCGCGACCAATCACCACAGAGTCACCGGTCACATCCTTGAACAATGCTGGCGCGCTTTGTTTGGCACCGAACTCGGCCAGGAAGCGATCCACGTATACATCGTCGGTCAAACCCGATGGCAGCAACTGACTGGCAGGAACGGAGCGTGGTGCTGGCAGTGCATCGCTAGCGCGGCGATTAGGCAGGCCTGCCGCGTGAGCGCTGGCGGGCTTGCCCTCAATTTCAGGCAGTGGATCATGTGCCCGCAAAGGAGGGACCGCGCCGGAAAGTTTCGACTGACCTGGTGCATATTCGAAGCCTGGGTCAATTCCCTTTGGCACACGAACAGTTCGCGGTCCTTCGGGGCTGTTCTTGCCAATGACCCTGTCTTCCCACTCGATGGCGGGCGCCGAGCCAACTGTAAGCCCCATCCGCTCTACATCTCTGGCTGAGACCATGAACTTTTTGCACTTGCAGCCCCAACCATTTTGCGGGGTATGGGTTGCCCACCACGGATCATCAAGCGGGAGGGTTGTACCGTTCCAGGACAAGTGCATCGGCCGAGGGTGAGCGCTGTCGCCGTGGCGATAAACAGCATATGGGCGACGCTTGCGCAGTTCAGGATCAGCCATCTGCGCTTCGCGCCCGGCGTTATAGGACTGCCGCAAGTTTGTTTCCCAAATGACATTAGTGCGCCATCCACGACCGCCGTTGTACTGCCAGCCATGTTTGCCGACTACCTGGTCGAAATCTTTTCTGAACTGTTCCAGGGTGGTTCCGCTGGCGATAGACTTCTCTACAGCGCCCCGCAAGTCGGTCAGCAGATCTCTTTTTACTGCACCGGCTACAACAAAGGCATAGTCATGTTCAGTGGTATAGATATCCGTCCAGGAGCGAGTTGGCAGATTAACTTTGTTGCGGAAGTAGTCGATCTGCTCTTTGAATGGCAATGAGCCATGAGAGACGGCCACTGTTATAACCCTCTCAAAATATCATTACGTCCAGCCAAACTAGCCGCCATCATTCCATCGGCCATGGCGTCGGCCAGTTGATTGGTGGTCATAGTTGGATAGGTCTCTATCAACCTATCCCGGAACTCTTCCAGGCTGCTGACGGAGTCGAGCAGCTCCTTGACCTGGTCGACCATATCATCCAGATATGTCCCGGCTGTTCGCTCCAACGTCTGCACCTGGTTGTCCACGATGTCCGGTATCGCTATCGGTTTTTTGGGCACTTGCTCGCTATTGGTCGCCTGCGCCAGTACTGGTGCAGCGACTGGCGCAGCTATACCGAGCAGATCGGCACCTGCGGCCGGTGCCGGGATATTGAGCTTGTCGCGTATAACTGATTGCTCGGCCTTCAAACCTAGAGGCACCAGTTCCTTTAGCGCCTCGATCAGGATTTTGGTGTTTTCTGGCTTCGGTACATCAATGATTAACCGGGGATATGGCCGACCAGGTGCAAAGTTCAGTTCGCACCAGGGCCGCACAAAGTAGCGGTTCAAAGTGTTCGATTCGGCCTTGGCGTCAGCTTGCAACAGATCCAGGCGGACTTCGTTATGGATCGTTGCCTGGGCCTGGCTAGAGCCGTCATCGGTGGACATGGTCTGGCCGACCACCGCTTTGCTGATCTGCTTGTCCCACCACTCGGCGAGGCCTTTAAAGAAGTCGCCTGCGCCGGTTACGTTCGCCGCCTGGGTGAAGTCGATACGCATGCTGTCCGGGATCACCGCTGCTGCATCGCTGCCCAGGTTGGCTACGGCTGACATCAGGGTATTGATATCGTCTTTGCTCGCGCCTGGACCATAGCGGCCCACACGCATAGGCATGCCGAAGATATCCGCGAAGCCCATCCAGTCCTTCCAGGTCCAGGCTTTGCACATGTAGCCAACCGCCGCCAAACGCGCCAGACCACCCCTGATCGGCAAGCCCGAACGGATGCGCGGCAGGTGGACAATGAACTTGTACGGCGTCAAGGCAATGCCATTGACCATATCGGCCTCATCGAGCAGGCGCAGCTCCCGGCCGGTGTCGCGGTCGAACTGGAAAAACCGCTGATCCCGTGGTTCAAAGCGCGATGGGTTCCAGGTCTTGCCGCTACGGTCCCACATGATTTCGGAGACGGCATAGCCCTTGCCCATGGCATCGGTGAGGTCGGCTTGCAGTTCCCCGAACTCTGGAGACTCCACAATTTCCTTGAGTTGGTCGGCGCGCCTTACGTCCTCGGCGTCGTCGCTGGCAGCTTCTACCCGGATAGCAAGGCCAGACACCGCCAACTTACGTGTGCCTAACACCGAGGCGTAATGCAGATCCCGTTCTTCCATCTCCTCGGCAAGGGTCAGGTAGTCATGGGCCGACCCTTCGGCGGCGGCTTGCAGGATGGCGGCAAGACGACCAGGCGTCAGACCGCTGGCTACCGACTGGTGCCAAACTTGGCGAATGCCGGTGGTGCGGGCTGCGGCCAGTTCTTCGGTGAGCTTGTCGTATTGGATCGGGCGACCGTATTGGTCCACGATTTTGGATTGAGCCATTACCAAATGCCTTTAGTGGAGCGCCAGCCGGCGCCGATCTGGATCTCGCGATCATGCTGGGACGCGGGCAGGACTCGGTGATATTCGATGATCTCGACTTCCTGGCGAGAGGCGTAGTCGGCCAACACAGCAGCGATACCCGCGTCGCCATGGCGCTTGGGGCCGGACTTTTCGCCTTTCTCGTTGGTGCGCTTTTCTGGAATACGGGCCACGCCCTTGACCATCCGAAAGGCGCGCACGTCGCTAACCACGTCCTTGTCGGCCGGGATGTCGTAGAAGGTGTCGTCTTCAAGGGCAGCCTTGAACGGCGGCATGTTGTCGCGATACCAACCTTCGGTGAGCATCACCCGCTCAATACGGTTAAAACCGAACTCAACGGCAGTGTCTTCCGATAATTGCGAACCGTTGCCTCTGGCGTCATCGGCGCCATTGAGGAAATTGGGTAAGCGACGAATGATGTAAAACTTGATTTGCAGTTGCTGCTTGAATGGGACGTTACGCAGCTCAACCACAAAGGGTGTGCGTTTGCGTAGGTTCTGTTCCTTGAGCAACGGCCAGAAGACTGAGAGGTCGCCAGAGCGTCCGAAGTCCATACCGTAAAAACTTTGCACGTCCAGTGGAATGGCTGACAGAAGCGGGAGCAAATGCTCTTCGCACCATTCCAGGGACTCGGCCAGGCGCAGATGTTCAGCGATGGTTTCATAACCCTGCGGATAGGCCAGGCGCAGAACCGGCACGTTACGGTTACTACGCTGCTCGACCAGGGCCATACTGAGAAAGGCACCGCCGCCTTGGGACGGCACGCAGTCCAGTTCCTCGTCGGCTGCATCGCCGTAGAATCCGTATACATCCTTCACCCAGGCAAGTTCGTCCTCAAGCCTGTACTCAATTCCCTTACGCAAGCAGACACGTTTGTACAGCCCGTCAGCTACCGCTTCACCGAACGTGCAGCGGAACACTTCGCCATTGCGCTTGCCTGCCCGAATCTCGTTGACCAGGTCATTAAAGGGATTTTCGGTTCCATCGTGGGTGCTGATCACATGGACTTCACCACCCCAAATCAGAAGAGCCATGGCCGCTTTCAGCAACTCGGCCAAGTCCGCATGGAATGCAGCTTCGTCGATCACCACAACACCCTGGCGGCCGCGCAGGTTGGATGGTCGGCTGGTCAGCGCCACGATGCGGTGGCCGCTGGGAAACGCGATGGTGTAGGTTTTGATGTGTTTGTCGGGGTCGCTATCGGGCCAAATGCCTTCTTCTATTTGCTCGGCCGCGTAGTTGTAGGCCCGCGCCCACATGGCGCAGGCCTGGATATATTCGACTGTCATGTCCTGGTTGTAGCCCAGGTAGTAGACCGTCTGGCCGCCCGCCGATTTTTCTGAGGCTGCCACCAGGACGTTATCTGCTGCTTCGGCCCAGGTGAGGCCAATACGCCGGGACTTCTCGCCCACCTTGAGCGGGGCGCGGATACCGATCCATTCCTTCTGATAGTCGAGTAGCACGGCCGGTGCGAGCAAGGTGGCGGTGCTGTCCAGGATAAGGGGGAGGCTCACGATGCCATCCCCAGAATCTCGCGGCGGATTTCGTCGGCCGTTGCCTGAGTCATCCCACCTTTCTTGGCAATTTTATCAACGCGAGCCGCTGCTGTTTCGACCTTCTCCCGCCACTCGGCTTGCCATTTCTTCTGCACCACCGAAGCCTTGCCCAGCTCGGCCACAGCTTTGGCTACCTTCGGCAAGTCCATCTGATCACCATCAGTCATCAGCAATTTGAATAGGTGCTCCTGGACCAGGCGCATCAACGCTTCGTTGACCGCGCCTTCTTCATCCGGCGCAGCGGCCACCACGGCGCGAGCCTGTTCGCTTGCCATTTTCAAGGCCGAGAGTTTGGACTCGAAGTCCTGACCATAACGATGCAGCGCAGACTTGCTGATTGAAAAACCCTGGGTCGACAGCTCGTTAGCCAGGGCTTCGTAATCGCTGAAGTTGTTTTCGGCCAAGGCTTTGTCGAGCCAGTTTTTAACTGACTTGGGCAGACTGGCGACTTTGCTGCGCGGGGGCATGGCGTCAGCTCCAGTATTTTTCTGGGCGGGCAATACCAGGATTGCAGTCGATGGTGTACTCGGCCACGTCGACACCGTAGTGGGTCAATCCGCAGATCCACGCACCGCTAGACTGTTTCTTCAGGGTTGTCAGGCTGCGGTCGGCCAGGTAGTCCAGTTCGCGCCGTAGTTCCAGGCTGGTGGCATCGGGGAAGATGCCCTGGATGGTCGACAGCACCACCGCTTCGTGGGGGTCAACGGGGCGCGATGTGTTGAGGGTAAGGATGATGTACCAACGCAGGGATTCCCGGCGGGCCTTGGCTGGATCAATGTTCATGGGCGTAGTCCTTTGAGCTGAACGTTTTCTAACTTGAGTGCCAGGCCGTCGAGCTTGGCTTCGATAATGGATTGATTGCGTGCCCAGTCTTCTCGGCGGACGTAGTGCAAAGGCATCTCGCCACGCAGGCGCTCCATGCCGATCTCCATCTCGCGCAGGCGCTCACTGTCCTTGTCCACCACGGCAAAGCGTTGATCCAGGCGCCGTTCCATTTGCACCAGGAGCATTTTCATAACGCCGACAAATGCGCCGAGGATGGTCACGGCGATACTGATCATTTGCCACACCGGCATTTCGAGTGTCGCCATTAGTGCTTGCTCCTTTCGCGACGGGTTTGGCACTGCGCGCAACGCTGCACACCGGGGATGGCTTGGCGCCGTTCTTCGGGTATCGGCATGTCGCAATCAGCCACCTGGCAGAACTCGGCCGAGGGGCCGATCAAAATTTCTTGCTGTGCCAAATGAGTCGCTAAAGCGCTTTCGTTGTGCAGGGCTTCCAGGACGCTGGCGTAGTCACTTGCTTTCATTGCGGGTCCAATTGATCAGGTCTTTGAGCTGCGCCCGGCAGATTCCATACAGCTCGCCATTGCGTACCTGGTTGGTCAGGAGTTGTTCCTGGGTGACGCCTGAGTCGAGGTCGTCAGCGTTTCCGGTTCCGCTGGCAGGCGCAGGAGTTCGGCCGGAGCCGTTCGGGGTTGGCATTGCGGAACTGGGGGTAATACCGTTTGCGGCGTTCCACACGCGGACAAAGCCAGTAGTGAACACAGCAGCAGGCAGTGGCTCAGGCTTCGCATCCAAGGCGCGGCGATAGAGTTTGGTAACACGGGCAACATCTCCTGTGAGTCGGTCAGTGGTCTGACGCAGGGTTTCTTTGGTGTCTGCAAGCTGGCTAACCAGTTGATTATTTTTGCCTTGCTCGATGCGTAGCCGCGCCAGATCTGCATCGGCGGCGAGCTGCTTTTCCACGGCGTGTTCTTTACGCAGAACCTCTACAGCGGTTTCCCCTTCGGACTTAGCCAGGCTGTAGCCTTCGTCGTAGCCGTCCTGGCGGTTCAAGTGAAAGCCGTACACCACGACGCTGATAACAGCCACGTACCAGAGCAGCGGCTTGACCAGGTCAAACAGGCTTTTCATTGGCAGACCCCCTGGCCCCAGCCATCAGCGACATACAGGGCTTCCCAGCGCAGGAGGATCAGGCGCGGGTATTGGCGGTTTTCCTTGAATGCAGCGGCCGAGCGGCCGTTGTTGAACCGCTCGACAGAGTTGAACCAGGTCAGCGGATCGGCCCCTTTAGCCGATGCCAACTTGCGATCTTTGATGACCCAGCCCAAACCGCCGTTGTAGGCAGAAAGGATCAGCGCCCCTTGTTCGCAGGGGCCACGCGCCTGGATGCGGTTCGCCAGCCAACGGTCATAGCTGACAAGCGCTTGCATGGACCAAACCGGGTTATACGGCTCGACCTTGCCAAGGGCTTTGGGGAACAGCCCTGCGAGCCAGGTGGCGGTCGAGGGCATCACTTGGCCCAAGCCTTGCGCACCGACGGGCGACCGGGCGTCGAACCTCCAGCGGCTTTCCTGGTGGATCTGGGCGGCGGAGGTGGACACCGGGGCGTCCAAGCCCCATTCGGCTTGGGCGATACGGGTTAGGTCGCGGCGGTAGCGTTCGGCCTGGTCTGGGATTTCGGCTCTGGCTGTTGAGCAAGCGCTCACAACTACGAGCAATACCAGGCAAGCCGCCGCAAGGTTGAGTAGATGTTGTCGCATCGTTAAAGCCCCAGCGTCAGGCCAAGGACGCAGCCCAGTACGACCAGGGCGCGGCGGATGCCCGCCATGGGGCGGTCGCAAGCGGGGACCGTATCTGGTCGTGCATAGGGGAACAGAGCCCGGTCGAGCCAATAGCCCAACACACAACCCAGTGTGACCAGGCCACATTTATAGAGGACAACGGGCAATTTGGTTGGGGCGACAATTGCCAGACAGAACAGCAAGGCGATGGTGATCAACGCCCAAAAGGTCATGCGAGGCGTGCGGGGTTTCCGTTTCGATACGGTGCTAGTCATTGGGATACTCGCGGTGAATGCATGGTGGCACGCAGTGCGGCCAGTTGTTGAGCGGCCACAGAGGCATTGCCGCGCACGTAGGTGGGGGCTTGGTATTCGGCAAAGGTTGGTGTGATGGTTCTTACAGGGGGGCGTAACTTTTCCTGTTCCCGGACGTGTTGCTCGGTGCGGGCTTCGGCTTGTGAGATATGCGACTGCACCAACTCCCGCCAGTCGGCCGGAACCTTGGCCCACAGCACCGCACGCGCTGCATCATCACCTGCGGCTTGAATAAGCTGGGCGAACTGGCGCGGCCGTTGGGGCCGGGAAACTTTGGGGGGAGCGGAATGCATAGCGCGAACCTGCCGTTGAGGGAACGGTGCCAGCTTCGCGTATAGAAGGTATTGGTTGAGTATCAGCGGGGTTTAAGAAAAACCCCGCTCGGTGGCGGGGATGGAGACTTACGAACTGCGAATTTTCTTCATAAAAGCAATGTCCTCATCGGATACGCCTTCTTTCTTTCTTTCCGCCTCCCACTCCGCTTCTGTCTGCTCTTTAACTGGTTCAGCGCGTGTCAGATCTGGATTTGCAATCTCAGCATCACAACTCAGTGAGTCTTCTTTCCAGACTCTATTTGAATAATCAATCTCATGCTGTGTAGGTGGCTTGCTAAGGCAAGCACCATTAATGAAAGACACATTGAGAAGCATCTGTCTGCAACTGGAATGAACAAATCGAGCACTGTACGTCAAATTATTTGTCGGTTGCTCTTTAAGTCGTTCGTTAATCACCTGCATGACAGCAGACTGTTTTTGCCTGTCTTTTATCATGCACGCCTGTTGAGCATGAGCCCGTAGGACATTTGCAAACTCACGATTTTCTAAAGCCTCTGTAGTCGCTTGTTCAATTGAAACGCTTCCCGGATTAGCGGCAAGGCAGCATCCGGTAAAGCCGATGAGCAATGCCATAGTGCTGATTGCGGCTAGTCCTTTCATCAGTGCATCGTCCCTTCGTCAAATCCAAATAGGTCAGGCTCGTTCTTGCGATGCAGCGCCCGTTGTCGGCGAATGATGTCATAAATGGTCTGGTTCGCAAGGTCGTACTTGCTGACCAGGTCCGGGATCTTAATGTCGTTATCCTTCCAGTCCCGATAAATCATGGCATCGCGTAGCGCCCGTTTGAGTGCATCCCCGCGTGGCAAGTACACCACTCGCCCCCCCATCACGGAGCAAATCGCAAAAACAACATGCCGAGCCAATTCCGCGGCTTCCACACCCGGTTTGATCTCGACCAGGAGCTTGGCCTCGGCGATTTCCACCATTTCACGCAATGAGCCCTCCCAGCGGGATATAACCGTAGGGTCTTGCATGTTCGCCAGTACTTTCTTGGCGTCCAGTTGATCAATGTCATCCGGGAACAGTTCTTCGTTCATCGCTCAGGCCTCCCGTGTCGGCGGGCATCGTAGGTCAATGCCGCAACCAGTTTTTGCAGTTGTCCAGGGTCGAGCCATTCAACGCGCTCAACCTTGAACATGCGCAAGGCCATACCATCGGCATACGCCCAGGAGCGTTTCGCCTCGGCGAGAAAGGCCTTAATTTTACCCACCAGCTTCTCCCGGTCTGGCGCAGGTTTCGGCGTTTTGCGGCCATGCTTTTTAGCCGGTGCTGACGCCCAGCCCAACCGGGCGAACTCGGCTAGTACTGCGCCGGTCTGGCGTGGAGTCAGGTCTTTGGCCGAACGCACACCAGCCACACGGACCAGTAAGGCGCGGTAGGTTTCGTCATCTAGCCCCAGATCTTTTTTGGCGATATGGATTTTGCTCAGTTGCATGTTTCGCGTGCTCATTGTCTTCCTCCTTTGATCAGGGCCTGGAACGCGGCCGGGTCGTTTCGGGACAGTGCGGCGACACCATGAATAGCCATGGTGAGCGCATGTTCTGTTTCATCGAACGCCCCGGCGCTGCGGATCTGTTCCACTTCGCTCCTGGTGCCGCTATAGATTTCCATCTTGAGTTTGCTAGCGCCCATAGCCAGGCGCTTATCCTTGTCGCGCTTGCGCTGGGCGCGTTTACGCTCGCGAGCCAGGCGGGTTTTGCGCTGTGTGGGTGATTCGTCTGTCATGGGTGGCTGCTCATCAGTACCGGACAACCACGTCCGGCAGACCGCCCCAGCAAGTCGGGACGGTTTCGCTTAGTGCAGGGCAAGCTGTTCCTGACCGTTAACCCCATGGTTTAAGCGCACATCACCCGCTGCAAGAATGCCGTGCAGGGCGTCGGTCATCGCACGCACGCCATTGCCCTTGCTGGCGTTGCGGTCGCGACAGCCGAGCTTTTCCGTTTCTGCGTGATGCTTGAGCATGTACGCCGAAGTCGCCGGGGATGGTTCATCGTTACCGGCAAAAGCCATGACCTGCTTTCGTACCGCCGATACCCAGGCCGCACAGAACACGTCGGCGCGCTTCGTCTTGGTCGCGGTCTTGCAACGCTTCAACTGAGTGTTGATAAAGTCGCGTCGAGACTGCCGAACCTGGCGCAGCAATAGCGTCATGGTGTAGCTGGCCAACTCCGCCAGTTCGCCGATAAAACGCCACTCACCGATACCAGCCATGAACAGGACTTTGCAGGCGTAGGCTTGAGTAACGGCTCCAACCAGGTTGGCTTCCCATTGCGGCGGGGTCATCTTTGAACCACTACGGGCGGCACATTCGTAGACTTCGGATAGCTGGATATCCGATTCTTCTAAGCGATACTTTTCCATCAAGGCACGGGCCTGGCGCATGGCAGCGGCGGCTTCGTGCGGGTTGTCGCTTGCTGCCAGGCGCAGCAGTTTTTTGATCTTGTCTAAGGCTTTGCTGTGATCCATGTCTTCCTCGGCTGCTCATCAGTACCAGGCAACCACGCCTGGCAGACCGCCCCCAGCAAGCCGGGACGGTTTCGCTTATTGAAGGGTCGTGGTGCTCGGTTGCCAGCGGCAGGCAGGAATGGCACCCAACATCTTTTCGCTGGCGACCAGGTCGAATAGCTTGTTGGAAAGTCGCACGGCTTCCGTCTGCCGGGGTGCGCCCAGGGGGCTGGTCGGTACGCCTGTCATATCGACGGTGACGGAGGGCTTGCCGTTGCCTTCGGTGCGGTCCTCCAGGGTGATTGTGATCTTTGCCATGGGGCTTCCTATCGTTGAGTGTGGAAATTGATGTGGTAGTCGCGAGCCACCTGGCGCACGTACTTTTCGGTCATGTGGTGCTTACGTGCGATCCACTTGGGTGAGTTGCCCAGTGCTGCATCTGCCATGATCAACGTGGCGTGCTTGCGGGTATCCGGCACGACTTCCTCAAGCTCGGCAGATACAGAGGGCGAAGTTGCGGCCACAGAGACAAACAAGTGGGCATAGACCGGTGTCCGCTCTGGGTTAATAGTGAAGGTCGCAGGGGCGCTGCTCATCTGGTGGCCTACCTTCTGAATTTTTCCGCCGCGTCCCAAAAATTGCTCAGTCAGGCGGTCGAGGTTGGCGCGTTCAACATCGTGTTGCGGCGAGTGAATGGGCAGAGGATCGCTGCGGGTGTCGTGATAGCGCTGCATGGTCAGGCCCCCGATGCTCTGAAACCTGATTGGTTGCGTTTACCCAGCCACTGGATAAAGCGCGCCACGGCGGTCATACCTTCACGCGGGTTTTGTGCCTCAGGAACACCGGGAACAAAGAGCGTTTCGTTGTCCAGTCGAGATAATCGAGCGCACGCGGTGAGGATGTCGCGGACCATTTTTTCTTCGCCGGTGGCTAGCGCAATGGCACCCTCTGGGAGGGTGACGCCGAAGTCGATATGGCCGGATGAAAAACAATAGGCGGTGATGGTTTTTTTCATTTCAAACTCCCGCGATATCGAGGCTGATAGCTTCGTACTGGTCAGTATCACCAACACGCTGATACACACGGATGTAGGACTTGGAGCCAACCACCTGACAGGCGTCACCAATGGCCTGCATGGCGCTCTGCCAGCGTTCATCTGTGATTTCCATACGGCGCAACGCCAACACACGGGCCGTGCGAATGTCGCCTTTCTGGTCAGTCCGAAAGGCGTCATTCACCAGCGTGACAATTTCGGGGCGTGCCCCGGTGGTCCAGTCGCGTAGGCATTCATCAATCAATGCCCGCGCTGCCTGGAGGCGTTCGTCGAAGGCGATGCTTTCCTGGACGGCGCGCATGATCTTGTAGCGACCATCAAAACTAATCAGGCTGACATTGCCCTTCTTGCCGCCGATCTGAGCCCCGTACTGCTCGGCGCTCAACTCGACGAAGGCTTCGATATCGCCAAATGCCGCCGCTTTGAACTGCGACAGTACGGCGCTGGCTGCTCGGGCTTTTTCAACCAGTGCGAGAACCAGGGCGTCACGTTCCAGGTCGATAGGCTTGATCAGAATTTCGGGAATCAGCCGCTTTTGAGCGTCAACGCGGTAGCCTTCGGGAATGGTTTGTTGTTGTGTCATTGCAAGGTTCCTCAGTGGAGAGTCGGGCGCGACCAGTCAGCAGGACGGGCGGCGCTAATGGGTTCGCGCCATTCCAGGGTCACGCCCTGAAACTGCACGTTGTAACGAGTGCTGCCGGCCGTGCCGTGGCGTTGGTAGCCGTCGGTATGGCCGAGGTTGATCAGGCGCTGACCTGATTCGGGAGTGATCACCAGGAGATTGTTTGCAGGGTGAAACGCCTGCACGCGGATGCCATGCGCCTGCAAATTGCGGGCGGCGGCGTTAAACACCCGCAGACGGTCTGCCAGGGTCGGGGTCAGGACTTTCAATGGCGTGCGGTTAGTGGAGGCGAGCATGGGCGTTCTCCTGGTTGCAGCAGTCGGGGTTGATTGGGCAGTGTTGGCAGGCGCGCCAGTGCTGCATCGCCTGCGGGTTGTGAGTCGGTGCCGGTTTTTCGCGGTAGCTTTGGCACTGGTCAGAGGTGATGGTCTCGTCCAGAGCGACGCATTCAATACGGCCCAGGGTTTCCATCACACGCCGCTCCACGCCCGCAGTGCTGGGGGATGCGTAGCGGTTGGATAGAATCAGACTGACGGCCGTGCGGCTCATACCAATGCGCTGGCTGGCCTTGGTTTTGTTGGTGGCTGCGACCTCGGCGGCAAGCAGGCGCACGAACAGCGGCGCTTCGCTACCCCAAGCGGACAGGTTGACGTTCATAGGTCAGCCTCCGCAGGTGCAGGCTGACGGAACACGACCTTGCCCAGGTTCGGGTCAAACACCTGCCCGATTTTCTGAATCATCGGCGGACGGGGTCCGGTGTATTTGCCAGGGGCCAAGCGATAGCGAGCCTTTTGTTTCTGGCTGCCGGGCTGAACCTCAATCACATAGCCCGCACGCTTGAGCCAAACCAGATAAGAGCCAGCGGTTGAGACAGTTGTCGGCGTTACGGTTGAGGCCTGGGCCGCTAACTCGTTGGCGTCCAGTTCCCCAAGAATGCGCAGCGTGCGCCACATTGCTTCGGTGCCTTTGCCCGAATTGCTTGGTTTGCCTTCCTTGGTGAGGGAAGGGGCTTCAGCACCTACGTCCTTGATCAACCGCAGTGTTTGCGCTTTAAACAGCTCACCGGAAACTACCTCGACAAAGTCACCACGTATCAGCGACTGCACGTAGGTATTGACGACAGTTCGGTCTGTTTTGGAACGCTGGGTAATTTCGGCAATTTTGAAGCCGTCACGGCCTGCACGGATGGCTTCCCAGATGCGCTGGCGATTGCTTTTGCTGCCGCGCATTTCCAGATCAATGGATTTACGACCACGACCGCCAGCCATCACGCGCCCCTCCGTACAGGAGCCTCGCCGGTAAACCAGCCCCGTGAGCCCCAGCCAGCGAGGTCGATGCTGTCGATGCACATGGCTTGGGTTTCGCTATAAACCTTGTAGAGATTGACAGCGACACGACGCAGGCAGCCGCGCACCTTGACGCGCAGATCTTCCAGCAGGTCATCGGCAAAACTCAGTTTCGGATAGCTGGCCTGGGCCAGGGCGCGCAGATCGTCGAGGGTCGCGGGTTGAGCGGGCACCCACTCCAACACCCGGTTATGCAGGCGCTCCAGTTTGGCCAGGCTACCCGGCACACGTTCTTCCCCGATCAGCACAATGGTGCCCTGACTGGCGTTATAGATGTCGGTCAACACGTTGGCGACGGCCTTTTCCAGCAGGTATTGCACGTCGTCTATTAGCAGGGGGCGACCACTGCGGGACAGTTGCTCGGCAACCTGATCAACCATCACCGACAGAGTCAGACCAGGTGCGATACCCATCTCGCGCAGGATGGCTTGCAGAAAGGC
This sequence comes from Pseudomonas sp. TAE6080, assembly GCF_018732265.1. Taxonomy (NCBI): domain Bacteria; kingdom Pseudomonadati; phylum Pseudomonadota; class Gammaproteobacteria; order Pseudomonadales; family Pseudomonadaceae; genus Pseudomonas; species Pseudomonas sp. TAE6080. The sequence goes on from NZ_JAHIDY010000034.1 coordinate 33,071, forward strand.
TTTTTTGCTCCAGGTGTCGCGACACTCGACGTAATAGGCACGGTGCTGGTTGGCTGCGAAGGCCGCACCAACGCTTTTACCCAGCCCACTCGCGCCATACATCACCACTAGCCCAGGCAACCCCGCAGGGCGTGCATGGGCACGGGCAATGGCGGCAGACAACAGGCCGACATTTGTCAGGGGAACAATCTTGGTAACACTCATAATTCGACTCCTAAAGGTCTTGGGTTAAGCGCGGGCCTGGTCGGCGAACGCGAACATTTGCTGAATGGATTTGAAGTCCGGGTGTTGCGGGTAGCGGGCATGCCACTGCATTTCCTCGGCCGTCGGCGATTCGCCGCTAGTGATGCGGCCATCGATCAGGAGCCAGAGGCGGTATCGGGCGGTTGGGTCGGCTGGCAATTCAAAGGCCGAGGCCTGCGGTGCAGCCAATTGAGCGAAGCGCTGGGCCTCGGCGAGTTGGTCAGGCGACAGGTCGTACTGGCTCGACTGCGAAGCAATGACGCGCATTTCCACGTCTTGCCCGGTAATGGTTTTGGCTTTTTTGACCAAGCGGGACAACTGGCCGCGCTCGCGCTTCTCGCTGGCTTTTTCCAGCATTGTTTTCGGCATGGCAGGGCTAGCGTTGCCGTCGAGCAGCGCCTCGCCGATCAGATCGCCCTCCAGGGAGTGGACCCAAACACGGCTGGCGTCACGGAAGTCATAGGCCACGCGGACCTGTTCCCCGTGGAAACCGTCCAGGTCTTTAAGGAAGTAGGTGCCGCTGTTCCATTGCACCTGGCAACGGTGAACGGTGCGCTCGACCTGTGGCCGGGTCAGGCTCTCGACGATGTTGCTGTCAGCCAACAATGGTTCCCAGCCCTCGGCCTCTGCCGACTTCCAAGACTCCATTGGGCTTTGGTGGCGCTTGCGCATGGTCGCAAGGTCGCGGAATTTCGGCAGACCGCGATGTGGGCGGCGGTTGTAGTCATCGAGTGCTTCTTGCAGGGCCGCGAAGAACACCGAAAATTCAGGCACAACTGTCGGCGCGATACCCAGGGCGAGCTGTTTACGGGACAGCTTGTGGGTCTTGGTAGCGGCCTCTTTATCCATGTCGGCGCCGATGTAACTGTCGAACGTCTTGGCGAGCCGAACCAGAATGGTTTTATGGGGGCGCTCAATTACGCCGCGAGCCTGGGAGTTGTAGGGCAGCGAGTGCGTGATAGTGCCGCCCAGGCGGTCGTTGACCTCATAAACAACGGCGTTGTCAAAGCCGCTGCCGTTGTCCACGTAAAACACCTTGTACATGCCGCAACGACTTACGCCGTCACGTAAGGTGTCCAATGTGGCTAGGGTTGACTCGGCCAGGTTGACGGAGAAACCGACGATACGGCGGGTGCCCCAATCAATGACCATGGTGATTTCCGGGCGGAAAATCTGCCCCGTCAATGGATTGATCACTTCGGCGTCAAAGGTGTGGCCGTCAGCCACCCACACGTCATTCGGCCAGAGCATGTCGGCCTGACGGCGGTTATAGGCTTTTAAGGCGTTCAGTTCGTGCGGACCCATGCGCCCATGCTCACGCACCGACGGGCTGAGTTTTTTCAGCCAGCGGCGTACCGCGTGAATGCTGGGGCAAACACTGGAATTGATGTTCTGGTGCAATTGCTTGAACTGTTCATAAGCGGCTTCAACGCTTGGTTTCTGCGGGCGTTGGTAGTGCTTGAGGAATGCTTGCGCCCAGGACGGGACGCTCATGTCTTTTTGACGACGGGCCGGAGCCAGGCCTATTTCGCCGTGGGCGCGGTAGTCCGCCAGCCAACGCTTGAGGGTGCGCTCAGACAGGGTGCGGTCTTCGGTCTTGCGGTCGTTGGCGCGGATTACTCGGTCATTCAGATACGGACTGAGGTCGCCGGTTTTCGCCAACCCAACCAGGGTAAGAATGGCGCGGTTTTGGCTGACTACCTTGCTCATGCGTTCGATTTCACGCACGAACGCAAGGCGCGCAGTCATTACAGAAGACTGTGAGTCGTTCAAGCGTGACGCTTTTTCTGAGTCACGCCCGGCTATTACTATGTGTGAATCAACTGCTGGCTCAGGTGTATTACTGACGACAGCCGCTGTTATGAGCGCAGCTTGGGTTTCCTTCGGCAAGACAGCAAATGCATATTCAGTGGCCTTGCTGCCAAGACGTCGCTGACCTTCCCAGCACTCACGCAAGGCAAGCTTACGGATACCCTGCACCGTGCCTGGCATGCTGGGCAGCCCAGCCAGCTCTTGGGGCGAGTACCAACTACGCATGGTCGTCACCGAGCATTTTTTTCAGGTCACGGACTTTTCGCGTTGCATCGTGCGCCACGCGCGATAGCCGTCCGATCTCCGCGTCCAAAGCCTCGCGTCCGTATGCAACACGGCCACCGCGCAGGTGTACCTGCCAATTAGTCAGGACATGGCTTGCACAAACTTCTTCCAGCAACGCTGCTCTATATAGAGGAAGGTTGTGATCTGTACGGGCAGGACTCGACCAAGCGTCTAACATGTTCTTACTTACGTCGTCGCCAGAGAGGCGGGACATGCGAGCCGCAATCTCATAGCGGTCTAGATCAGACTCTTTGAGGACTTCGCTCACAAGCTCGCTGACCTGAGCGCCGTAGTTGCCAAGGCCTGGTATAGAAAGCACAGGCTGCGGAACAGAGAAGATGTCTAAGGTTCTGTCGTCTTTTTGGTTACGCATGTTCAGGCACTCCTTGCCGCTTTACAGTGTCCAACCGGCTGTAGTCCGGTATCCTTGCTGTAGGAAGTGTTTACTTCTGCACGGCTAGGTCGCTGCCGGTGCGGAGTGCCATCAGCGTTCCAGCGCTCCGGCCAAATGTCCGCAGGCTCTAGGCTCAGGACGATGGCAAGTGAGCGTTCAATGCGCGGATATGGGGTGTTTTTGGCGTTACGGATTGCGCGGTCGGTTACGTCTAGCTGGCGCGCAAGCTCAGCCATGGACGTGCCACGAACACGGAGTTGATATTTGATCCACTCCCATCTGCTGGCAGGGTCGGTGGGCATGACGATATCGCTCATAGTTTTGAACCATCTTCACGGGTGGTTTTTTTGGGACGTCTAACGTCCTGTTGCGGATAAACATATCTCGAAAACAGGATTCGGTAAACTGTTTTCGAGAGTTTCTATTCCCTTTTTCGGTTTCCGATCCCGAAAAATAGATTTAGAGCATAGGATTCAATGCCTTACGACGAAAAGAAACAAAAGAAACTCGCTGGAAAAGATGTTTCTTTTCCATATTCGGGATTGGAAACTCGAATTGCGGCTGTTGCCGACCTTTACGAGTCTCGAAAACAGGCTGCGCTGACAGCCGATGCCGCGCTGTCTTCACTCCAGCGCTGGATCGCAGGCGAAGGTATGCCCGCGTTTGACTCCGTAGCGTTGCTGGCTACCGCCAAGGGCGTCTCTCTGGACTGGATTGCTACGGGCAAGGGGGAGATGTTTGTGGGGGCGGCCAAAAAGGAGGCTGTGGCAGACACTGAGGGTGTCTATTCTCACGTACCGCTTTACGACGCCCGCTGTAGTGCGGGCCATGGCTCTTGGACCGACGGGACTAAGGTGCTCACGCACCTGGCTTTCACGACGTACTCACTGCGTAAGAAGGGCCTTGAGCCATCTAAGCTGTCAGCTATCCGTGTGGATGGTGATTCAATGGAAGGGCTGTTAAGCGATGGCGACACCGTCATGATTGACCATGGCCGCAATTCGCTTGAGGGTGAGGCGGTCTACGTGATTCGTCTCGATGACCACCTCTACGCAAAGCGCCTGCAACGGCAGTTTGACGGTTCGGTTAGCATCATCAGTCAGAACAAGGAATACCAGCCAATGGTCGTCCCCAAGGAACGCTTGGGAGACCTGGAAATAATCGGCCGTGTGGTATGGGCTGGTGGCTGGATCTAAGTAATGCACCTATGTCAAAGAGCCCGCTAAATCTGGGCTCTATGACTAATTTCGATTGTTTACCCGCTTGCATTGCTTTGGCACCGTTTTTTCTGGTTTGCAGGACCATCCTTGCCTGCAACGTCCCGGTTTGCCTGGCTTGTCACGAGTTGTCCTGTTTTATCCAGCTTCTTCCCACCAGATCCTCCCCAGTGCCAAAGCTGCCACTAACCCACACGGGCATGGTGGCTCACACGGTGGACGCTACAACGAGCAAGGCGAAGGTCAACCGATCTCCGGTACACCTTGCGCTGGTTGTCGAACCATTAATGTTGGTGATGCACGTTTTTGCCGGCAATGTGGAGGTTCATTGGTGCCAGCCAGTTGCGGGCAGTGCAATGCAGTGATGGCTGCTGGGGCGAAGTTTTGCTCTCACTGTGGTAGCGAGCGCGGGTGAGAACGGTGTGTTCCATCTGTACTGGCGGCAAATTACACGTCAAGGGCTACACAACAAGGTTTGATCAGTTGTGATCTGGAGCTTTTGCCGAGAACTCATAAAGTGTCTTTCCGTGTACCGATTTTTGCCAGTCTCTGTTGCCTTGCTTAAGCCAGTCAGATTGGCCGCTTGACGGAGTACACGACGGGCATGACGATTTCGACGCTTCCATTTTTCAGCATTTCGGCTGGTGGCTTTGGTAGCGGTTGTGCGCGGCGAATCATTTCCAGGGTTGCCTCATCCAGGTCGGCGTTACCTGAACTCTGTATCAATTCGTAGTGCAAAACATTGCCGTTGGCATCGATCACAAAAAGCAGACGGTTGAGGCCAGCAGACATTGGCCTCGCTGGCCGTGTTCTACACCACCTCCAAGCTTGGGGATGTGCAAAGTTCAACAACGGCCTGATCCTGACCCGTACTAAAGAGCGGATCTACGGCGTGGAAGGGCGTGACTGGCAGGACATGACCGGGTGCCGCATACCACCGCTCAAACTGACCGCCTACCTGGAGTTCAAACCGACGCAAGACTGGAGTAACCGCGTGCAGGCCACCTATTTCGACAGTGCCGACTATCGTTTGAATGGCGTTGCAAGCTTTGGCCGGCGCAAGGTCGACAGTTACACCACCGTCGACATGATCAGCCAATACCAACTCAGTGAAAATGATCAGGTCAGCATGGGGATCCAGAACCTGTTCAACCGCAGTTACTACCCGCTCTACAGCCAACTGATGCGTAGCAGCAACAACACCAGCCACCTGCCAGCGCCCGGCACGGTGCTGACCGCAAGCTACACACATCAGTGGTAAATGCGGGCGTTGCGCCTGATTGATCCACTATCGCGACACTCATATTGAGCCGGCCTGCAAGGTGTTATAGAACAACACCCTTGCAGTGCCTGCCGAGGCTGCCTAAACCTCAAGATATGGGTTTGAAAATGAAAGTAGGGAAAAACAACAAGATCCTCGCCGCTCCCATTCTCTTCTCGCTTTTGATGCTTCAATGCGCGCCTGCATGGTCTGGGCAGGTAACCGGCACGGTTTCCAATGACTTGACGTCAGCGGTTGCCTGGAGACAGACGGCTGCTGAATTCGAAGCGCTTTACTATCAAGGTTTCAACGTCGCCAAAATGCGTCTGGACAGTGCTTTGCAGGCGCACAAGGCGGGCGATCGACCGTTGGCGATCATCAGCGACATCGACGACACCGTGTTGAGCAGTAATAGCTACTGGGGCTACATGGTCAATTCGGGGAAAGAGTTCTTCGATGATGCCGCCTGGGATAAATGGGTGGCTGAAAACGGCCCTGTGGCCACGCCAGGCTCAGTGGAATTTCTCAATTATGCGCAATCGAAGGGGGTGGAAGTTTTCTACGTCACGAGTCGTGACCAGGGCGAAAAGACCTATGAGTACGCCTTGGCCAACCTGCGCAACAGCAAGTTGCCCTTTGCCGATGAAAAGCATCTGACGGTTTATCGCGACACGTCCAATAAAGAGCCCCGGCAGATAGAAATTGCCAAGGATTATGAGGTGGTCGTGATGTTGGGCGACAACCTCAATGACTTCAAGCGCAAGTACTACGTGTCCGATGTACAACAGCGCATGGCGCTGATGACTGAAGATAAAGAACAGTTCGGTCGCAAGTTTGTTCTCTTCCCCAACCCTACCGATGGGCATTGGCTCAAAGCCATTTTTGGTGATTCCGAGCCGCCAGCCACGCCGCAGAACAGCGCCAAATTCAAGGCGGCAGCCGGTTCCAAGGCTTGGCAGCCCTGATCACGCCGGTTTGCGCACGAGGCCACGCCGCGATTTGATCCACGCAAATCGTGGCGTGATCACAATGGGTTGCCATCCCCTCACAAACTTTATTGATTTGCAGCAACAATTTTTCTTGTTGGACACCCTCCGCTCCAAGCAGCAAAGATGCCCGCCAATGACCCTCGACCTACCCGGTCAATAATAAAAATCCGCGTCGGGCAGCCCGCTATTGCTTATCAGCGATGCAGGCGTCGCAGCACGCATTCAAGGACTCAACGCCATGCAAACTGTTGTGAACCTTTGGCCGCTGATTGGCGTGCTCGTCATCGTGGTCGGCTTTGTGTTGCGCTTCAATCCATTGCTGGTAGTGACGGCGGCGGCGATTGCCACCGGGTTTGCTGCCCACTTTCCCCTGGAAAAAATCCTCGCCACCATGGGTGATGGCTTCCTGCAGACCCGTGCCTTGCAACTGATCCTGTTGCTGCCCCTGGCCGTTATCGGCTTGCTGGAGCGCCATGGTTTGCGCCTGCACGCGCAGAACTGGATTGCGCGCTTCGAGCGTGCCACCGTCGGGCGTCTGTTGATCATCTATCTGTTTGTTCGCGAATCCACGGCCGCGATGGGCCTGACCAGCCTTGGCGGGCACCCACAGATGGTGCGCCCGTTGCTGGCGCCCATGGCTGAAGGGGCTGCCGAAAAACGCTTCGGCAAGCTGCCGGACAAAGTGCGCCACAAGGTCCTGGCGATGTGCGCCGCCACTGACAACGTGGGGCTGTTTTTTGGTGAAGACATCTTCGTGGCCTTTGGTGCAATTGCACTGATGCACACCTTCCTGTTGGGCTCGGGCATTGATGTCGAGCCGCTGCACATTGCGGTATGGGGCATCCCCACGGCGATCTGTGCGTTCATTGTTCATGCGATACGTTTGCACCGGTTTGACCGAAGACTGACACGCGAACTGACGGCCACTGCGCCAGTCAACGTTCAGTCGGAGGTCGTGCAATGATCATTTCCATTCAATACCTGTACTGGCTCGCCGGTGTGTTGTTGCTGATCACAGCGGGCATGATCCTGGCTGACCGAACCCACCCCAAGCGTTGGTCAAGCGCGTTGTTCTGGCTGCTGTTCGCCATTCCGTTCCTGGTGGGCGAGCACCTGCCGTCGGTGGTCGTGGGGGTTGGTGTGGTGCTGATGGCGCTTATCGCCGGGCTCGGCGGGGTGGGGCGTGGTACCCATGTAGAGCTGCATGACAAGGCCTCGCGCGCCAGTGCTGGGCGGCTGGGTCATAAACTGTTTATTCCGGCCCTGGCGATTCCGCTGACCACTGTGATCGGCTCTGTACTGCTCAAAAATGCCGAGATTGGCGGCGTGCCGCTGCTGGACCCGAAGAACACCACGTTTGTGTCCTTGGGCCTCGGCTGCCTGATCGCCCTGGGGTTGGCCTGCTGGCTGACACGCGACACGCCGGTGCAGGCCTTGCGCGAATCGCGACGCCTGACCGAAGCCCTGGGCTGGGCCATGGTGCTGCCGCAGATGCTGGCGATGCTCGGCCTGCTGTTTAACGAAGCCGGTGTCGGTACGGCTGTCGCTCATGTCACCACCACCTACATCAACCTGGATTACAAGCTGGTGGCGGTGATGGTCTATGTGCTGGGCATGGCGCTGTTCACGGTGATCATGGGGAATGGTTTTGCCGCCTTCCCGGTGATGACCGGCGGTGTGGGCGTGCCGGTGCTGGTGGGCATTTATGGTGGCAACCCGGCGGTAATGGCAGCCATCGGCATGTTTTCCGGCTATTGCGGCACGCTGATGACACCGATGGCGGCGAACTTCAATATTGTGCCTGCGGCGCTGCTGGAGTTGCCCGACAAAAACGCGGTGATCAAGGCGCAGATGCCCACGGCGTTGATGATGTTGCTGGTCAATATCGTCCTTCTTTATGTCTTGATGTGAGGTGGTGATGGGTACGGTGCTACTGACGGCGTTCGAGCCATTCGACCACGACCTGATCAACCCATCCTGGGAGGCGGTGCGCCTGCTGGATGGGGTGCAGTTGCAAGCGGGGGTGACGATTATCGCCCGCCAACTGCCCTGTGCCTTTGCCACCGCAGTCGACTGTTTGAACCAGTTGCTGGCCGAGCACGATCCGCAACTGGTGATTGCCACCGGGCTGGGGCCGGGGCGCAGCGATATTTCCATCGAGCGGGTTGCGATCAACCTCAATGATGCGCGGATCCCGGACAACCTGGGGGCACAGCCCATCGATACGCCAGTGATCGTCGGCGGGCCGGCGGCCTATTTCAGCACCTTGCCGGTCAAGGCCATGGTCAAGGCGGTGCGCGAGGCCGGAATCGCAGCCTCGGTCTCGCACACGGCAGGCACCTTCGTCTGCAATCAGGTGTTCTACAGCTTGCAGCATGCCCTGGCGGGATCTGGCGTGCGCAGTGGGTTTATCCATGTACCCGGCCTGCCAGGGCAGGGGGCTGAGCCCTCGATGGCGTTGGCGACAACGGTTGAAGGGCTGAGGGTGGCCGTTTTGGCTGCCTGGGCCACGCCGCGTGATATTGCTGAGAGCGGTGGCCAGGTGTGCTGATTGCCTGACGCGTCATCCTCCGTTTACAAGCTCTGGGCCGATCCGTAGATTGCATCAGGGCCCAACTACGGGCGACGAGCGCAAGAGGAAACCCAGCAGTGTCCGCCAAAGATCCGGCCGTATTTGACCGTCAGTACCGTGCATTCCTGTTCGATATGGACGGCACCCTCCTCAACTCCATCGCCGCCGCAGAGCGAGTCTGGGCTGCCTGGGCGCAGCGCCATGGCCTGGATGTCGAGGCGTTTCTGACCACCATCCATGGCGCTCGCGCCATCGATACAATCAGCCGCCAGGCACTGCCAGGGGTGGACGCGCAGGCTGAGGCGCGTGGTATTACCGAGGCGGAGATCGCGGACGTGGAGGGCGTGGTGGCGATCCCGGGGGCCGTGGCATTTGTGCAGCGCTTGCCTGCACACTGCTGGGCCGTGATCACGTCAGCGCCCAAGGCCCTGGCCCTGCGCCGCATGCACGCGGCAGGCCTGGTGCCGCCGGCTGTCATGGTGACGGCTGAGGATGTGGCCAATGGCAAGCCAGACCCGGCCTGTTACCTGCTGGGGGCGCAGCGTTTGGGGATACCGATGGGGGAGTGCCTGGTATTCGAGGATGCACCGGTGGGTATCCGTGCCGGTGAGGCGGCGGGTGCGGACGTCGTGGTGGTGACAGCGGCGCATGACGAGTCGATGGTAACGCGGCATCCGACGATTGCGAGTTATGACGAGGTACAGGTCCAGTGTGATGCCGCCGGTTTGCTGCGCTTGCGGCCTTCTACGATGGCTTGAATACCAGCCCGCGACGGGTCAGCAGGATGTTTTCGGCACCCACCCATTGATGGCCCAGTGGGTCGATAATGTCCCCGTGGATGAAGGTGCCTGTGATCAGTTTCAGCAGGTAAAGCTGGCGCAGGCCGGCGAGGACTTCATCGGGTTTGCCCTGCAACTCGGTGGCAGATTTTGGGTTATCTGCCGAGAGCTGTTCGATCAGGGACTGGAGGTGCCTGGCGTTATGTTCTATGTCCATGTCGATAACGTTTTTTATGAATGTATGGGTATGGGTGCTGCCGAGGCGGATAGTTCCTTATGTTTTAAATATAGGATCCAATCGCTGCTTCAAGAGGGATTTTGCTGGCGAGCACGCCGAAATGCCCGGCGACTGAGTTTTCGCTGGATGGCAGCCTGAATGGGTTTGAGGCAGAAGCAGAACAGATAACCACCGAGAAACAACGCCAGGTCGGGCCACGAATGGGCATCCTGTGCGGTGGTGGTGCCTTCCATGTACAGCCTGATGCCGTATCCGATCGTCACGAAGGGCAGGGCAATCAGCAGGGCGATTATCCAGGATTTATAGGTATAAGGCTGTTTGCGGGATCGCCTCATCAACGCGCTCCGAGGCACTGTAAGGTTTTGTTACGTTCCTGGAGGGATTTGTCTGCTAAACGTCCAGCAAGTTCCGTGGATGAGCCTGCGTGCTGACGACAAGTGTCGGGGCCTGGCGCGAGTGCTGCGCTGATCACGGAATACCGTAGACAGGCCAAGGGGCTTTCGCCAGCCGTTACAGGGGACGAGCGGGCTGGCTACTGGGGGTGCTTCAAGGTGTTTCGCGTTTATCCGGGGCAGTCAGGCCTGCCTGGATGCGCTGGTAAATCTCTTCGCGATGCACGGCAACATCTTTGGGAGCATTGATGCCGATTCTTACTTGCTGGCCGCTAACGCCCAGAATGGTGATCGTAATGTCATCACCGATATTTATGCTTTCACCGACTTTGCGGGTGAGTATCAGCATGGACTTCTCCTTGATTGCTTTGAAGGACGCATGTTTCTAACAGGGCGGATGTCGGTTACGTGTAGCTTACTGTGAAGCGCTTCCCTGTGGCTGCCTCTTTTAGGACGCATGGAGGCGGCATTAATTCCCATGGCGCCATCATACAGGTCTGGGAAACATCCTTCGCAATGTTTAAGCCAACGTTTATGACGGCCAGAATAGACAGTGAATGATAAAGTTGCCTCTTTGATCCTTAAAGGGGCAGGGCAGTGCGTAAAGTAGCGATGGCAATTGTGGTATTGGCATTGGCCGGATGTGGTGACGGGCCCAATCTCGATACCCCCCGAGACAAGGCTGAAGCCGCCAAGGCCCAGGCCCCTGCGGTTGCCTCTGTGCAGTGGGATGTCCTGGTGCGTTCGCCCGACAACAAATTGCAGGCGCTGACCGACCTGACCGCCTGGCTGCTGGAAAACGGCTTCCCGTTCTACCTGGCCAAGGAAGACGGCAAGGACCTGGTGCTGTTGGGGCCGTTCGCCAGCAAGGCCGAGGCCGAGGCGAAACAGACCCAATTGCAGGAAAGGCTGGTGAAAAAGAAGAAAACCGACGCCGAGTCGCTGGTGATCGAGCACAAGGCCAGCCAGTAAGGCGCGGCTCAGCGGGATCTACGGATCCCGCTCGCCATCATCCGCAGGCCTTCAGGTTCACCGGGCCGACGAACTCATTGCCACGCCCCATCACGCAGGCCACGGTCTGATTGCGCTGGCGTTCCCAGGGCTGCACGGGGTAGGTCCGATTCCAGGCTTCATACAGTTGGCGGTCCTGTTTCGACAGGCGCAGGCCGTATTGTTTACTCATGTAGAAGTAAGTCCGGGCAATCATGCCGCGGATGGACGGCCTGGGCATAACCTTCTTGGCCTTGAAGTCCACTTGAGTCAGGCATGAACCATATTGCCCGCTCTGCGCCGGCAACCAACCAAAACTGAAGTTGTTGCGATCGCCATTGACCTCGCCAATGCTCGGCACCAGGTTGTGCAGGTCAGCTTCGGCGCGCTTGAAGACGTTATCGGTGCGTGTGCAGTTCTTGCGCCCGCCGTCTTGCCAGCACTGGCGTTGATGGCCGATCTGCCATGCCGGCACAATATGCTCCCATTCGATGCGCGCCGCCCGGTTGGCGTTTTTACGTGGGATGTAGCCACAGGCCTTCAGGTCTACCCGGTTACCCGTGTATTTGCAGCCACAATAGAACTCCGTGGATTGCGGGGCGTAAAGTTTCCAGGCGATTTTCTTGGCTTCACTGAAGGTACGTGGGGCTTGGGCGTGGGCGGCGGTTGCAAACAAAACACAGAGTAGGGCGATAAAACGGACACTCATTGACTCAATCTTCCTTCGGTACGACCCAGAAAATCTGCACGCCACCATCATCGCGATAGGCGAGGGTGACGTTGTCGTTTTCTGCGATTTCCTCCAGCAGGCGTGCCCAATCGTCTTCGGGTTCTTCGGGCAGGCGAAAAATCAACGCGGCCTTGTTTTTTTGGGCGTTGGTGGAATTGATGACTTTTTGCACACGGATCGCCAGGCGTTGGTAGGCGTCGGGAGGTGTCGGTGTTGTAGAGGAGGGCTTGGCCACGGAGGAGTCCTTAGTTAGCTGTACGAACATACAGTATTTAACTGTGAAGAAATTCGCAACTGCTTAAAATCCAAGAAGTCTGTGTGACAACGGTTACGCGGACTGGTGTACGGCGAGGATTTTGTAGGAGCCGGCTTGCCGGCGATGGCGATCTCAGGGACGCCATCGCCGGCAAGCCGGCTCCTACAAGGGTTGTATCAGTGACTCAGTATTCCCAGAAAATACGCTGCAGTTCCTTGCTGTCCTGGGTCTTGGTCAGGGCGACCATGGCCAGGATGCGGGCTTTCTGCGGGTTCAGGTCGTGGGCCACGACCCAGTCGTATTTGTCGTCAGGCTGTTCGGCATTGCGCAGAACGAAACCACCGGCATTGACGTGGGAAGAACGAATGATTTGTACACCTTCCTTGCGCAGTTCCTGCAGGGCAGGCACAACCTTGGCCGGTACCGAGCCGTTACCAGTGCCGGCATGGATGATGGCTTTGGCGCCAGCTTGGGCGAGGGCTTTGTAGGCAGTGTCGCTGACGTTGCCATAGCCGTAGGCAATTTCAACGTCTGGCAGGCTCTTGATGTTCTTGATGTCGAACTCCGAGCTCATGGTGTGACGCTTGGCTGGCTGGCGGAACCAGTAGGACTTGCCTTCTACGACCATGCCCAGTGGGCCCCAGGCGCTTTTGAAGGCTTCGGTCTTGATGTTGATCATCTTGCTCACGTCGCGACCCGACTGGATCTCGTCGTTCATGGTGACCAGTACGCCCTTGCCGCGTGCGTCTTTGCTACCGGCAACGGCTACGGCGTTGTACAGGTTAAGCATGCCGTCGGCCGACATGGCCGTGCCCGGGCGCATGGAGCCCACGACGACGATTGGTTTGTCGGTCTTTTCCACCAGATTGAGGAAGTAAGCGGTTTCTTCGAGGGTGTCGGTGCCGTGGGTGATCACGATGCCATCCACGTCCTTGCTGTCGGCCAGTTCCGCGACACGACGACCCAGTTGCAGCAGGTTGTCGTTGGTGATGCTTTCGGAAGCAATCTGCATCACTTGCTCGCCACGCACATTGGCGATCTGGCTGAGTTCGGGAATGCCGGCGATCAGTTGTTCGATACCGACCTTGGCGGCCTGGTAGGTGGCACTGTTGGCAGCGCTGGCGCCAGCGCCGGCAATGGTGCCGCCAGTGGCCAGGACGACCACGTTGGACAGTTTGGTCTTGGATTCAACTTCCTTGGCCTGGGCGGCAACCGGGAAGAGCAGCAGCAGGGCTAAAGCGCCCGGAACAAAGTTCTTGAGTGCAGATTTCATTATTTTTCTCTCTAGTTTTGATGAGTGCGTGTGCAGGTTCATCCAGAACACCCCGGGCTGCGCTGAGCGCCACAAGGTGCTGATTAAGAGCAGGATTTGTACCAGCGGGATTTTGTTTGGGGTTTGATTTTAACTTGTTGATTTAAATCAATTTTATATCAATGTTCGATTTGTCGGCTTCAGCGCGTGTCCGAGTTTCCGAACGCTGGAGGCTTTGGCGTTCGGTTGTCCGAAAATAGTGCTGGAAAAATCAGGATGTACCTCCTGAAATGTTCCTGCGCAGCTGTCGTTTTAGATAACGATCACCCGGCCCGGATGTTTAGCCACGAGGTCATCGGGCTGTAGGGCCGAAGGTAGAGCCAGTGAGGAAAAAGACTTTTTCTTTCGTTGACAAAATTCGGCAGCCTTCGCATAGTTTGTTAAGCGCAAACGTTTGCGAGATGTTTCACGAGCACTCCGTGAGTGACGTGAAGGTGCAGACATTGCTCACAATAATCATAAGATCGGAGTGAACCCATGAAGCTGCCATTTGCTGGACGTCTTCTTGCTATCGCTGTGCTGGCTGCCGCATCCGCTGCCCTGCCTCTGTCCTCTGCATTTGCTGACGACACCGCCACCAAGCCCAAGGTCGGCCTGGTGATGAAATCCCTGGCCAATGAGTTTTTTGTCACCATGCAAGACGGTGCCAAGGACTATCAGAAAGCCCATGCCGCTGATTTCGACATGATCACCAACGGGATCAAGAACGAAACCGATACCTCTGCCCAGATTGATATCGTCAACCAGATGATTCTCGCCAAAGTTAACGCAATCGTCATCGCGCCCGCCGACTCCAAGGCCTTGGTCAACGTGCTGAAGAAAGCCTCCGATGCCGGGATCAAGGTGGTCAACATTGATAACCGCCTCGACCCCGAGGTGCTGAAAAGCAAAAACCTCGAAGTTCCCTTTGTAGGGCCTGATAACCGTAAGGGCTCACGCCTGGTCGGTGAGTACCTGGCCAAGCAACTGGCGAGCGGCGACAAGGTAGGCATTATCGAAGGTGTGCCGACCACCACCAACGCCCAGCAACGCACCGCCGGGTTCAAGGACGCGATGGATGCGGCCGGGATGAAGATTGTTTCCATCCAGTCCGGCAACTGGGAAATCGACCAGGGCAACAAGGTGGCGGCTGCCATGTTGAGCGAATACCCGGACCTCAAGGCGCTGCTGGCCGGTAACGACAATATGGCCCTGGGCGCCGTTTCTGCGGTGCGTGCGGCTGGCAAGGCCGGCAAGGTCCAGGTCGTGGGCTATGACAACATCGCCGCCATCAAGCCGATGCTGCAGGACGGTCGCATCCTGGCCACCGCCGACCAGGCGGCGGCACAGCAAGCGGTGTTTGGCATCCAGAATGCGCTGAAACTGGTCAAGGGCGAAAAAGTCGAGGCCGTGGACGGCGTGATCGAAACGCCCGTAGCGCTGGTCCTCAAGTAGTAATCCCTGATTGCGCAGCACCGCGCCCGTTCGGACTGAGCGGGCGCCTGGAGATTTTCCTATGTCATCTTCCGCACCGGCCCCTGTCCTCTCGGTCAGCGGTATCGGTAAGACCTATGCCCAGCCCGTCCTGTCTGACATCACCCTGACGCTCAATCGCGGCGAGGTGTTGGCACTGACGGGTGAGAACGGCGCGGGCAAAAGCACCCTGTCGAAGATCATCGGTGGCCTGGTGACACCGACCACTGGCCACATGCAGTTCAATGGCCAGGACTATGCCCCGGCCAGCCGGACCCAGGCGGAACGGCAGGGGATCCGCATGGTGATGCAGGAACTCAACCTCCTGCCGACCCTGACGGTGGCCGAAAACCTGTTCCTCGATAACCTGCCCAGTCGCGGTGGCTGGATCAGCCGCAAACAACTGCGCAAGGCTGCGATCGAGGCCATGGCACAAGTGGGCCTGGATGCCATCGACCCGGATACCCTGGTCGGCAGCCTGGGCATCGGCCATCAACAGATGGTCGAGATTGCCCGCAACCTGATTGGCGACTGCCACGTGCTGATCCTCGACGAGCCGACGGCGATGCTGACCGCCCGTGAAGTCGAGATGCTGTTTGAACAAATCACCCGCCTGCAGGCCCGGGGCGTGGCGATTATTTACATTTCCCATCGGCTCGAAGAGCTGGCACGGGTGGCCCAGCGTATTGCGGTGCTGCGTGACGGCCAGTTGGTGTGTGTCGAGCCGATGGCCAACTATAGCAGCGAGCAACTGGTCACGTTGATGGTCGGTCGTGAGCTGGGCGAGCACATCGACCTCGGCCCGCGCACCATCGGCGCGCCCGCATTGACGGTCACCGGCCTGAGCCGCTCGGACAAGGTTCGCGATGTTTCCTTTGAAGTGCGTGCCGGTGAAATCTACGGCATTTCGGGATTGATCGGTGCCGGCCGCACCGAGTTGTTGCGCCTGATCTTCGGTGCCGACCTGGCCGACAGTGGCACGGTGGCCCTTGGCTCGCCGGCGCGCGTGGTGAGCATTCGCTCGCCGGTGGATGCGGTGGGCCATGGCATTGCGCTGATTACTGAGGATCGCAAGGGCGAGGGGCTGTTGCTCAGCCAATCGATCAGCGCCAACACGGCGCTGGGCAATATGGCGAAGGTGTCCAGCGCCGGCCTGGTCAACGGACGTGATGAAGCGGCGCTGGCCAGGCGACAGATCGACGCCATGCGTATCCGCAGCTCCAGCCCGGCGCAGTTGGTGTCCGAGCTGTCGGGCGGTAACCAGCAGAAAGTGGTGATCGGCCGCTGGCTGGAGCGCGATTGCGCGGTGATGCTGTTTGATGAGCCGACCCGTGGCATCGACGTCGGCGCCAAGTTCGATATCTATGCGTTGCTCGGTGAATTGACCCGCCAGGGCAAGGCGCTGGTGGTGGTTTCCAGCGACCTGCGCGAGCTGATGCTGATCTGCGACCGCATCGGCGTACTGTCTGCCGGACGCTTGATCGAAACCTTCGAGCGTGACCGCTGGACCCAGGACGAATTGCTTGCCGCCGCGTTTGCCGGCTATCAGAAACGTGATGCGCTGCTCAACGAGGCAGCGCCCAGGACAACCCCATGAAAACAGCTACTCCAACCGCAAAAGCCGGCGGCAACTTCTACGGCCTGGGCACTTACCTGGGCCTGGCAGGCGCCTTGATGGCGATGATTGCGCTGTTCTCGGCCTTGAGCAGTCACTTTTGGTCCTATGACACCTTCAGCACCATCGCCAACCAGATTCCCGACCTGATGGTGCTGGCGGTGGGCATGACCTTCATCCTGATCATCGGCGGCATTGACCTGTCGGTAGGCTCGGTATTGGCCCTGGCAGCATCGGCGGTCAGTGTGGCGATCCTGGGCTGGGGCTGGAGCGTAATCCCCGCAGCGTTGCTGGGCATGGGCTGCGCGGCATTGGCCGGGACTATTACCGGTTCCATCACCGTGGCCTGGCGCATTCCGTCGTTCATCGTGTCCCTCGGTGTGTTGGAAATGGCCCGTGGCGCGGCCTACCAGATGACAGGCTCGCGCACCGCCTATATCGGCGACTCCTTCGCCTGGCTGTCCAACCCAGTGGCGTTTGGCATCTCGCCATCGTTCATCATCGCGCTGCTGGTGATTATCGTGGCCCAGGCGGTCCTGACGCGCACGGTGTTCGGTCGCTACCTGATTGGTATCGGCACCAACGAAGAAGCGGTGCGCCTGGCGGGGATCAATCCAAAGCCCTACAAAATCCTGGT
The DNA here is from genome assembly GCF_018732265.1 of Pseudomonas sp. TAE6080. Taxonomy (NCBI): domain Bacteria; kingdom Pseudomonadati; phylum Pseudomonadota; class Gammaproteobacteria; order Pseudomonadales; family Pseudomonadaceae; genus Pseudomonas; species Pseudomonas sp. TAE6080. The sequence goes on from NZ_JAHIDY010000034.1 coordinate 50,245, forward strand.
GTTCAGCCTGATGGGCTTGTTGGCCGGAGTGGCGGCACTGTTCCAGATTTCCCGCCTGGAAGCGGCTGATCCGAATGCCGGTTCCGGCCTGGAGTTGCAGGTGATTGCCGCAGTGGTGATCGGTGGCACCAGCCTGATGGGCGGGCGTGGCTCGGTGATCAGCACGTTCTTCGGGGTGCTGATCATTTCCGTACTGGCGGCTGGCCTGGCGCAGATCGGTGCGACCGAGCCGACCAAACGCATCATTACCGGCGCCGTTATCGTGATTGCAGTGGTGCTGGACACCTACCGCAGTCAGCGCGCCAGCCGGCGGGGCTAAGACATGGCAACGATCAAGGATGTGGCGGCGCTTGCGGGCATTTCCTACACCACGGTGTCTCATGTGGTGAACAGGACGCGCCCGGTCAGCGAGCCCGTGCGGCTCAAGGTCGAAGCCGCGATCAAGCAACTGGACTATGTGCCCAGTGCGGTTGCCCGCTCGCTGAAGGCCAAGACCACCGCCACCATTGGCTTGCTGGTGCCCAACAGCCTCAACCCGTATTTCGCCGAGCTGGCCAGGGGCATCGAAGACTACTGTGAACGCAATGGCTACTGCGTGATCCTGTGTAACTCCGACGATAACGCCGAGAAACAGCGCAACTATTTGCGGGTGCTGCTGGAGAAACGTATCGATGGCCTGATCGTGACGTCAGTGGGGGGCGATGACAGTGGCCTGACCACGGGCCTCAAGGCGGTGCGCACGCCCATGGTCATTGTCGACCGGGGCCTGGAGGGCATTGATGTGGATCTGGTGCGCATCGATCACGAGCAGGGCGCGTACCTGGCGACCCGGCATTTGTTGGGGCTGGGGCACCGGGATATCGCCTGTATCGGTGGGCCCGCACATACGCGTGTTGCGCAGATGCGCCTGGCTGGCTACCAGCGGGCGTTGCAGGAAGCCGGGGTCACCGTGTCCGCCAGTCGTGTGCTGGAAAGCGATTTCACCAGTACCGGTGGCTATGCGGCGGCGGTGCAGTTGCTGGCAGACAATCCGCCCAGCGCGATATTCGCCGGCAACGACATGATCGGTTTCGGTGTGTTGCGCGCAGCCGCCGAGCGCAACCTGCGGGTGCCTGCCGAGCTGTCGGTGATTGGTTTTGATGACATTCAAATGAGTCGGTATGTCTACCCCGCGTTGACTACCGTGGGCCAGTCGATCCTGCAACTGGGGGAGATGGCGGCGGAGCTGTTATTGCGACGGATTGCGACACCCCAATTGCCGGTTGACCAGCGCATTGTCACGCCGAGCATCGTCTTGCGTGAGTCAACGGCGCCGTTGGCTGCCGTGTTTGCCTCAACCCGCTGAACGAATTGATGAGTATTGATGTATGCCAGCAACAGTAGTGGTAGTAGGCAGCCTGAACATGGACCTGGTGACCCGCGCCAGCCGGCTGCCCCATGCCGGTGAAACCCTGGTCGGCCAGTCGTTTTCCACCGTTCCGGGCGGCAAGGGCGCCAATCAGGCGGTGGCTGCGGCGCGTCTGGGTGCAAACGTCGCGATGATTGGCTGTGTGGGCAACGATGCCTACGGCGCGCAACTGCGCGAGGCGTTGGTGGTGGAAGGGATCGACTGCCAGGCGGTCAGTGAAGTGGCGGGCTCCAGTGGTGTTGCGCTGATCGTGGTGGATGACAGCAGTCAGAATGCGATCGTGATTGTCGCTGGCAGTAACGGCCACCTGACGCCTGCGTCGCTGCTGGCGTTCGATGCCGTGTTGCAGGCGGCCGAGGTGATCGTCTGCCAGCTCGAAGTGCCCATGGACACCGTGGGGTATGCCCTCAAGCGCGGCCGCGAACTGGGCAAGACGGTGATTCTCAATCCCGCACCAGCCAGCGGCCCGTTGCCAGCAGACTGGTACGCGGCCATTGATTACCTGATCCCCAACGAAAGCGAGGCGTCGGCCTTGAGCGGTGTGCCGGTGGATTCCCTGGACGCGGCCAAGGTTGCGGCCACGCAGTTGATCAAGGCCGGGGCAGGCAAGGTGATAGTGACGCTTGGCGCGCACGGTGCGCTGTTTGCTGATGGCCAGGGCTTCGAGCACTTGTTGGCGCCCAAGGTCCGGGCGGTGGATACCACGGCAGCGGGCGACACCTTTGTCGGTGGCTTTGCCGCGGCACTGGCGAGCGGTAAGAGCGAGGCCGAGGCCATCCGTTTTGGCCAGGTGGCGGCGGCCCTGTCGGTCACCCGTGCCGGAGCGCAACCGTCGATTCCCACATTGCATGAAGTCCAAGGCGTTGTTCACCCATGAAAAAGACCCCATTGCTCAATATTGCCCTGTCGCGCGTGATCGCCTCCCTTGGTCATGGTGACATCCTGGTGATCGGTGATGCCGGCCTGCCGGTGCCGCCGGGTGTGGAATTGATTGATCTGGCGCTGACCCAGGGCATTCCCGATTTCATCAGTACCCTGCGTATCGTGCTTACAGAGATGCAGGTTGAAAGCCACGTATTGGCCGAGGAAATCCTGCACAAACAACCGCCGGCGCTGGCGGAACTCAACGCGCTGGCCCCGGGTGACCTGGGTGAGCGCCGCCTGCTCAGTCATGAGGAGTTCAAGCGGCTCACTCACAAGGCCCGCGCGGTGGTGCGTACTGGCGAGTGCCAGCCTTACTGTAATATCGCGCTGGTGTCTGGCGTGACTTTCTAGCATTTCCCACAATGACAAGGAGTGCGTCATGCAACGTAGAACCCCAACCCTGCGACACCTGTTTCGGAGTGTGCTGCTTTTGTCCGTGCTAACTGCTGCAAGCGCCCAGGCGGTGGAAAAAATCGACCTGATCATTGATACCGATCCGGGCGCCGACGACGTGGTCGCGTTGCTGTTTGCGATGGCCTCGCCGCAGGAGCTGAACATTCGTGCGCTGACTACCGTGGCCGGCAACGTGCGGCTGGACAAGACCTCGCGTAATGCGCGATTGGCGCGCGAGTGGGCAGGGCGTGAAGAGATTCCGGTGTATGCCGGTGCGCCGCAGCCGCTGCTGCGCACGCCGATCTATGCCGAGAATATCCATGGCAAGGAAGGCATTTCCGGTGTCACTGTGCATGAGCCGAAAAAAGGCCTGGCCGAAGGCAATGCGGTCGACTACCTGATCAAGACCCTGAGTACCGCCAAGCCCCATAGCATCACCATCGCCATGCTCGGCCCGCAGACCAACCTGGCGCTGGCGCTGACCCAGGCGCCGGAAATCACCCAGGGCATCAAGGAAGTGGTGGTCATGGGTGGCGCGCACTTCAATGGCGGCAACATTACGCCGGTGGCCGAGTTCAACCTGTTTGCCGACCCGGTGGCGGCTGAAATCGTGCTTAAAAGTGGCGTCAAGCTGACCTACCTGCCGCTGGATGTAACGCACAAGATACTCACCAGCGAAGCGCGCCTGAAGAAGATCGCCGACCTGAATAACAACGCCAGCAAGGTGGTGGGCAATATTCTCAACGAATACGTCAAAGGTGATATGGAGCACTACGGTATGACGGGTGGCCCGGTGCACGACGCCACCGTGATCGGCTACCTGCTCAAGCCCGAGCTGTTCACCGGGCGCCAGGCCAATATGGTGGTCGATAGCCGCGAAGGCCCGACGTTCGGCCAGACCATCGTCGATTGGTACGATGGCCTCAAGCACGACAAGAACGTGTTCTGGGTGGAAAATGGCAATGCCCAAGGCTTCTTTGACCTGCTCACCGAGCGCCTTGCACGCCTGAAGTAAGCTGCCTGCCGGTCGGCGCTCGCCGGCCGGTGACTATTCGCGCAGAGGGTCTTCGACTCCCATATGGTCGGCCGGGTATTTCTCGAATACCTGGCCGATAAAGGCTTGCGCGGCCTGGGTGCCCAACTCCTTGACCAGCAGGTCTATGCCGATGATTGCCAATTCTTCCGGGCTGCCTGGGCTGTAGGAACTTTGCCCTTGAGGCCACTTGGCTTTGATATCGGCATTGATGGTAACGATGGTCATCGGGTTCTCGCGGCTCGCTCAGGCTGGGATGGCCTGTTGAGTTAACCATTTTACGCGGTGTTTGGCACTGCTACTTAGGCATGAGGGTAGGGCTGTGCGACACTGGTGCCCTGTTTAATTGCCAGGACAAACCGCGTGCACATCGATTTGACCAACCCCAAGAGCCTCACAATGGCAGCCGTTCGCCAAATGATTGCCAGTGCCAGTGACGATCAGCACACGCAATTACGGGTGACCAAGGCTGGTATTGCCTATATCTCTTCTTGCGTGGTGGGAGGGATGGAGGTCAACGGTCTGTTGTTCCGCCTGGAGACCTGGGCGGCAGGGTCTGGTTATGTCGGCAACGTGGCGGCCAGTGATGAGGTGTGGGTGACGCAGATTTATAACGCGCTGAAGCAGAACTGGCCGAATCCGCCGTTTGACTACATCGATATCTACTGACGCTCATTCATATCTGGTGACGATTGATTCATCAGTCCGCGCTGCTGAGTCAGGCAGACTCGCCTACAGCCAATTGTGACAATTCTGAAACCAATCGGCCAAATCACGGTCGCACGATCTCTGTCCATTTTTATCAAAGGAGGCTTCATGCCTTGGAAGCTCGCATCATTCGGTACCTTGTTGGCGGCAGTCGTCCTGGCGGGTTGCAGCACTTCGGGTACCTCTGAGCCGGCCAAAGATACGGCCGTGGCTGAGTCTGCTCATACTCGTTGTGAGGCGAAGGCTGCGCAGTTCACCATCGGCCAGAAAGCCTCGCCGCAACTGCTGGAGCAGGCCCGTACCCGTGCGGGTGCGCAGAATGCACGCATTCTCAAGCCTAACGATATGATCACCCTCGAGTACCGTTCCGATCGGCTGAACCTCAACACCGATGACAACCTGGTGATTACCCGCGTCAACTGCGGCTGATAGCACCGCACTTTTGCATCGCCCATAAAAAACCCCGTCACATGGACGGGGTTTTTTTGATTGGCGTAGAGATTACTCTGCGCGAACCTGTGCAGCTTGCATACCCTTTTGGCCTTTCTCAGCCACGAAGGAAACGGTTTGGCCTTCTTTCAGGCTTTTGAAACCGTCGCTTTCGATAGCTTTGAAGTGTACGAACAGGTCGTCACCGCCACCTTGAGGAGTGATGAAGCCGAAGCCTTTTTCATCGTTGAACCATTTAACGGTGCCGGTTTGGCGATTAGACATGGTGTATCTCCAAGAAACATATATTTTCAGTAGTGCTGTGCTGCTCAGGCCAACTGGGCACACCGGGCTATCATAGTCGAAATGTTCGGCTTGGGAGCCCCCCCAAGGCACTGTTTGCTAATCAAACGCGTTTTCTTCAGTGCCTTGATTGGCTGAAAGCCCCGGTTCACGGGGCTTTGCTGCGAAATATCAGCTGGTAAAAAAAGCCATAAAAGCTATGTAAATTGTGAGAAATAGCAGTTTTCAGCGAGTTTTCAGGCCGTTTTGGCGGTCTGATTTCTTGCTGGGCTTACTTTTTCTTCACGACCTTGCAGGACGAAATAGCCGCGACGGCCTTGTTTTTCAGCTCCGCACTGGCGTTCTGATTGGTCATCAATTCCTTGATTTCCGCCGTGCTCAATTCCGCGTTGATTTTGTCCGCGCCGCATTCGCAATGGGCTTTGGCGGTTTTGACATCAACGTTCTGGCTGGCAGCAGTGCTGCAGTCCTGGACGAAGCTGTCCCGCGCACCCGCGGGCCAGTTGGAGGGCGCGGCGGCGTGTGCGCCAATGGAGAACAGGGCCAGGGAAGCGGCAAGGGCGAAGATCGAGGTGCTGCGCATGGTGAGATGCTCCTTGGGTCGATAGGACGGACAGCGATTTTCAGTGTGTTTGAGGCCTGGCGTACAGCCCAAGTTCACTTTTGGCTGTAAAAGCCTGGAGTTTTTCGTTAGCCGGCTGTAGGGCCACGCCATGACCGTTCATCTGTGCTAGCATCCACGACCTGGCTTTTTTCTTGCCAGGTTCCTTTATGTTTAACTCCAGTCACTCTGGTTCGATTATCGGTTGGCCGCAAGGCTCCTGCCGCTGTAAGGCAGGCGTTCATCACTGAACGGCCTGGTGTTGGATCTTGTACTGGCTCATCCCAACCCACGTGACCTTTGGTAGGGGTCACCACTAGGAGAGGAGGCGCCATGCCAACTATTACTCTTCCCGACGGCAGTCAACGTTCATTCGATCATCCGGTTTCCGTAGCCGAGGTCGCCGCATCCATTGGTGCAGGCTTGGCCAAGGCCACCGTGGCCGGCAAGGTCGACGGCAAGCTGGTTGACGCCAGCGACCTGATCACCTCCGATGCCAGCCTGCAAATCATCACGCCCAAGGATCAAGAGGGGCTGGAGATCATTCGCCACTCTTGCGCGCACCTGATTGGCCATGCGGTCAAGCAGCTGTACCCAACAGCGAAGATGGTGATCGGCCCGGTCATCGACGAAGGCTTCTATTACGATATCGCCTACGAGCGTCCTTTTACGCCGGACGACCTGGCGGCCATCGAACAGCGCATGCACGCACTGATCGAGAAAGATTACGACGTCATCAAGAAAGTCACCCCGCGTGCCGAAGTGATCGACGTGTTCACCGCCCGTGGCGAGGACTACAAGCTGCGTCTGGTGGAAGACATGCCGGACGAACAGGCCATGGGCCTGTATTACCACGAAGAATATGTCGACATGTGCCGTGGCCCGCACGTGCCGAACACGCGCTTCCTCAAGTCGTTCAAGCTGACCAAGCTGTCCGGTGCCTACTGGCGCGGCGACGCGAAGAACGAGCAACTGCAGCGGATCTACGGCACTGCCTGGGCTGACAAGAAGCAGCTGGCTGCCTACATCCAGCGCATTGAAGAAGCCGAAAAACGTGATCACCGCAAGATCGGCAAGCGCCTGAACCTGTTCCACCTCCAGGAAGAAGCGCCGGGCATGGTGTTCTGGCACCCGAACGGCTGGACTCTGTACCAGGTGCTTGAGCAGTACATGCGCAAGGTTCAGCGCGACAACGGTTACCTGGAGATCAAGACTCCCCAGGTCGTTGACCGCAGCCTGTGGGAGAAATCCGGGCACTGGGCCAACTACGCCGACAACATGTTCACCACCCAGTCGGAAAACCGCGACTACGCCATCAAGCCAATGAACTGCCCGTGCCACGTACAGGTGTTCAACCAGGGCCTGAAGAGCTACCGCGAGCTGCCGATGCGCCTGGCCGAGTTCGGTGCCTGCCACCGTAACGAGCCATCGGGTGCGCTGCACGGCATCATGCGCGTGCGCGGCTTCACTCAGGACGACGCCCACATCTTCTGCACCGAAGAGCAGATGCAGGCCGAATCCGCCGCGTTCATCAAGCTGACCATGGACGTTTATCGCGATTTCGGCTTTACCGACGTCGAAATGAAACTGTCCACTCGTCCGGAAAAACGCGTTGGCTCCGACGAACTGTGGGATCGCGCCGAATCTGCACTGGCCGCAGCGCTGGACAGTGCGGGCCTTGCGTACGATCTGCAGCCGGGCGAGGGGGCTTTCTATGGTCCGAAGATCGAGTTCTCGCTGAAAGATTGCCTTGGCCGCGTCTGGCAGTGTGGTACCCTGCAGCTCGATTTTAACCTGCCGATCCGTCTGGGAGCCGAATACGTCTCCGAAGACAACAGCCGTAAACACCCGGTTATGCTGCACCGGGCGATCCTCGGCTCGTTCGAACGGTTCGTCGGGATCCTGATCGAGCACTACGAGGGCGCGTTCCCTGCGTGGTTGGCTCCGACCCAGGCAGTGATCATGAATATCACTGATAAACAGGCAGATTTCGCCGCTGAAGTTGAAAAAACACTCAACGAAAGCGGATTTCGTGCCAAGTCCGACTTGAGAAATGAAAAGATCGGCTTTAAAATCCGCGAGCATACTTTGCTCAAGGTTCCCTATCTTTTGGTTATCGGAGATCGGGAAGTCGAGATGCAGACTGTCGCTGTGCGTACTCGTGAAGGTGCTGACCTGGGCTCGATGCCCGTCGCCCAGTTCGCTGAGTTCCTCGCGCAAGCGGTTTCCCGGCGTGGTCGCCCAGATTCGGAGTAATTATTATTAAGCGTGAAATGAGACAAGATAAACGAGCTGCACCGAAAGCCCCGATCAACGAGAATATCTCGGCACGCGAGGTTCGGTTAATTGGGGCTGAAGGTGAGCAGCTTGGGATTGTGTCAATTGAAGACGCGCTTCTTAAGGCTGAAGAAGCCAAGCTCGATTTGGTGGAGATTTCCGCCGATGCTGTACCTCCTGTCTGCAAGCTGATGGACTACGGCAAATCGATCTTCGAAAAGAAGAAGCAGATTGCTGCAGCCAAGAAAAACCAGAAGCAGATCCAGGTTAAAGAAATCAAGTTTCGTCCAGGGACGGAGGAAGGGGATTACCAGGTAAAACTGCGCAACCTGGTACGTTTCCTGAGTGATGGGGACAGGGCCAAGGTATCCTTGCGATTCCGCGGCCGTGAGATGGCCCACCAGGAGCTGGGTATGGAACTCCTCAAGCGGGTTGAAGCTGACCTGCTGGAGTACGGTTCCGTCGAACAGCATCCTAAGATGGAAGGACGCCAGCTGATCATGGTCATCGCCCCGAAAAAGAAGAAGTAATCAATAGGGCACGGCAGGCCTTCTGATTATGTTTATCAACTGAATGCGGAGTATCCGAACATGCCAAAGATGAAGACTAAAAGTGGTGCTGCTAAGCGGTTTCTGAAAACTGCTAACGGTATCAAGCACAAGCACGCTTTCAAGAGCCACATCCTGACCAAAATGTCGACCAAGCGTAAGCGTCAATTGCGCGGTAGCAGCTTGCTGCATCCGTCTGACGTGGCAAAAGTCGAGCGCATGCTGCGCCTTCGTTAATTTTTGGATCAAGACTAGAGGAAGTAACTCATGGCTCGTGTAAAGCGTGGCGTCATTGCCCGTAAGCGTCACAAAAAAATTCTGAAACTCGCTAAAGGCTACTACGGCGCGCGTTCACGCGTATTCCGTGTTGCCAAGCAAGCGGTAATCAAGGCAGGCCAATACGCCTACCGTGACCGTCGTCAGAAAAAACGTCAGTTCCGCGCTCTGTGGATCGCTCGTATCAACGCTGGTGCACGTGTTAACGGTCTGTCCTACAGCCGTTTCATTGCTGGCCTGAAAAAAGCGTCCATCGAAATCGACCGTAAGGTTCTGGCTGAACTGGCCGTGAACGAAAAAGCGGTGTTTGCTGCGATTGTCGAGAAAGCTAAAGCCACCTTGGCTTAAGTACCCCCGACAGTCACCCTGGGCTACTCCTGTAGCCCAAGGTGGTAAACGTCATAAATAGGGGAAGAGCCTTCAAGCTCTTCCCCTATTTTGTATCTGGAGTCTGTACATGGAAAACCTGGACGCGCTGGTCGCTCAAGCTCTTGAGGCTGTGCAAAGCGCTGAAGATATCAATGCCCTGGAGCAAATCCGGGTTCACTACCTTGGCAAGAAAGGTGAATTGACTCAGGTGATGAAGACCCTGGGCAATCTGCCGGCAGAAGAGCGCCCGCAAGTCGGCGCGCTGATCAACGTTGCCAAGGAGCGTGTCACAGAGGTTCTCAATGCGCGCAAGGCGTTGTTCGAGGAGGCCGATCTTGCGGCCAAGCTCGCCGCCGAGTCCATTGACGTGACCCTGCCTGGCCGCGGCCAGACCTCAGGCGGTCTGCATCCGGTTACCCGGACTCTGGAACGTATCGAGCAGTTCTTCACTCACATCGGCTACGGCATTGCCGAAGGCCCTGAGGTCGAAGACGACTATCACAACTTCGAGGCGCTCAACATCCCAGGCCATCACCCGGCCCGGTCGATGCACGACACCTTCTATTTCAATGCGAACATGTTGTTGCGCACCCATACCTCGCCGGTACAGGTCCGCACCATGGAATCGCAGCAGCCGCCGATCCGCATCGTCTGCCCAGGCCGAGTGTACCGTAGCGACTCCGATATCACCCACTCGCCGATGTTCCACCAGGTCGAAGGCCTGCTGGTTGATCGCGACATCAATTTCGCCGACCTCAAAGGCACTATCGAAGAGTTCCTGCGGGTGTTCTTCGAAAAAGAGCTGGCGGTACGTTTCCGCCCATCGTACTTCCCGTTCACCGAGCCTTCCGCTGAAGTCGACATGGAATGCGTGATGTGCAGCGGTAAAGGCTGCCGCGTCTGCAAGCAGACTGGCTGGCTGGAAGTCATGGGTTGCGGCATGGTTCACCCCAACGTGCTGCGCATGTCCGGGATCGACCCGGAAGAATTCTCGGGCTTTGCCTTCGGCATGGGCGTCGAGCGTCTGGCCATGCTGCGTTACGGCGTGAACGACTTGCGCCTGTTCTTCGACAACGACTTGCGGTTCCTCGCGCAATTTCGCTAGTCGTAACGAACCTTTAGGAGAGCAGGATGAAATTCAGTGAACAATGGCTGCGTGGCTGGGTAAGCCCGCAGGTAAATCGCGATGAGCTGGTTGCTCGTCTGTCGATGGCCGGTCTTGAGGTCGATAGCGTTACGCCGGCCGCCGGTATTTTCAGTGGCGTGGTCGTGGGCGAGGTGCTGAGCACCGAGCAGCACCCGGACGCCGACAAGCTGCGTGTGTGCCAGGTCAGCAATGGCGCGCAAACCTTCCAGGTCGTATGCGGAGCGCCAAATGTGCGCCCGGGCCTGAAGATTCCGTTCGCGATGATTGGTGCCGAACTGCCCGGTGATTTCAAGATCAAGAAAGCCAAGCTGCGCGGTGTCGAGTCCAACGGCATGTTGTGCTCCCAGGCGGAGTTGCAGGTGGGTGAAGGCAATGATGGCTTGATGGAGCTGCCGGCCGACGCGCCAGTGGGCCAGGACATTCGTGCCTACCTGGACCTGGAAGACGCCAGCATCGAAGTCGACCTGACCCCGAACCGTGGCGACTGCCTGTCCCTGGCAGGCCTGGCCCGTGAAGTGGGTGCGCTGTACAACGCCCCGGTCACGCGTCCAGTGGTTGCCGCTGTGCCTGCGGTGCACGATGAAGTGCGCTCCATCGAAGTGCTGGCGCCAAGCGCGTGCCCGCGCTACCTGGGGCGTGTGATCCGTAATGTCGACCTGTCCAAGCCGACCCCTCTGTGGATGGTCGAGCGCCTGCGTCGCGCCGACGTACGCAGCATCGATGCCGCTGTCGACATTACCAACTACGTGATGCTGGAGCTGGGTCAGCCGCTGCACGCCTTCGATCTTGCCGAGATCAACGGTGGGGTTCGTGTGCGCATGGCCGAGGAAGGCGAAAAACTGGTCTTGCTTGATGGCCAGGAAGTCACCCTGCGCAGCGATACCCTGGTGATCGCTGACCACTCCCGCGCCCTGGCCATTGCCGGTGTGATGGGCGGTGAGCACAGTGGCGTATCCGCGACGACCCGTGACGTATTCCTGGAAAGCGCTTTCTTCGACCAGATTGCCGTGGCAGGCAAGGCTCGTTCCTACGGCCTGCACACCGATGCCTCGCACCGCTACGAGCGTGGCGTGGACTGGCAACTGGCCCGTGAAGCCATGGAGCGCGCCACTGGCCTGCTGCTGGAAATTACTGGCGGTGAAGCCGGCCCGATCACCGAGACCGTCAGCGAGCAGCACTTGCCGTCGATTGCACCGGTGACGCTGCGCGCCCAGCGCGTTGAGCAAATGCTCGGCCTGGTGATTGAAGAAGCGGAAATTGTTCGCCTGTTGACCGGCCTTGGCCTGGGTATCAGCGCTGATGGGGCAGGGCAGTGGCGTGTAGAAGTGCCAAGCCATCGCTTCGATATCAGCCTTGAAGTCGACCTGATCGAAGAGCTGGCGCGCCTGTACGGCTACAACCGCCTGCCGGTTCGTTATCCGCAAGCGCGCCTGGCCCCTCAGCCAAAGACCGAAGCCCGTGCGCACCTGCCGGAGCTGCGTCGTCTGTTGGTCGCTCGTGGTTATCAGGAAGCGGTGACCTACAGCTTCATCGATCCCAAGCAGTTCGAACTGTTCAGCCCGGGCGTCGAGCCGTTGCTGTTGGCCAACCCGATCTCCAATGACATGGCGGCCATGCGTTCGTCCCTGTGGCCAGGTCTGGTGAAAGCGCTTTCCCACAACCTCAATCGCCAGCAGGACCGCGTACGCATGTTCGAAAGCGGCCTGCGCTTTGTCGGCCAACTGGACGGTCTGAAGCAAGAGCCGATGTTGGCCGGTGTGGTCTGCGGCAGCCGTCTGCCGGAAGGCTGGGCACAGGGCCGCGATCCAGTGGACTTCTTTGACGTCAAGGCCGACGTTGAAGCGGTGCTGGGCTTTGCCGGCGCACTGGATGCCTTCGCGTTTGTTCCTGGTAGCCATCCGGCGCTGCACCCAGGCCAGACTGCGCGCATCGAGCGTGAAGGTCGCCTGGTCGGTTTTGTGGGGGCTATCCACCCTGAGCTGTCGAAAACCCTCGGTCTTGACCGTCCGGTCTTCGTCTTTGAACTGGTATTGGCTGAAGTCGCTACGGGCAAGATGCCTAAATTCAGCGAACTGTCGCGCTTTCCGGAAGTGCGCCGTGACCTGGCCTTGGTGGCGGATCGTGATGTAGCGGCCAGCGCTGTGCTGGAAGTAATCCGTGAAAATGCGGGCGAATGGCTGACAGACCTCAGGCTATTTGACGTTTATCAGGGTAAAGGCATTGATCCGCATAGAAAAAGCCTTGCAGTTGGCTTGACCTGGCAGCATCCATCGCGCACTCTTAATGACGATGAGGTGAATACCACGACGCAAAATATCCTCACCTCGCTCGAACAAAGGTTGAACGCCACGTTAAGGAAGTGACGTATGGGGGCTTTGACGAAAGCTGAGATGGCGGAACGTCTGTACGAAGAGTTGGGTCTGAACAAGCGCGAGGCCAAGGAATTGGTCGAGTTGTTTTTTGAAGAAATCAGGCACGCTCTGGAAGACAACGAACAGGTCAAATTGTCCGGTTTCGGCAATTTTGACCTGCGGGACAAACGCCAGCGGCCTGGCCGCAATCCAAAAACGGGAGAAGAAATCCCGATCACGGCTCGCCGTGTGGTCACCTTTCGTCCAGGGCAGAAGTTGAAGGCCCGAGTTGAGGCTTATGCTGGAACCAAGTCATAACGACGAGCTACCCGTCATCCCAGGCAAACGCTACTTCACCATTGGTGAAGTCAGCGAGCTGTGTGCGGTAAAACCGCACGTGCTGCGCTATTGGGAGCAGGAGTTTCCTCAACTCAACCCCGTCAAACGCACCGGGAACCGTCGGTATTATCAGCGCCAGGATGTGCTGATGATCCGACAGATCCGCGCGTTGCTGTACGACCAGGGGTTCACCATCAGCGGCGCACGCCAGCGTATGTCCGGTGATGAGGCCAAAGACGACACCACCCAATACAAGCAACTGATCCGCCAGATGATCTGTGAACTGGAAGATGTACTGGTGGTTTTGAAGAAGTGAAACAAGCCTTTAAAATACTTCCACATTTCAAATGCTTGCGGTATATTCCTGATCGCTTCGTTACGAAGCGAACCCAGTTTCACGCCTAGTCGGGGCGTAGCGCAGTCCGGTAGCGCACTAGCATGGGGTGCTAGGGGTCGAGTGTTCGAATCACTCCGTCCCGACCATATTTTTCAATGACTTAGCCCAATCTTCACAGGTTGGGCTTTTTCATGTCTGAAAAAATACTCCCACATTTACTCCCACGGATATTCTAGATCTAGGTAGCTTTGGTATCTCAAGGGCTGTGAGCTAGCGACAGCTTTGGCATAAGCAGCAACGTGGGCGTTAGTTGAAATCAGGAACTTCGGGTCCTTTTTCGGTGCGCCCAGCATGGGCGCAATCTTGTGGGAGAAGATCCCGCCGTAATGCAAAGCCAAGCAGCAGGCGAAAGATGTGATTCATCTCTGTCGTGGAGACGCAAAGCAAGCGGCCGAGATCTATAGCCCAAGAGAGGTGGTCGCTGAACCTATGACTGCCTGGAAGCCAGGCTACGTGTACGATCCGGGGGCCTTCGACACCAACTAGTGGTCTTGATCCTAGCTCTAGCATGTGATGGGCATACTGATAGCCATTTACCATCGGCATGGTGGTCGTTATCCTGAAGACACGAGAACAACCGGTTGTTATTTCAGGGAAAGGATATGAAGGACGTCATTGGCTTTTTTGCTTACGCGTCAACGCCTGCCGAGATAGGGCAAACCATTGAGAGTGCTGTTGCTACCAGCTCAAGAACCAATACGAAAACGGTTGTGTCTACCTGGAGGGCCTTGGACATCGTCGGTCACTTCATCTCTGACGAAGTGCTGGCAAGTATTGATGCAGCCGATTTCCTGGTTGCTGACATCAGTGAGCTAAATTTCAACGTCACGTATGAAATTGGCTACGCCCTTGGTAAATCAAAGCGCGTTCTGCTTGTCAAAAACAAAAGCCTCCAGTCGCAGGGGTTGAAAATTTCCGATGTCGGTATTTTTGACACCCTTGGGTTTCAGGAATACCAGAACTCGCCTGAGCTGAGCGGTTTCTTGAACAACGCGTCAGCCTGGAAATCGATTGACGTGTCTGCTGCGCTCAATCTCAAGGCACCGGTTTATTTGTTGGATACACCGCACAAAACCGACTGGTCGACCCGCATCATCTCGAGAATCAAAAAGGGCGGCTTCATCTTCCGTAACTTTGATCCAAACGAAACTCCCAGGCTTTCGGCCTATGACGCGATCAATCAGGTCGCACAATCCTATGGAGTTGTGGTTCCGTTGCTATCTACTGGGGCGACAGGAGCGGCCATCCACAACATGCGAGCCGCCTTCATTGCTGGTTTGGCCGATGGCATGGGCAAGGCGATGTGCATTCTTCAGTCAGGCGATGAGCCGGTCCCAGTGGATTATCGAGACTTTGTCCAGGTTACCTACCATCCGAATGATGTTAACCGCGCCATTGAGGTGTTTGCGTCCGATGTGACCCAAGCGTTTCAGCAGCTTGAGGCTTCTGGCGCGAAACCCGAGCGGTCATTTATCAAAAAACTCAACCTCGGCGCGACATCTGCCGAGAACGAAATGCGGGATCTCGAACGTTATTATCTGGAGACCGATCAGTTTCTGAAATCGTTGCGTGGCGAGGCGCATTTGGTCGTCGGTCGTAAGGGTTCTGGAAAATCAGCCATCTTTCTTCAAATCAGGGATGCCGAGCGCGACAAAAACCGTAACAAGAATATCGTTTTGGATTTGAAGCCAGACGGCTACAAACTCATCAAATTCAAAGAACGCATCCTTCAGTTTCTTTCCGAAGGCACCTACCAGCACACAATCACGGCGTTTTGGGAGTACGTGCTACTGCTGGAAATTTGCTACAAGATTTTGGAAAAAGACAAACAGCGTCACATCCATGATCATAGGCTGTATGAAGGCTATCGCGAGCTCGCCGAGCTGTATCGGGGAGAAGATTACGATTCAGAAGGCGATTTTTCTGAGCGCATGTCGATGCTCATGGAGAAAATCTACTCCGAATACCAATCCAAGTACGGTTCAACCAAAAGCGTCAATCTGAGCTCATTCGAAGTGACCGAACTCCTGTACAAGCATGACGTAAAGCAACTCAAACAAAAGCTGGGACGTTACCTTGAGAACAAGCAGGTGCTATGGCTTCTCTTCGACAATATTGATAATGGCTGGCCAACGTCCGGACTGAAGCATGAAGACCTGCTTATGGTCAGAGCTTTGATCGACGCTACGCGAAAAATTGAACGTCAGTTCAGCAGCGACAACATCAAGGTGCGCTCGGTAGTGTTCCTACGCAACGACGTCTACGAGCTGCTGGTCAAGGAGACGTCTGACCGCGGCAAGGAAGCCAGTGTGGTGCTGGATTGGACGGATTCTGACTTGTTACGCGAGCTCGTTCGTTTGCGAATCGTGTCCAACGGTCTTGAAGAAGACCTGGACTTCAAGTCGGCCTGGCTGCGGCTTTTTGTAAGCCATTACAAGGGCGAGGAAACGTCTCAGTTTCTGATAGAGCGTTCCTTGATGAGACCACGCTTTCTCTTGAATCTGATCAATCATTGCAAGAGCTTTGCCATCAACCTCAACCACGAGATTATCGAAGGCAGCGACATTGAGAAAGGCATCGCGGCCTATTCAGCGGATCTGCTGCGCGATATTGGCTACGAGCTTCAGGACGTGTCCGATGAGACTGAAGGCCTTCTCTACGCTTTCGTCGCATCATCCGCCGACCTTTCTGAGCAGCAGGTGATGGATACTCTCCTTAAGTCTGGGCTTGATCAGCAGAAGGCGAGTCGCGCGGTAGATCTGCTGCTTTGGTATGGATTCCTGGGCATTCGAATCAACTCGGACGATCCTAAGTTTATTTATGATTTTAGCTACAACAAAGCGCTCATGGACGGGGTTAAGAAGAACTCGAACCAAGCGGTCAGTCTTGTAATTAACCAGGCGTTTTGGCCAGCATTGATGATCAACCAATAATCTAAAAATCATCCGCCAGATGGTAGGGATAGCCCCGTTGTCTGCCTTAGCCGCCGTTGGCCTGACAGACCTCAAAACAATGCTCTATGTGCGTCGCACGATTCAGATTTGCCCTTTTGCCGGAGATCGAATTCGTGGTTGCTTCATATCTTTCGAGGGCTCATCAATGAGCCTTGCATGGGCTTAGCTTGTGCTCGAACAGGATCGATAGACAGCCGCGATTTTGATCAAACATTTTTGCGAGTAAGAGATCGCTGTGATGAAGTTATGCTTTGTCGTGATGGGGTATGGCAAGAAAACCGAGTATGAGTCTGGTCGCACGCTCGACCTGAATGCAACGTACGAAACGATTATCGAGCCCGCTGTCACCAGCCGCGGCTTACGCTGCGTTCGGGCTGACGAGATCATGCAGTCGGGACTTATCGACGTAAAAATGTACGACCTGCTGCTCAGGGCTGATCTGGTCATCGCCGATATTTCCACGGGAAACGTAAACGCCGTCTACGAACTGGGAGTACGTCACGCGCTGAGACCGAATTCGACCATCGTCATGAGCGAGGACAAGGGCAAGCTGTACTTTGACCTCAATCACATCAGCACTTTCCAGTATTCGCATTTTGGTGAGGACATTCTTGCACGTGAGGCGCGGCGCGCCACGGAGGCCCTGGGTAACCTGATTGAGGCCGTGATGGCCGCCCAGGCTATCGACAGTCCAGTTTATACGTTCCTGCCCAGGTTGCGCTCGCCGAGTATGTCGGATGAAGAGTTTGAAGAGTTGGTCGATGAAGCAGAAGCCGCTCAACAACGACTTTTTCATCACATGCGCGAAGGTGAAAAGTTGATGCGGCAGAGTCAACATCATGCTGCCAGCGTAGAGTTTGCTGCTGCAAGGGATATGAAGCCTGGTGAGCCTGATATTTTGCAAAAGCTTGCACTGAGCACCTATAAGTCAAAGATTCCTAATGAGCTCGCCGCGCTGCGAGCTGCCATGGAAGTGCTTAGCCCCCTCAATCCTGAAAGCTCGAATGACCCCGAGACTGTTGGCATTGCGGGAGCGATCGTCAAGCGAATCTGGCTGCTTGAGGGTGATAGAGCTTCACTTGACTCCGCCATTGCTTTTTATCGCCGAGGCTTTGAGGTCAAGCGTGACTATTACAACGGCGAAAACCTTGCGCTGTGCTTCGAGTTTCGAGCGCAAATACAAACAGAAGACGCGGAGAGAATGTTCGACTTCATGTGCGCGCAGAAAATCCGTGAAGCGATTTTGAGGATTCTGTTGCCTGTGCTGGAGTCTCCCGATTTCATTGAACGCAGCGACAGACGCTGGGTGTATGCGACTTTGGCCAACTGCTATTTTGCGGTCGGAGACGCCACGCAAGCCGAGACGTTCGAGAATCATTTTATGGGAGCCTTCATTGCTCAATGGGAGGTTGATACTTATCAGGCGGGCAAAAGTCACGTGTTAGCAACCCGAGAGAAACGGCTCGCAGCGGTGGCCCCGTCTCAGCACTGACCGTTTGAGGTTATCGACAATGCTCAACCAACGACTTCAAGAAAGGAACAGCGAAATGGGGTTGCCCAGAACATTCGTCGGCTTCAGCAGCACAGACCGACACATGTATGAACTGATGGGGGCGTGGAAGAAAAACACTCGGATCGATTTTGATTTCGCCGACTGCCAGTTGAACATGGCGTTGAACTCGGAAGACGAGGATTACATCAAGCGCAAATGCCGGGAAAGGATTGATATGGCCGGCACCTTCGCACTGCTGATTGGCAGGGACACGCGTTCGAAACACAAATACGTGCGTTGGGAGATACAGGTAGCGATAGAGAAGGGGTGCAAGCTCATCGGCATCAACCTGGACGGAGCCCGCCAGGTGAATGCTGATCTGTAGAAGTCTCGACTTAATCTGACACCCCTCTTGAAAAAGAGCGGGGCTAC
>NZ_JAHIDY010000035.1:0-67354 GCF_018732265.1 Pseudomonas sp. TAE6080
ATGCTGCTGAGGCTGCTAGCTGAAACTGTCCAACTTTTCGGGGGCAGTCCATTTGATCTGCATGGGGCGGGAGATGGCGTCAGACGCGGAAAGCCTGCACGGCCGTATTAAGTTGCCCGCCGAGCACTAACAGATGCTCGCCCTGGCTGCGACCCTGGCCAATGCGCAGCAGGTTGTCCTCACCCAGTTGATGAATACGCTCACTGTTATCACGGATTTCACTGACCGCGCCGCTCTGCTGGGCCGTCACATCGGCAATGCGGATGGCTGTGTCGGAAATGGTCTGGATTGCGCCGACGATTTCATCCAGCGCGCCGTCGGCGGCCTGGGCTTGCTGGGCGGTGGCTTCGGCGTGTTCGACCTGGGCGCGCATGCCTTCCACCGATTGCCGGGCGGCGGTTTGCAGGCCGGCGATCAGGGTCTGGATTTCGGCGGTGGCGCCTGCGGTGCGCTGGGCCAGGGAGCGCACTTCGTCGGCGACCACGGCAAACCCGCGCCCTGCTTCACCGGCGCGGGCGGCTTCGATGGCAGCGTTGAGTGCCAGCAGGTTGGTCTGGTCGGCAATCGAGCGAATCACGGTCAGCACGCTGCCAATGGTGGCGGATTCTTCGGCGAGTTTTTCGATCATCTGCGCATTGTCCTGCACCTCGCCCACCAGCGCGTGCAGGCCGGTCAGGCTCAAGCCGATCACCCGCTGGCCATGCTCCACGGCCTCGCCGGCGCTGCGGCTGGCCCCGGCGGCCTGGCTGGCGTCGCCCGCAACCTGCTGGATCGTGGCTTCCAGTTCCCCTAATGAATCGCGGATTTGCGCAGTGTCCCCGGCCTGGCGTTCGGCGCCGTCATGCAGGCCGCCGCTCAGTTCGGCCAGGGCGCGGCTGCTACCGGCCACTTCTTCGGCGTTGGCGCGGATAGTCCCCACCAGGTTCACCAGGTAAGCCCGCAGGCGATTGAGCGAGGCTTCAATATCATGCAGTTCGCGGTTGGTGTGGCCCAAGGCAATTGGCTGGCTGAAATCGCCTTCGGCCCAGGTTGAAAGGGCCGGCGCCAGGCTGGTGAGCACTCGCGCCAGGCGCCGTTGCAGGGTGTCGATGAGCAGGGCGATCAACAGGATCAGGCCGATCATCACGCCTTGGATCACCCGCACTTCGCCCTGGATCTTGCCGTGTTGGGCGCGTACCTCGGGCTCCAGCGCGGCGATGGCTTGCTGCACGGTGTTGATTTTCAGGTGAGTGGCAGCGGCCAGTTCTGCGCGCTTCTGGATTTGCTCGCGGGTACGCGCAAGCTCGGCAGGGTAGCGCGTGAGCAGGCTGTTGAGTTCGCGCTTGAGATTCACGCCGGTGTCTTCGGCGGTAGCGGTTTCGCTGCTTTCCAGGCCCATCAACGCAGAAAAATCATCGCTGTTGGAGGCACTGCTGGCGGTCACACCCAGTAGCGGCAGTTGCTCAAGCAGGTCAGCCTGGCTGCGAATATTGGCCAGTTCACGTTCTACATCGGTGGCCAATTCACTGCGCCCGCTGCTCACCAGTTTGTCCCGCGCCAGGGACAGCTTGGCCAGGTGCTGCGAGGCTGCCAGCAACGGCGGCAGATAGCGCCCTGCATCGGCTGAGTTGACGCCCATGGCGTATTGGCTCAGTTGTTCCAGGCTGGCCCCCAATTCCCGCTCGGCTTGCAGCAGCAAGGCTTGTGGGTCGCCGGCCAGTTTGCCGGCTGCCAGCAGGTCGGTCTTGCTGAAGCCATCGAGGCCGAGCAGGCCGGGCCGCAGTTTTTCGGTCAGTTCAGGCGGCAATTCATCCAGGTGCAGCAGCAGGTTTTCCAGGCTCTGGCCGGCAGCGCTCAGGCGCAAGGCGTCGCCGCTGGCCAAATAGTCGTCGATATTGCGCGCGGTCTGGTTCTGGAACGCCTGGGACAGGCCCAGATAGCGCTCCATCAATAGATAAGGGCGTTCGAGGGCTCGTTGCGACCACCAGAGCGTAGCGCCCAGGGCCAGGCAAACGGCGACCAGCAGAAGGGTGTTCAGATTCGTCAGCAGCTTCAGGCGCATGCGTGGTTTCAACCAACGGCAGAAGGAGTAAGTGCCTGAAGTTATTGCGTTTTCGTTACAGCGTTATGACGGATTGGGTGGATTCTGGTGAAAAAGTGGCACTTTGCCTTGATTCGCCCGAAGCGTGGACCCGATTACGCCCGGCGTCCTTGGCGCGGTACAGCGCTTCATCGGCCTGGGCGGCCATCATCAGGCTGTCGGAGCCGTCACAGAGCTGCACCACACCGGCGCTGAAGGTGCACCACAAATCCTGGGGCTGGGCCGGGTAATGGATTTCGGCAAAGCGCCCACGGATTTCGTCGAGCACCTTGCATGCGGCGTCCAGGTCGGTGTCGGGCATGACGATGGCAAACTCTTCACCGCCGTACCGGCCGATATAGTCGGTCTTGCGCAGGCGTTGCTTGAGAAACAGCGCCAGGCTCTTGATCACGCGGTCGCCCATGGGGTGGCCGTGGCTGTCGTTGACCCGCTTGAAGTGGTCAATGTCGAGCATGGCAAAGCTCAGCGGCTTGCTCTCGCGGCGCGAGCGAAAGCTGCAATCTTCCAGCAGTTGCAGGATATGCGTGTGGTTGTACAGGCCGGTCAGGCTGTCGCGCACCATTCGCGCCTTGAGATGGCGGGCGCGGGCGGCGCGGTTGCGCACGGTGGTGATCAGGTGGCGCGGCTTGATCGGCTTGGTGAGGAAGTCGTCGCCGCCTTCGCTCATGGCATCGAGTTGCTTGTCCAGATCGTCCTCGGCCGACAGGTAAATGATCGGCACGCTGACATAACGGTCATTGTGGCGAATCACCTTGGCCAGCTCGGTGCCGGTGCAGGCCGGCATGTACATGTCGAGAATGATCAGGTCGGGTTGGAAATCCGCCAGTTCGGCCATGGCCTGGATCGGTTCGATCAAGGTGCGGGTAACGATCCCGGCGCTGTTGAGCAGGCGCTCGGTGTGCATGGCCTGGGCCCGGGAGTCGTCGATGATCAGCACTTTATAAGGCTCGTACTGGGCGACGCAGGTCAGGACCTCGATTTTTTCCAGCAGGCTTGAGGCTTCCAGGGTGCCGGTCAAAAACTCCTGGCCCCCGGCGCGCACGGCGGCCAGGCGGGTGGGGGTGTCGGTTTCGTGCAGGCTGAAGAACAGCAGCGGCAGTTTCTGCTCCAAGCCTTCCTGGGCTTCGGCGGCCAGTGTCAGGCCCAGGCCGGTGCCGCAGAAGTCCACGTCCATCACAATCGCGGCCGGCAGGCGTTCGGCCATGGACGAGCGGAAGGCCGCCACGCTGTCCAGGGACTGCGCGCTCAAACCAAAGAACTCCAGTTGCTTGGCCAGGCGCTCAGCGCGGTCGTGATCGGCCAGCATCACGTAGATGGGTTTGCGCATCGGCGGCAGGAAGGTCTGGTCCAACTGGTCGCCCTGGCGCAGGCCGGTGCGTGACAGGCGCTGCATCAAGCGGTTGAGGTCGGTGATCAGATGGCTGCTCAGGCGGCCACGGTTTTCATCCACAGCCTTGAGCGATTCGATGATGTGCCGGGCCAGTTGGCCGTGTTCGGGCTGTTCAAAACGCTCGGCAAACCGCAGCAGGCGCAAATTGGCCTCGCTGAGTTCGCTTAACTCGGCGTTCGACCACTCGCTGCGCTGCAAACGCTGCCAGATCTCAAGAATTTGACGCGCCTGATGAATTACCCGCTGGGCAAAGTGCTGCTTGAGACGCTCACGGCTGGGGTCTTCTGGCTCGGTCATATCCTGACTACTAGGTAAGGGTGCATGCTGAGATCGACTGGTGGCTCTATGCTAGCACCTCTTTTCCTTCGCACGAGTGTCATACGTCAATTAACTGCATCGTCCAAGTGATTCATTTGCTGACCGTTGGGTCGCATAGGCGCATCAGCGCCCATCCTTTATAGTTGAGTGCCATCTTTCTGCCAGCCCGATTAGAAAGCCCCGCACAGAGGGGCACGATGGGGTAGGGTTGTGGTCGTAGCTATTGAACTCAAGTGACTGAAAGGATATCCGCCATGCTGGACTGGAAAAACCGTGCAGGCAGCGCCCCAGGCCCAAGCCCTGCGCCCAAGTCGGCCTCCCGCAGCTATTTTCGTAACCTGCTGATGAGCCGTGCCCTGCTGACCCTGGTGGTCATTTACCTGCTGGTCACCGGCGGCCTGGGTTGGTACTGGAGCCAGGAGCCAGCCTTGTTCCCGGTCCAGCAAAATGCACAAATGGCCGCTGAAAAAGACGGCAAGCAAATGGTCATCGGCTTCACCACCGTCGAAACCGTCAAGACTGTGATGGGCACCCTGCTTAACAAGCCTGGCGGCTATATTTCCAACGACCGTTTCCCGCCAGGGTTGTGGATGGACAACACGCCCAGCTGGGAATATGGCGTGCTGGTCCAGGTGCGTGACCTGACCCGCGCCCTGCGCAAGGATTTCGCCCGCTCGCAATCGCAATCGGCCGAAGACGCCGACCTGGCCAAGGCCGAGCCGCGCTTCAACTTTGATAACAAGAGCTGGGTGCTGCCCTCCAGCGAGTCGGAATACCAGGAAGGCATCAACTCCCTGAGCCGCTATCAAGCGCGCCTGTCCGACCCCAACCAGAAAGGTGCGCTGTTCTATGCACGTGCCGACAACCTCAACAACTGGCTGGGCGATGTCGCCACCCGCCTGGGTTCGTTGTCGCAGCGCCTGTCGGCCAGTGTTGGTCGGGTCAAGCTCAACACCGCGTTGAAAACCGAAGCGCTGGCGCCGGGCGAAGTGCCGCAGGTCGATGAAGAAGTGGTGGAAACCCCATGGATGCAGATCGACAACGTGTTCTACGAAGCCCGTGGCCAGGCGTGGGCCCTGTCCCACCTGTTGCGCGCTATCGAGGTCGACTTCGCCGACGTGCTGGCCAAGAAAAACGCCACCGTCAGCGTACGCCAGATCATTCGTGAGCTGGAGGCGTCGCAGGAAACCCTGTGGAGCCCGATGATCCTCAATGGCAGCGGCTACGGCGTATTGGCCAACCACTCGTTGGTGATGGCCAACTACATCTCCCGTGCCAACGCGGCGGTGATCGACTTGCGCCAACTGCTGAACCAGGGTTGAGTCATGGTCGACAGCACCAAGGAGGTCGCGCACCGCGCGGCCTCGGATGCCGAACACATTGCCTGGGTCGACGAGCAGGACAACCTGCTCGGCGCCCTGGTGCGCTCCGATTTGCGTGAGCGCGGGCTGATCGGGCGCGGCACCTACATCATGCTATTCAACTCAAAGGGCGAGCTGTGCGTGCATCGCCGTACCCTGAGCAAGGCCATCTACCCAGGTTACTGGGACGTGGCGGCGGGTGGGATGGTGGCGGCGGGCGAGAGCTATGAGCAGTCGGCGGCCCGTGAGTTGGAAGAGGAGTTGGGCGTCAGCGGTGTTGAATTGACCGCCCACGACCACTTTTTCTTCGAGGATACGGGCAACCGGCTCTGGTGCTCGGCGTTTTCGGCGGTCTGGGATGGGCCGCTGCTGCTGCAGCCCGAAGAGGTGCTGGAGGCGCGCTTTATGAGTATTGAAGCGGTGCTTGCCGATATCGAGCAAAAGTCCTATTGCCCCGACTCCCTGGCGGCCTTAAAACGCTATCTGGCCGCGCGTCGCTAAAGTTGCATAAATTGGCGCCATTTGGCTCTTAGCAAGTAGGCTTTTTGCCGTTACACTGCGCGACTTTTCAAGCCGAACCGCTACAGCGTCTCCCCGGCCCCCTGTAGGAGCGAGCTTGCTCGCGAAAAATCCAATGCCACCGCGTGCTGTCTGAATGCCCGCGTTATCGTTGACGATTTTCGCGAGCAAGCTCGCTCCTACAGGGGGCGGTGAGGCCTTGGCGGTTCGGTAGCGCTGCCCCTGCCTGAGTGGGGCTTCGCGGTCAGCCGCCCATTGCGGGCACTGATCAGTCTTCATCCTCCCAAGAGGATTGCCGGTGGCCAAAAAAGCCGCATCCTTCGCCGCCCTTGGTGGCCTGGTGTTTTCCACCGACGCAGGTCGGCATTGCCCGGACTGTCGCCAGCCCGTGGACGCCTGTACCTGCAAACAGACCCTGATTCCCGAAGGTGACGGCATTGCCCGCGTGCGTCGCGAGAGCAAGGGCCGTGGCGGCAAGACGGTGACCACCATCACCGGCGTGCCCCTGGCAGCCGAGCCACTCAAGGAATTGGCCACCGTGCTGAAAAAGCGCTGTGGCACCGGTGGCGCGCTGAAAGACGGGATCATCGAAATCCAGGGCGATCACGTCGAGTTGCTGTTGGCCGAGTTGATCAAGCTCGGATACAAGGCGAAGAAATCCGGCGGCTAGCAGCCTCTGTGAAACCCGCACCGACGAGCGTACTCGTCGACTCCATGGTTTCACAGAGCCTGTTCCTGACCGGTGTCTAAACTCTGTCCTGCAAGTGGGGTCTACCCCTCTCACAGGCAAATCGTCATTTTCACTCTTTAGACTGCGCCAGCCTCTGACTTGGGTGGCGCTCTTCGACTTTATATAGGGGACTTCGATGTCCGTACGACGCACACGCAAAGACGATGGCAGCCAATGGACAGTTGCGGACAGCCGCAGCGTTTACGGGATTCGCCATTGGGGGGCCGGGTATTTCGCGATCAATGATGCCGGTCGCGTTGAAGTCCGTCCGAACGGCCCGAACAGCTCGCCCATCGATTTGTACGAGCAAGTGGACGAGCTGCGCAAAAGCGGCCTGTCCCTGCCATTGCTGGTGCGCTTCCCGGATATCCTGCAAGACCGCGTGCGCCAGCTGACCGGTGCCTTCGACGCGAACATCGAGCGCCTGGAATACCAGAGCAAATACACCGCGCTGTACCCGATCAAGGTCAACCAGCAGGAAGCGGTGATCGAGAACATCATTGCGACCCAGGACGTGTCCATCGGCCTGGAAGCCGGCTCCAAGCCTGAACTGCTGGCCGTGCTGGCCCTGGCTCCGAAGGGCGGCACCATCGTCTGCAACGGTTACAAGGACCGTGAGTTCATCCGCCTCGCGCTGATGGGCCAGAAGCTGGGCCACAACGTGTTCATCGTGATCGAGAAAGAGTCCGAAGTGGGCCTGGTCATCGAAGAAGCCGCCAACCTCAAGGTCAAGCCACAGGTCGGCCTGCGGGTGCGCCTGTCGTCCCTGGCGTCGAGCAAATGGGCAGACACCGGTGGCGAGAAGTCCAAGTTCGGCCTGTCGGCGGCGCAACTGCTGTCGGTGGTCGAGCGCTTCCGCGCGGCCGGCCTGGACCAGGGCATTCGCCTGCTGCACTTTCACATGGGCTCGCAGATCGCCAACCTGGCGGACTACCAGCACGGTTTCAAGGAAGCCATCCGTTACTACGGCGAACTGCGCAACCTCGGCCTGCCGGTGGACCACATTGACGTCGGCGGTGGCCTGGGCGTGGACTACGACGGTACCCACTCGCGTAATGCCAGCTCGATCAACTACGACATGGACGACTACGCCGGCGTGGTGGTGGGCATGCTCAAGGAGTTCTGCGACGCGCAGAGCCTGCCGCATCCGCACATCTTCTCCGAAAGTGGCCGCTCCCTGACCGCCCACCACGCCATGCTGGTGGTGCAGGTGACCGACGTCGAGAAACACAACGACGACGTGCCGGTGATCGAGAACAAGGAAAGCCTGCCCGAAACCGTGCAATGGCTGGTCGACCTGCTGGGCCCGACCGACATTGAAATGGTCACCGAAACCTACTGGCGCGCCACCCACTACATGAGCGACGTGGCCGCCCAGTACGCCGACGGCAAGCTGACCCTCGCGGAAAAAGCCCTGGCCGAACAGTGCTACTTCGCCGTGTGCCGTCGCCTGCACAACTCGTTGAAAGCCCGCCAGCGCTCGCACCGCCAGGTACTGGACGAACTCAACGACAAGCTGGCCGACAAGTACATCTGCAACTTCTCGGTATTCCAGAGCCTGCCGGACACCTGGGCCATCGGCCAGGTCCTGCCGATCCTGCCGCTGCACCGCCTCGACGAAGAGCCGCTGCGCCGCGCGGTGCTGCAGGACCTGACCTGCGACTCCGACGGCAAGATCAAGCAATACGTCGACGAGCAGAGCATCGAGACCAGCCTGCCGGTACATGGCTTGAATGAAGGCGAAGACTATCTGCTGGGGATCTTCCTGGTGGGCGCCTACCAGGAAATCCTCGGTGACATGCACAACCTGTTTGGTGACACCGACTCGGTGAACATCTACCAGCGCGAAGACGGTTCGGTGTACAGCGCCGGGATCGAGACCCACGACACCATCGAAGACATGCTGCGCTACGTGCACTTGTCACCGGAGGAGTTGATGACCCACTACCGTGACAAGTGCGCCAGCGCGAAGATCACGGCGGCCGAGCGTACGCAGTTCCTGGATGCGCTGCGGTTGGGCCTGACTCGCTCGTCCTACCTGTCTTCCTGATCCATGGGCTTATCCGATGCGCGGCGCCTCATCGATGTCATATCGGTCGCGCAACGGAACGCCCATTTCTTCACGCAAGGCATTCTCCGTGAAGGGCGCCGGGTTGGTTGTGATGGCTGGGGTGCTTGGATCGTTGTCAAAGTCGAAGGGCGTGCTATCGGTGGGTAGTCCGATTGCTTGATATTCTGCCTTCGCAACGGTCTTCGGCGCCCCATTTGTGAGGATGGGCTTTCCATCGGCCGTTTTTATTGTTTCTTCGCCAGGTATGAAGGTGCCTGTGGCCCCATTGAATGCATGAGCCAGCTCATGATGAAGGGCAATCTGCGGCGTGATGGAAAAGTCTTTCTCGAAGTGGTCGGGTAGAAAGGCTATTTCAGGGTGGGTCGAAACCGATCCGGGCTGGTTATTGTTTATAAAGCCAAGTTCCGGGCGAAACTGATGGTTTTTATATTCATTGTCCGGTATTTCATCTCTGTACTTGTTTCTGAAGTTGTAACTGTTGCTGCCGAGAATTCGAGATTGGGTAAGGGTAATAGGTGCGCGCGACTCATTAACAAAGCGGTCCATTTCCTTTAATGTATGTTGGCCGGTGGGTGAGCCTCTCAGTTGCTCTATAATGTCTTCCGTCTGTTCAATGAATTGTTCTGTGCCTTCTATTTTCAAGCCGATTTTGCCACTCTCTGCATACTCTAGGATTGTGGTTTTTGCTTGGGCGTTGGCGTTGATGTTGTCTGTGGACTTTGCATAAATCTTATCGTTTTTATTGTAGGCGTATACGGTGTCTACGCCTTGCCCAGTATAGAAAGTGGTCTGGTTATATCCTGCGAGAGTATCATCTCCAAGCCCCCCGTTTAAAACGACTTTGCCAGGCCCTGCATAAAGTTGATCATTCCCCCTGTCGCCATTGAGAAATAGCAGCCTGTCAGCCGGGCCCGCGCCAGCGAACAGACGGTCATTACCTTTACCGCCAGACATCACTGCATTACCAGTGCCTGCCACCATGATGTCGTTGCCGTCTCCACCGAAAGCGACGGTATGCCCACGGCCTAATTGAATGTAATCGTTGCCCTTGCCACCCTGTACGGTATTTGCATTGCCATCTATGTTGATAAAGTCGTCGCCATCCCCACCGTCAATGTGCATTTCTATGCTGATGCGCTTATCAATGGATATATGGTCGTCCCCACCGTCGGCTTTGATTCTCAATGAGTGGTTCTGGTTGTCTGCGTAAAGTGGGAGTTTGTAGTCTTTACCATTGATCGAGGCGTTGAGCTGATTGTTTTCATCAGCGCTGATATGGATCTTGTCTGAACGATAAGAGGTATTAATCAGGACTCGGCTGACCGGAGTCAGGGATTTGCTGTGCGGGTCAACTCTGTGGGTTGATAGAAGCATGATCTTGGCGTTGCCATCATTTGCTAATACATCGATATGAGGCTCTGGGTCTTGCAGTGTGGTGTTAGTTGTCGGTGGGGCGGTGGGGTATCCGATAGGCAATGTTGAAGTAGGAGGGGACGTCTTCATAAACAATACCTTTGGCCGTTTTGGGTATAAGAGCTGGCTAAAGTTTTGTGGTTGAAATTGCGGGAAGGTGCCAAGAAGATTTGCAAACAATAGTTTCGAGTAGGCTGTTTTAATCGATGAATACTGGCGCAGCTAGTGCGCCGAGTCAGTGAACCAGCGATCCTGGCGATTCAGGCGCCAGGCAATCGCCCATAGGGTCAGGCTACGCAGGACCATGAACAGCAGGAAAGTCAGCCACAATCCGTGATTACCCAGACCTTGCAACGCCCAGGCGAGCGGCAGGGTCAGCAGCACCGTCAGCAGCATGCCGTTGCGCATCTCCCGCGCGCGCGTAGCGCCAATAAACAAGCCGTCCAACAGATAACTCCACACCGCAATCAACGGCAGCACCGCCAGGTACGGCAGGTAGATATCGGCGGTTGCGCGCACGCTGGGGATATCGGTCTGCATGGCGATAAACAAGTGGCCGCCGAAGGTGAACAGCAGCGCAAAACCGAGGCTGGCGATCAGCGACCAGCCGCAGGCGACTACCAGTGAGCGGCGCAAAGCCTGGCGATCACGGGCGCCGATGGCGTGTCCGCAGAGTGCTTCCACCGCGTGAGCGAGCCCGTCCAGCGCATGGGCCGTCAGCAATAGCCCGTTGAGCAGCAGGGCATTGGCCGCGACCGTGGCATCGCCCAGCCGAGCGCCTTGCACCGTGATCATGAAAAACACCGATTGCAGCGCCAGGCTGCGAATGAAAATGTCGCGGTTGACCGCCAGCAGCGCACGCCAGCTTTGCCAGACCTTGAGCGCCGCCCAGGCAATATGCCCGGGGTAGGCGCGCAGGGCTTTTTGCGTGAGGGCCAGGCCGAGCAGGGCGCCGGTCCATTCGGCAATCACCGAGGCCCGGGCCGAGCCGACCACGCCCCAGTCCAGGCCCAAAACGAACCACAGGTTCAGGGCGATATTCACCAGGTTTGTGGTCAGCAGAATCGCCAGCGGTGCCCGTGCGTTTTGCGTGCCGAGGAACCAGCCCACCAGCGCATAGGTGGCCAAGGCGGCGGGCAGGCCGAACAGGCGGGTGTGGAAAAACTCGCGGGTCAGTTGGTTCAACTCGGCCGAAGGCTGCATCCATTCCAACGCCAGATGGCTCAGGGGAATGCCCACCGTGCCCAGCACCATCGCCAACCCGAGGGCCAACAGCAGGCCTTGCAGCAGGATTTGCCGTAGCGCCGCACCATCATTGCGCCCGGCCGCCTGGGCGGCGAACCCGGTGGTGCCCATGCGCAGAAAACCCATGGCCCAGGCCAGGAAGGTATACAGGCTGGCCCCCACGGCCACGGCGCCCAGTTGATGGGCGTGGGGCAGGTGGCCGATAACCATGCTGTCCACCAAGGCCACCAGCGGCACCGAGATATTCGACAGAATCATCGGCGCGGCCAGGGCCCAGACACGGCGGTGAGTGGGACGGTGACGCCAGTCGGTGAGTAAGGTGGACATGCGGGCTCCTTGGAGGAGCGGCATTGTAACGCTGCATGGACAGCACCGCAGACACAATGTGGGAGCTGGCTTGCCTGCGATAGGGGTGTGTCAGGCAACTGATTTGTTACTGGTCCACCGCCATCGCAGGCAAGCCAGCTCCCACATTTTTTGACCGCGTTTATGCCGGGGGATGCAGGCACTCGATGGAGCGGTCGACCGTGGTCTTGGCGATTTCCAGCAAATGCCACACCGCCAGCACCTTGGCCCGTTGGGTGCCGGGCAAGTGTTCGCCACAGTCGAGCACGGTGGCCGAGGCGCTGTTCAGCAGGCTGGCGGTGTAGAGCAGGGAGTCTTCGAAACTCAGTTCTTCGCTGACTGAGTGAAAGCCCTGGGTCGGTAGATAGTGGCTGAGGGCGCGATTGAATGCGGCGCGGTCGTTGAGAAGGTCTGTTGGTGGGTCGGGGACAATCTTATGCATGGTGTAACTCCGCTAAAAGGTAAGGACCGATACCCGTCGCGACTAAACAATGGGTGGCGGCTGTACGCAGGTTAGTCGACCGGTCAGCGGAACCCGGCGCACCCGAAGGTGCCCTGCGCACAGCCACCATGAAACGTGGCAATGACTTGGGCTCGCTGGCTCCGGGCGACTAAACCCGATCACTGATAAGCAGTGACGGACCGCAGACTAGTCACCCATCCCAACAGGCACAAGGCGCCAAGGATTGTCTAGGAAACGTCCTGCGATTTAAAGGGATGCGCCTTGCTGGCCCTTTACAAACCATGACCAAATGCCAGCCACCCCACCGATCCAAATGTGGGAGCTGGCAAGCCAACTCCCACATTTTTGACCGCGTTTATGCCGGGGGATGCAGGCACTCGATGGAGCGGTCGACCGTGGTCTTGGCGATTTCCAGCAAATGCCACACTGCCAGCACCTTGGCCCGTTGGGTGCCGGGCAAGTGTTCGCCACAGTCGAGCGCGGTGGCTGAGGCGCTGTTCAGCAGGCTGGCGGTGTAGAGCAGGGAGTCTTCGAAACTCAGTTCTTCGCTGACTGAGTGAAAGCCCTGGGTCGGTAGATAGTGGCTGAGGGCGCGATTGAATGCGGCGCGGTCGTTGAGGAGGTCTGTCGGTGGGTCGGGGACAATCTTATGCATGGTGTAACTCCATATGGTTTGGAGCTGACATCCGTCGCGACTAAACGAAGGGTGGCGGCTGTACGCAGGTTAGTCGACCGGCCATATGGCAAACCGGCGCACCCGAAGGTGCCCTACGCACAGCCACCATGAAACTTCATGAGACCATGCGCCATATAGGATCCGGGCGACTAAACCCGATCACTGATAAGCAGTGACGGACCGCAGACTAGTCACCCATCCCAACAGGCACAAGGCGCCAAGGATTGTCTAGGAAACGTCCTGCAATTTAAAGGGATGCGCCTTGCTGGCCCTTTACAAACCATGACCAAATGCCAGCCACCCCACCGATCAAAATGTGGGAGCGGCGGTGCGACGATTCGACTTGCTCGCGAATGCGGTGGATCAGTCAACCTATATATTGGCTGATCCACCGCATTCGCGAGCAAGCCCGCTCCCACAGGGGATTTTCTACGCTTTTGAGGTAGTCGAGAACCAAACCGCCCTCCGTCGGTCAATGTGAGCAGCGCCACAGCCACTTGGCTGGCACTGATATATAGTTCACCCCTCAGACACCCCGACAACGAGTGCCCCATGCTTAACAAAGGATTGTTCCTGGCCTGCGCGCTGGCCCTGCTGAGCGCCTGCGATTCTTCCGATAAACCGGCTGCACCCACTGCCCCTGCGGCGGCGGTGACGGCGCCAAAGCCGGCCAAGGCTGCGGTGGATGTGGCGACGCTCAAGCAGCGTTATGCCGGCCGTGAGTTAAGCGTGGTGGACGTGTCTGAGGTGCAACTCGATGGCGCCAGCACGTTGTCGGTGAGCTTTTCGATCCCGCTGGACCCCGAGCAGAAGTTCGCCGACAAGCTGCACCTGGTGGACAGCAAGTCCGGCAAGGTCGACGGTGCCTGGGAGCTTTCCGACAACCTGATGGAGTTGCGCCTGCGCCACCTGGAGCCCCAGCGCAAGCTGGTGCTGACCGTGGACGCCGGGCTGCGTGGGGTCAACGACGCCAAGCTCGCCGCTGAATACACGGCACGCCTGGAAACCCGCGACCTGCAAGCCACCGTCGGCTTCGCCAGCCGTGGCACCCTGTTGCCGACCCGCCTGGCCGAAGGCCTGCCGGTGATCGCGCTGAATGTCGACAAGATCGACGTCGAATTCTTCCGCATCAAACCCGAATCGCTGCCGGCGTTCCTCGCCCAATGGGGCCGCAATACCAGCCTGCAAAGCTATGAATCCCGTGAACTGTTGCCCATGGCCGACCTGGTCTACGGCGGCCGCTTCGACCTCAATCCTGCGCGCAATACCCGTGAAACCCTGCTGCTGCCCATCGCCGGTCTCAAACAACTGCAACAGCCGGGCGTGTACCTGGCGGTGATGCGTGCTTCGGGCACCTACAACTATTCGCAGCCGGCCACGTTGTTCACCCTCAGTGATATCGGCCTGTCGGTGCACCGTTACGCCAACCGCCTGGATGTGTTCACCCAGGCGCTGGAGGGCGGCAAGGCGCTGGATGGCGTCGAGCTGGAAATCCTCGATGCTGAAGGCCGCGTGTTGGGCCAGGGCAAGACCGAGAAGGGCGGCCACGCGCAACTGCCGCTGCCGAAAAAAGCCCAGGTATTGCTCGCCAAGCAGGGCGAGCAGACCAGCCTGTTGCGCCTCGACAGCGCAGCGCTGGACCTGGCCGAGTTCGATATCGGCGGCCAGCCCGCGCACCCGCTGCAATTCTTTGTGTTCGGCCCGCGCGACCTGTACCGCCCTGGCGAAACCGTGCTGCTCAACGCCTTGCTGCGCGACAAGGACGGGAATGCCGTCAAGCCGCAACCGGTGAGTGTCGAAGTACGCCGCCCGGATGAGCAGGTCAGCCGCAAATTCGTGTGGGACGCCGATGCCTCGGGCCTCTATCAATACCAGCTGCAACTGGCCGGAGAAGCGCCAACCGGGCGCTGGCAACTGGTGTTCGACCTGGGTGACGGCAAGCCGCAACTGTACGAATTCCTCGTCGAAGATTTCCTGCCAGAGCGTCTGGCCCTGGAGCTCAAGGGCAGCGATACACCGCTCAACCCCGGCGACAATGCGGTTATCCAGGTCAATGGCCGTTACCTCTACGGCGCCCCTGCGGCGGGCAATCGCCTGAGCGGGCAAGTGTATGTGCGGCCGTTGCGTGAGGCGGTCAAGTCGCTGCCGGGTTATGAGTTTGGCTCGGTGACTGAAGAAGAACTGAGCCAGGATTTTGAACTGGATGAAAGCGTGCTCGACGCCAAGGGCGAGGAAAAACTCACCCTGGAAAGCAAGTGGAGCGAGGCCAAGTCGCCGCTGCAACTGATCGTCCAGGCCAGCCTGCAAGAGTCCGGCGGGCGCCCGATCACTCGGCGTCTGGTGCAGCCGGTATGGCCGGCCGAGCAACTGCCCGGCCTGCGTGGCCTGTTCGATGGCAAGGAAACCAATGGCGATGGTCCTGCGGAGTTTGAAGTGCTGCTGGCCAACCAGCAGGGGCAGAAACTCGCGGTCGACAACCTCAAGGTGCGCCTGATTCGCGAACGCCGCGACTACTACTGGAACTACTCGGACAACGATGGCTGGAGCTATCACTACAACGAGAAATTCCTCAACCTCGATGAGCAGACCGTCAACATCAAGGCGGGCGACACGGCCAAGGTCAGCTTCCAGGTGGAGTGGGGCCCGTACCGCGTCGAAGTCGAAGACCCGCAGACCGGCCTGATCAGCAGCAAGCGCTTCTGGGCCGGTTACCAGGCCCAGGACAACACCGAAGGCGGCGCCGTGCGCCCCGATCAGGTCAAGCTGGCGCTGGACAAGCCGGCGTATGGCGATGGCGATACGGCCAACGTCACCGTTATCCCGCCGGCGGCCGGCAAAGGCTACCTGTTGGTGGAGTCCAGCGAAGGCCCGTTGTGGTGGCAAGAGATCGACGTGCCGGCCGAAGGCAAGAGCTTTGCGGTGAAGCTCGACCCGAAATGGTCGCGCCATGACCTGTATGTGAGTGCGCTGGTGATTCGTCCCGGTGAGCGCAAGGCCAATATCACGCCCAAACGTGCGGTAGGCTTGCTGCATCTGCCGTTGGATCGTACCCAGCGCAAACTGGGCCTGACCCTTAGCGCGCCGGAAAAAATGCGCCCCAAGCAGCCACTGACGGTGAAAGTCGCAGCGAAAAACGCCGACGGCAGTGTGCCTAAGCAAGTGCATGTGCTGGTGGCTGCGGTGGACGTGGGTATCCTCAATATCACCGAGTACCCGACACCGGATCCGTATTCCAGCCTGTTTGGCCGCAAGGCTTATGGCGTGGACCAGTTCGACATCTACGGCCAACTGATCGAAGCCGGCCAGGGCCGCCTGGCCAGCCTGGCCTTTGGTGGTGACGCGGCGCTGGCCAAGGGCGGCAAGCGCCCGGATACCAGCGTCACTATTGTGGCCCTGCAAAGCGCACCGGTGACCTTGAACGAGAAAGGTGAGGGTGAGGTCAGCGTCAATATCCCCGACTTCAACGGCGAACTGCGCCTGATGGCCCAGGCCTGGAGTGACGACCGCTACGGCATGGCCGAAGCCAAGACCGTGATCGCCGCGCCACTGATTGCCGAGCTGTCGGCCCCGCGCTTCCTCGCCGGAGGTGACCAGACGCGCCTGGCGCTGGACCTGTCCAACCTGTCGGGCAAGTCACAGAAACTGGATGTGCAACTGACCGCCGAAGGGCAACTGACCCTGCTGGGCGAGCCGTCCCACAGCGTGCAACTGACCGAAGGCCAGCGCACCACCTTGCAGATCCCGGTGCGCGCGCTGGGCGGTTTCGGCCAGGGCAAGGTCAAGGTCACGGTCAATGGCCTGGACCTGCCGGGCGAGAACCTGCCGGCGTTTACCCGTGAATGGACATTGGGCGTGCGCCCGGCCTATCCGGCGCTGCTCAAGCAATACCGTGCGGTGCTCAAGGATGAAGCCTGGAGCCTGCCGGATGCTGAGCTGGCCTTGTTTGAGCCGGCTGGGCGTGAGGCGTTGCTGAGCCTGTCGAGCCGGCCGCCGTTGAACCTGGGCGAGCAGATTCGTGCACTCAAGGCCTACCCGTATGGTTGCCTGGAACAAACCGCCAGCGGCTTGTACCCGTCGCTGTATGCCGATGCCACCGTGCTGGCGCGCCTGGGTTTGACCGGCGAGCCGGATGCCGAGCGCAAGCGCAAGATCGAATTGGGTATCGAACGCCTATTGGGCATGCAGCGCTACAACGGCAGCTTCGGTTTGTGGGGCGCTGATGGCGAGGAAGAGTACTGGCTGACGGCCTATGTCACCGACTTCCTGCTGCGCGCCCGCGACCAGGGTTTTGCGGTGCCGTCTGAAGCGCTGAAGAAGGCCAGCGAACGTCTGCTGCGGTATGTGCAGGAGCGCAACCTGATCGAGGTCGACTACAGCGACAACGCCGACCACGCACGCTTCGCCGTGCAGGCCTACGCCGGACTGGTGCTGGCGCGCAGTCAACAGGCACCGTTGGGCGCATTGCGTAGCCTGTTCGAACGCCGCAGCGATGCGCGTTCCGGCCTGCCATTGGTGCAGTTGGCGATTGCCTTGCAAAAGATGGGCGACCAGCCCCGTGCCGACCAGGCATTGCTGGCCGGTCTGGCGGTGAAACGCAAAGCCAATGAATGGCTGGCCGACTACGGCAGCCCGCTGCGTGACCAGGCGATGATCCTGGCTCTGCTCGAAGAAAACGACTTGGCCAAGGGCAAGCGTGAAGAGCGTCTGTTCGAACTGTCGGACCAGATGGCGGCCAGCCCATGGTTGTCGACCCAGGAGCGCAACTCGCTGTTCCTCGCCGGTCGTGGCCTGCTGGGCAAGCCGGAAACCAACTGGACTGCCCAGTTGCGCAGCGGCGGCGAAACCCGCGAGCTGAACAACGGCCAGTCCGGCCTGAAGCTGGAAGGCCCGTTGCTGGCTTCACCGTTGACCTTGCGCAATCCAGGCAGCGAGCCGATTTACCAGCAACTGAGCATTTCCGGTTATCCGCAGCAGGCGCCAGCAGCCGGTGGCGAGAACCTGAGCATTCGCCGTGAGTACCTGGGCATGAATGGCCAGCCGTTGAACCTGCAGAACCTGCGCAGCGGTGATCTGGTGCTGGTACACATTGCCGTCAGCGCCAACAAGCAGCGGGTACCGGATGCACTGGTGGTGGATCTGTTGCCGGCCGGCCTGGAGTTGGAGAACCAGAACCTGGGGCAGAGCGCCGCCAGCCTGGAAAACGCCAGCAGCCAGGTCAAGGAGTGGCGTGAGTCGATGCAGAATGCGTCGATCAAGCACCAGGAGTATCGCGATGATCGTTATGTTGCTGCGCTGAACCTGGACGGCTATGGCACCACGCACCTGCTGTACCTGGCCCGTGCGGTCACACCTGGGACATATCGCGTACCGCCACCGCAAGTGGAGTCGATGTACCGGCCGAACTGGCAGGCAGTGGGGGAAACCCCGGCGGATATGGTGATCAAGGGGCGTTAAGCGCCCCACCTGTGGGAGCAGGCTCTATCTTTAATGTGGGAGCGGGCTTGTGTGGGAGCGGGCTTGCCCGCGATAGCGGTGTATCAGCCGCCGAATGTATCGGCTGAAATAGCGCTATCGCGGGCAAGCCCGCTCCCACAGGTAAGGGGTGTTAATGCACAACCCAACTGAGCAGCCACAGCCCGAGCATCAACCAGATAATCCCCATGATGATCGAGGCCCGCATAAATGCCCGGACTGCCGAATACAGCAGCATCAGGCCAATGATCAGGGTGATGATGCTGACGATCGAGGTATCCATGCCCAAGGTACGGGACAAGCCATCGATAAAATTGCCGCCGGCATTGGTCAGGGCGCCGAACAGGCCGCTGAGCCCGTCGACGATAAAACGGATGACCGAACCGAGCGCCTGGCCCAGCCATTCGAAAAAGCTTTCTACCTGCATATGAATTTCCTGATGAAAGGGTGGGCGTATCTGCCGGACCTGAGCCTTTGGTCGTTAATCGCCTGGGCGAGTTCCCTTAAAGCATAGAGGTTTGCCCGTTTGAATTTGCGATTAGTTGCACGCTGGACCCTGGGTAGCCTGTTGTTGGTGGTTGCCCTGCTCTGGCTGGCCGACCGCCTCTGGCCTTTGCCCCTGCCCAAGGACGACCTGGCCCGCGTGGTGCTGGCCGAAGACGGCACGCCCTTGTGGCGTTTCGCCGATGCCAACGGCGTATGGCGTTACCCGGTCGCCACCGGTGAAGTCTCGCCGTATTACCTCGATGCGCTGCTGACCTACGAGGATCGTTGGTTCTACCAACACCCCGGCGTCAACCCGCTGGCCCTGGTGCGGGCAACCTGGCAGAACCTCACCGGTGCGCGGGTGGTGTCGGGCGGTAGCACCTTGTCGATGCAAGTGGCGCGCCTGCTCGATCCGCATTCGCGCACCTTGCCGGGCAAGTTGCGCCAGTTGTGGCGTACGGCGCAGTTGGAGTGGCATCTGTCCAAGGACCAGATCCTCAACCTGTACCTGAACCGCGCGCCCTTCGGCGGAACCTTGCAGGGAGTGGCGGCGGCCAGTTGGGCGTATCTGGGCAAGTCGCCGCAACAGTTGACCCATGCCGAAGCGGCCTTGCTCGCGGTGCTGCCCCAGGCACCTAGCCGCCTGCGCCCGGATCGCCACCCGTTGCGCGCCCAGGAAGCCCGGGACAAAGTGCTGCGGCGGTTGGCCGAGTTCCAGGTCTGGCCGCAGTCGGCGGTCGACGAGGCCCTGGAAGAACCCCTGTTGCTGGCGCCGCGCCTGGAACCCAGCTTGGCGCCGCTGCTGGCACGCCGCCTGAACCGTCCCGACAGCCCGCCGCTGATTCGCACCACTATCGACGCGACCCTGCAACGCCGTCTCGAAGACCTGCTGCTGGGCTGGCGCGCACGCCTGCCGGAGCACACCTCGGCGGCCATCCTCGTGGTAGAGGAAGACAGCATGGCCGTACGCGCTTACCTGGGCTCGGTGGATATCAACGATGCGCGACGCTTTGGCCATGTGGATATGATCAGCGCCCTGCGCTCGCCGGGCTCGACCCTCAAACCCTTCCTGTATGGCATGGCCCTGGACGCGGGGCTGATTCATTCCGAATCGCTACTGCAGGATGTGCCACGGCGCTATGGCGATTACCGGCCGGGCAATTTCTCGATGGGTTTTACTGGCGCGGTGCCGGCCAGTACGGCGCTCTCCAGCTCGTTGAACCTGCCGGCGGTGCAATTGCTGGAAGCCTACGGGCCCAAGCGCTTTGCCGGGGAAATGCGTATCGGCGGCATGCCCCTGGCGTTGCCGGCGCTGGCCGAACCGAACCTGGCGTTGATCCTCGGCGGGGCTGGCAGCCGTCTGGAGGACCTGGTCGGCGGCTACAGTGCGTTGGCCCGTGACGGCAAGAGCGCGGCGATTCGCTTGCAGCCTGGAGATGCGCTCAAGGAGCGTCCATTGTTATCGCCGGGTTCTGCGTGGATCGTGCGGCGTATCCTCAGTGGCCAGGCACGGCCGGATCGTGATCCCCGGGCCGAGTTGGTACAGCGCCCGGTGCTGGCCTGGAAGACCGGCACCAGCTACGGCTTTCGCGATGCCTGGGCTATCGGGGTCGGGCCACGCTACTTGATTGGCGTGTGGATCGGTCGCCCGGACGGCACCCCGGTGCCGGGCCAGTTTGGCCTGGCCTCGGCGGCGCCGTTGATGCTGCAAGTGCACGATGTGCTGACCAACCGCGACAGCCAGCGCGGTATTACCGCGCCCGTCAAACCTGTGCCGATGAATGTCGGCGTGGCGGCGATCTGTTGGCCCCTGGGCCAGCCCATGAGCCGCAACGACCCCAATTGCCGGCGCCAGCGATTTGCCTGGACGCTGGACAACACCACGCCACCGACTTTGCAGGCCCTGGACCAGCCCTTGGGTGTCGGCTTGATGGAAACCGTGTGGATCAATGCCAAGGGTTTGCGCGTGTCTGCCAGTTGTCCGGGCGCGGTATCGCGAGACATTGCCCTGTGGCCTGCACCGCTGGAACCGTGGTTGCCGAGGATCGAGCGGCGTGACGCACGCATCCCCGCGCCAGACCCGGATTGCCCGCCGCCGGCGTTGGCGGCGTCATCGCCGTTATCGGTGGTGGGCGTGCGTGAGGGGGATCAACTGCGATTGCCGGCAGGCAGCCAACAGCAACTGCGCCTGAAACTGTCGGCGTTGGGCGGCAGTGGACGGCGCTGGTGGTTCCTTAACGGGGCGCCGCTGGGCGACAGTGCCAACCAGGACAGCATCAATGCCAGCCTGGAACAGTTGGGGCGCTATCAACTGAGTGTGCTCGATGAGGCGGGGCAGACGGCCAGGGTTGAGTTCAGCGTGGTTGATTAGAGCGCGATGGCGCCCAGACAGGCGCCACAAATTTAGTTGCCATCCCTGCCCTTGAGCCCGAAGCTATACCCCTTCAGGAGCGCCCCATGAATCTCGAACACCTCACCGAACGCATGCATCGCATCCGCGATAACAACGACTGGAAACAGTTCCACAGCCCGAAAAACCTGGCCATGGCCGCCAGTGTCGAAATGGCTGAACTGGTAGAAATCTTCCAGTGGTTGAGCGAAGACCAATCCCGCCAGTTACCCGCCGACAAACTCGCCCACGCCGGCCAGGAAGTGGGGGACATCGTGCTCTATCTCCTGCTGTTGTGCGGTGAACTGGGCCTGGATATGAACCAGGTGGTAAACGCCAAGCTGGCCGATAACGAGCGGCGGTTTGCCCATGAGTGATCGTCATTTCGACCAGTTGGCCACGCGCTTTGCCGAGAAAATCTACGGCGGTGCCAAGGGCGCGATTCGCCTGGCCGTGTTGCAGGCCGACCTGATCGAGGCCCTGCCGGATCGCCCCTTGCGCGTGCTGGATATCGGCGCAGGCCTGGGCCATATGTCGTTGTGGCTGGCCGAACGCGGGCATCACGTGACATTGGCCGAACCTGCCGAGCCGATGCTCGAAGGCGCCCGCCAGCGTTTCGCCGAGGCGGGGCAGACTGCAACCTTCATCCAGGCGCCGTGGCAGGACCTGTTGGGTCAGCTCACCGAACCCTATGACCTGGTGCTGTGCCACGCGGTGTTGGAATGGCTGGCCGAACCCCATGCGATCCTGCCGGTGCTGCACCAGTTGACGACGCCGGGCGGCTGGTTGTCCCTGGCGTTCTACAACCGCGATGCGCTGATTTACCGCAACTTGCTCAAGGGCCACTTTCGCAAGATGCGCAAGAACGACATGGCCGGCGAAAAACAGAGCCTGACCCCGCAACAACCCCTGGACCCACGGGAATTGGCGGCGCAACTTGAAGGCTTGTGGCAGGTCGAAAGCCAGAGCGGGGTGCGGGTATTCCACGACTACATGCCGGTGGAGTTC
The DNA here is from genome assembly GCF_018732265.1 of Pseudomonas sp. TAE6080. Classification (NCBI taxonomy): domain Bacteria; kingdom Pseudomonadati; phylum Pseudomonadota; class Gammaproteobacteria; order Pseudomonadales; family Pseudomonadaceae; genus Pseudomonas; species Pseudomonas sp. TAE6080. Next base: position 21,967 of record NZ_JAHIDY010000035.1, read on the forward strand.
CAGGCCCGCGCCGATTTGCAGGACTTGTTGGAGATGGAGCTCGCTCACCGTCGTCACCCAAGCTTTGCCGGACTTGGGCGTTATTTGCACTGGATCTGCCGTCCGGTTTAAGCGGCCCAGTCTGCGGAGATCGAAATGAAGCGCTGTGCATTGATCCTGCTGTGCCTGGGGCTGGGGGCCTGCTCCAGCAACAACCCTTATGTTGCGGCGTCCAAGCCGATGCCGCCGGCGCCTGCCCAGGCGGCCAACACCTTTGACGCCAGCGCTTACCCGGCGCCGGTGCGTGATTATGGCGCCTACCGCAACTGGGCCTGGCGCAACGGCCAGTTGCCGGCGGGCTCGGCCTGGGCAGATCCTGCGCAGATCGCCGAAGCCGTCAGCGGCGCCCTCGACCAGCGCGGCCTGCGCCCGGTGCATGACCAGCGTGCGCCGGACTTGCTGGTCAGCGCCGATGTGCACCTGGAGAAGCGTCTGCGTCAGGTGCAGGACGATTATGGCTATGGCTACGGTGGCTACAATCGCTATGGCAACGGCTACGGCATGTACAACTCGGTGCCGATTGTGCGCACCTATGAAGTGCAGGTCGTGGTGGTCCGGGTCAACCTGTTCGATGCCCGCACGGGCCAGCCGGTGTGGAGCGCCAGCGCCGAAACGGGCAGCCAGGGTAGCTTGAGTGAGCGCGGCGATGCCTTGCGCCAGGCTGTGCAGAAGGCGATGACGGCGTATCCTCCGAGTTAACAGCTATTCTCATCTCAGGTTCGGTTTGCCCTTTGGAGAACTACCATGTTGCGTCGTATCGCTTTGCTCGCTTTTGCCGTGCTGCTGGGCGGTTGCCAGACCAATCAGGTCAACCACGACTTTGACGCCAGCCGCGACTTTGGCGCCTACCGCAGTTGGGCCTGGAAAGACCCGGCGTTGCAATACCGTCCCGATGATCCGCGGATCAAGAGTGACCTTACCGAACAGCGCATCCGCCAGGCGGTGGCCGACCAGCTCGACCAACGCGGCCTGCGCCCGGCCGCCCCCGGGGCCAAGGCTGATGTGAACGTGCAGGCCTACCTGATCGTCGAAGACCGCCAGCAACAAGTCTCCACCAACTACGGCGGCGCCTGGGGCGGCCCGTGGAATGGCTATTGGGGCGCGCCGATGTACAACGAAACGCGCAACATCACCTACAAGGTCGCCACCCTCCAGATCGACCTGCTGGACGGCAAGGATGGCAAACTGGTGTGGCGCGGCAGCGACGAGCAGATGATGAGCAGCTCGCCCAACCCGCAAGACCGCAGCGCTGCGATCCGGGCGACGGTGACCAAGGTGCTGTCCAACTACCCGCCACGCTAAGTCACGCTCGGCCAGTCCCGATCTGTGTCACAAACACCGATCAAATGTGGGAGCCGTCGAGCCCCAGCGAGGCCGCGATGGGACCGGCGCGGTGTACCTGTTACACCGCAGCGCCCGCATCGCAGGCAAGCCAGCTCCCACAGGTTCCGTCAGTCGCCAAATATGGCGACTTGCCAGCGCACCTTCCAAGCCTTGTCTACACTGCTGTTCACTACAGGAGAGTAAGCGCTCGGCAGTTCGCCGGCAAAGGAGTGCTCGATGTCTCCCCGACTTCGTTCTGGCCAACGTGGCGCAATCGGTCTGGTGTTCGCCGGGACCTTGGCGTTGGCCCTGGTGTTTCTGTTGCTGGTGGTCGATAGCGGCCGCCTGTACCTGGAAAAACGCAAGCTACAGGCCGTTGCCGACACCGCCGCCCTCGAAGCCGCCAATCGCGGCGGGCAGTGTTCAGGCAGCACCACCGCCGTCGATTACGCCAAGCAAAACGCCACCCGCAATGGCTTCACCGTCGTCGCCAACGACAACAGCCGCGCGCTGGCGGTGAGCTGTGGGACGTTGTTGACCAATGCGGCTAATACCCGCGTCTTTACTGTCGATGCCACCAAGAATGATGCCATTCGTGTGGTGGCGAGCCGTACTGTCTCCACGGGTATTGCCAATGGGGTGTGGAGGTTGTTCAGCGGGACGTACAACGCCAGTACGACATTGACTGCGACGGCGGTGGCGGCATTGGCGACTCCAGTGGCCGCACTCACAATCCGCAGCACCGCAGTGGTTGTTGACACCGACAAAAAGGCCTCCGTTCTCAACGCTTTGTTCGGCGGGTTATTGGGCGGTGGATTGAACCTCTCGGTGGCTGGGTGGAATGGTTTGATTAATACCAACATCTCTCTGCTGAATTATCTGGACCGGCTAAAGCTAGACTTAGGCTTGACGGCGGTTGGCTATACAGAGGTTCTTGGTAATACCCTCGGTGTAGGCCAGCTAATTCAAAGTGCAATTAATGTATTGGACCCCACCAACACGTTAACGGCGGATGTGACGATTGTTGGCTTGAAAGCTCTCAAGGCGGCGGCGGGTAGTACTCAAGTGGTATTGGGCGATATTCTGAAAATCGCGAGTGGCACTGATGTGGCGTCTCTGGCAGTTAACATGCGTGTGTTTGATCTGATCGAAGGTTTTGTGCAACTGGCTAACAAGAAAAACGGCTTACTGGCCAGTGTCCCGATCGACCTGCCTGGCGTGGCGCTGATTACTGCAACGGTTCAGGTTTTGCAGCCGCCTCAGTTATCTGCTGTCGGCAATCCAGCCAAGGCTGTAGCGCCAGGGCATAACCCTGAAACAGGTCCGAATCGTATCTATGTGCGTACGGCGCAATTACGTGTTTTGCTCTCGGTCAACTTACCCGTCTTGAATACGGTTGTGGATTTGGTGAACGGGGTGGCGGGGCTGGCGGGGCCGTTGGCAAGTACAGTTGAAGCATTGCTGCACCTTAATATCGTGGGCGCGATCAACGCGTTAACGTGTAGTTTGGGGGCGCTTTGCACATCTCCCTCACCTCAGGTTCTATCTTCGCCTCCACCTATTGGCGTGGATATAGTAGTGGAGGCTGCCAGTGCTAGTAGCTGGGTGACAGCTTACAGTTGCGTAAGTCCTACGAATAAAAGCCTGACAACCAGTACCAATACTTCACTGGTCAATCTGAAACTGGGTCAGATTGATAACATGTCCAGCATCTTCGGCAGCAGTCAAAGTCCGCCGACGGTTGTTGTGAAACCGTTGAAAGTCGTTGATATAGGTACCGAGTCTTGCCGCCGCTTTTTAATATTTAACGAATGTTACGGCCGTGTCCCCTCCGTAGGAGGTGGTATTGGGTTATCTGCCAATATCGATGTCGGTGGGAGTCAAAACCTTGCCCATACCTACCTGTCGCCTAATTTGCCGGAAATTTCGCAGCCACCGGTTTATTACGCTTACACCACTAGCAATATCGTTAGCGGGCTCACGGACCCTGCCAAGGGAACCGCAGCGGGTCTTGTTTTAAATATGTACGGTCCACAGCCTGGAAACGAAAATTTGTTAGGCAATCTTATTGGTGGTCTTGGAACCACGCTCAATAGCGTCACTTCCTTGCTGATCAGTACGATCAAAGCCACACTTTCGCCACTGCTAGACTCGCTGATAAACACCTTGTTACTGGCCTTAGGCGTCGACCTGAACAAAGTCGACGTAGGCGCCAACTTGAGCTGTCACTCTGGCCGCGCCTACCTCGTCATCTAACCCCCACCCACCACCGGCAACTCCACACAAAACCGCGCCCCATGCTCACTGTTGACGACGCTCAACCGTCCGCCCATGTTTTCCACAATGCCGTAGCTCACCGACAACCCCAGCCCGGTACCAACACCGATGGGCTTGGTGGTAAAGAACGGTTCGAAAATCCGTTCCAGCAGCCGTGCATCGATCCCGCCGCCGTTATCTTCAATCCAGATCCGTACATGGCGGCTGTCGTGTTCGCTGTACAGCGCGATCCAGGGTTGGAAGTCGTGGTTTTTTTCATGCCGGGCTATGAGGGCATCGCGGGCGTTGACCACCAGGTTGATTAGTACCTGTTCCAATTGGTCGACATGACCGTTGACCTGCACATTGAAGTCCATGGGGGTGATGCGCAGGTCCACGCCTTTGCCGCGCAGGCCTTCGCCCAGCAATGACTGAGTACCTTCCACCGCCTGGGCCGGGTCGAAAGGTTGTTGCTCGACCTCCGAGCGGCGGCCGAACACGCGCATATGGTCCACCACCCTGGCCGCGCGCTGGACCTGGGCGTCGATGCGCTGGAGTTTTTCCGTCAGGTAGTCGATCTGCACGTCGCCGTTGCCCAGGCGCTTGAGCACATTGACGATGGCCATGCGCATCACGTTCAGCGGCTGGTTGATCTCATGGGCAAGGCCAGTGGCCATTTCGCCGAGGGTGGCCATTTTCGCGCTTTGGGTCAGTTGCTGCTGGGAGCGACGCACTTCGGTGTTGTCGCGGCCCACGGCCTGGATTTCCTGCAACTGGCCGTGCTCGTCGAACACGCCACGGTCGGACCAGACCCACCACGCATGTTCGCGCCCTGGCAGTTGCAGGCTGATTTCGGCGGTGCTGACGGGAAATTCCGGGCTCAACTGGCTGATGCGTTTTACAAAGGCGTTGCGTTGCTCGGCCGACAGCCATTCGCCCAGGTTGATCCCCGGTAACTGTGCGGGCGTGCATTCCAGGTAGTTGGCCAGGGGCGTGTTGCCGAAAGTCAGGGTCAGGTCCGGGCGATAACGGCAGATCATCGCCGGCGAGTCTTCCACGAGGATCCGGTAGCGCTCCTCGCTTTCCTTGATCTGTTGCGCGGCCAGGGTCGCTTCGGTGACGTCCAGCCACAGGCCGACGGCTTCCACCGGCAAACCGAGGTCGTCGCGCAGCAGCTTGGCTTCGTCCAGCAGCCAGTGGTAATTGCCCTGGCGATCACGCACCCGGTAGCGGCTGCGCACGCTGCCTTCACGCAGCAGTTGCCGGGTGCGTTCGAAGTACACGTCGCGGTCGTCGGGGTGTACCCATTCCACGGAGGTGTCGTGGGTGCATTCGGCCAGGGTCCAGCCCAGCAGCGGCAGCAGGCTGTCGCTGAAGAACGCCGGGTGTAGCGCGCCGTTGACGTAGCGCTGCACGTAGATCACCGCCGGGGAGCTGGCGATCAGGTTATCCAGGCGCGCATGGGCGGCAGCGGCCTGCAGTTGTTGGTTCTTGATGTCGCTGATATCGAGCATGAAACCGATCCAACGCCGCTGGTCGCCGGCGCCCAGCACTTGGCCCTGCACGCGGTACCAGATGGGGTTCTGCTTGGCGTCGGTACGCAGCAGGCGCACGCTGGTCAGCAACGGCTTACCCAGGGTTTGCAGGTCTTGCAGGCGGCTATTGAGCTCCTGGCGGTCGGCGGGGTGAATCAACTCCAGCCAGTTGCCCAGGGCTTGCCTGGTCGGCGCATCTTCCGGGCTCAGGCTGCGCATCAGTTGTGGCGCCAGCAGGATCTCTTCACCGCTGGTCAGCAATTCCCACCAGCCGGTGCCGAGCAGGCCCTGCAAGGCTTCCACGCGCTCCAACTGCTGGTGATGACGCTGCTCGCGCAGGCGGCTGAGCAAGGGGGCGGCGAGGGCGGCGGCGAGGTTCAGCCAGTCACGCTCGTTGATGTCGGGGTGGCCGCTGTAGAACCCGCACAGCAACCAGGCGGCGACCCCCTGGCTATCGCGATAGGGCACCAGCAGGCCCTCGGCATTGCCAAACACGCTGTACAGGCGTGGATGCTCACTGCGGCCCTGGAGGTGTTTGAGGCTTAATGGGGTGTTGCCGTTGAGACTGTCCAGGCAGGTGCCGAGGCGTTGCCCCGGCGTCCACAGTTGCGGCGCGTCATGGGCGCTGTGACTGCTGTAGACCAGCCAGTCCTGATCCTGCTGGTCCAGCAGGACCATGGCCACGCAAGGGATGCGCCAGCGCTGGGCGAGGCTGCGCAGGTGATCGTTGAACACTTGCGGCAGGCGCGTCAGGCTGCAGACGCGCAGTTGCTCGCTCATCTGGCTGGCAAGTTGATGGTTCTGTTCGCGCTGCTGGGCCAACTGCCGGCCTTGCAGCAGGTCGCTGATATCCAGCAGGCGCAGGATCCAGCCATCGCCATCGGGTTCGACCCAGCCACGGGTATGCAGGATCGTGTCGGCGGCACCTTGGAAATCCAGGTCCAGGCTATTGCGCTGCCAGTCGACGGGCGTGCCTTCGATACTCAGTGCGCCAGGCAGGCACAGCAGGTCGCGCAACAGCGGTTGGGGCTGGGCGCTAAGGTGATGGGCCAGTTGCGGGCGCAGCGCACGGCTGATCTGCAGCACATGGCCTTGCTGGTCCAGGCGCAGGTGCAGGCCGGGGGTAGGCTGGCTGGCTGGGACTTGCAGGGCCTGGGCGCTGCTGCGGCCGAGCAGCCTGCCGAAGATTTTGTCACCGGAGGTCAAAATTGCAGGCTCGACTGGGCATGCAGCGTCGTTGGTAGCCTGGGCACGGTGCCAATGCCCGGCAGCACAATAAACGGCAGGACATTCTTGAGATTAGCCGAGGGGTAGTTGATTTCGACGGTCAGCACCCCGGCGGTGTAGGTCGGGTTGATATGGCCCGCCTGAAACTGGAAGGTGGCGGGAATCCACTGCAATTGGCTTTGCACGGTCTGGGTCGCTCGCAGTATGAGCGCCGCATTGTAGTTGGGGGTGCTGGGGTCCAGCGCCACGCTGCGGCGCACGGCCTCGGCCGTGGCCTGGTTGAACGACTGCAACAGCAACAGCGGCAGGCTGTAGCTGACCATGGCATAGAACACGGCAAAAAAAATCACGAACACCGCCGCAAACTCGATGGCGACGGCACCTTTTTGCTTTCTAGGGAGGCTGGTTTTCATCACTGCGACTACCCTGACTGCTACTACCTGATATCAGCATAGAATCAATCAGCAAAAAGGGACGGTTTTTACGTGATCCAAGGCCTCGTGGTTTTTGTCTGGTTGGTGGTGTGTGCGGTGCAGGACGTTCGCCAGCGGCAGATTGCCAATCGCCTGACCCTGGGCGCCGTGCTGCTGGCGCTGCTTTACCTGATGTGGAGCGGCTCGACATGGCTGGGGACCTCCAGGGCTGAAGGGGTGTGGGCCTTCTTCCTGGCGCTGCTGTTGACGCTGCCCGGCTATGCCCTCGGGCGCCTGGGCGCGGGTGATGTGAAGCTGCTCGCGGCGTTGGCGCTGGCGTCGAATTCGACCTACCTGTTGTGGTCGCTGATCGGTGCCGGCGTGGCGAATGTCGCCTGGCTGATCTATGGGCCGCGGCTGTTACCACTTGCCAGTCAAGGTGTTAGAGCGCGCCTGGGTTATCTGGTGGTGGACCCGTCAAGGAAGCTGCCCTTTGCGCCGTTTCTGTTAGTGGGTTTCACCCTGGCCTGGCTGTGGCTCCATTAGTCGTGGATGCTCTATATCGCTATGTACATAGTCGGAAAGTACGTCTAAGTTTATTTACACAAGCAAGTAGGAAAGTTCTTCGGAACGGATAGGTCAATCTTTGGCTTGCCAGGCATGGAGTAGCGCGTGAACAAGCTTACGTCTGCAGTAAAAGTGCTCGTGGTCGATGATCAGCCGCTGATCGTGGAAGAGCTTTGCGAATTTCTCGAAAGCAGCGGTTATCGCTGTGTCCCTTGTGGCTCCAGCCAGCAGGCGGTGCAACGCTTCAGCGAGGACCCGCAGATCGGCCTGGTGCTGTGTGACCTGCATATGCCCGACATGGACGGTATCGAGTTGGTGCAGGCCCTGCAAAAAATCGCCGGCAAGCAGCGTGCATTCGAAGCCATCATGTTGACCGGCCGGGCCGACAAGCAGGACGTGATCAAGGCCTTGCGCGTGGGTATCTCCGATTACTACCAGAAGCCCATCAACCTCAATGAGTTGCTGGAAGGGTTGCAGCGTCAGGAAGCTGCGCTGGAAGAGCGCCACAAGAATCTGCATCTGGGGAATTTGAACCAGAAGCTGCAATACCTTTCCGAGTCCATCGACGACTTGTACCAGGACCTGGACAAGGTCCGTCGCGGCCCGGCACCGCCAGCCGATGGCGAAGGGGCAAGCGAGGAGGCCGAGCGCCTGGAGGTGCCGGCGATCTTCAATCAGTTGTCACCGCGGCAACTGGACGTCGCCAGGTTGGTGGGCAAGGGCCAGACCAACTACCAGATTGCCTGCGAGCTGGGCATCACCGAGAACACGGTCAAGCTGTACGTGTCCCAAGTGTTGCGGCTGACCCATATGCATAACCGCACCCAACTGGCGTTGGCGCTGTCGCCGAGCAGCTCGGCATTGCGCCAGCGGGTGACGGCGCACTGATGGTTTGCATATAGCCATGTGGGAGCGGGTTTGCCCTAATGCCAGTCAGTTAAGCGGTCATCGCCTTCTGTAGGAGCGAGCTTGCTCGCGAAAAACGTCAACGATAACGCGTGCTTACTGAATGAATGCGGCGCCTGTAAGTTTTTCGCGAGCAAGCTCGCTCCTACAGTTTGAGTTGAGGTATATCTGCTGGGGCGCGTGGTTTATTTGCTGCCACCCGAGCCCCCGCCTGCGCTGTCATCGCCGAACTTTTCGGGGATCGCGAATTTCTTGCTTTCCAGCAAACGCTGCAGCGCCAGTTCGCGTTCGGCGAACGTTGCCTGTTGCACCGTGGGTGAAGCGGCTTGCCCGCTGACTTGCAGCCCCAGCCAATGCTCGGTTTCCTGCTGGGCTTTGGACGAGGGGCCTGGCTCGATGGCCAGTACCGTCAGGGGCAGGGCCAGCAGCGTCAGGCTGGCGAGGTAATGGAGTTTCATCGTCGGCTCCTTCAAGCGCTTACTTGATTAGTACGGGCGGTGTATCGCTGGCCGCCGCGACCTGATCCTTGGCAACTGGCGCGCCGGCAGCCTTGAGTTTCTCGGCCCGGGCCTGGGCCTCGGTGACCTGCTCGGGGCTCAGGCCCACCTGGCTGGCCAATTGCGCGGCCTGTGCCCAGTTGTCCTGGTAGATCAACAAGGTCACCAGATTGACGGCGGCCAGTTGGTCGCTCTGCTTGAGCTCCATGGCCGTCATGAACTCAAAACGTGCATCTTCCAGGCGGCGTTGGTTGAGGTAGACCACGCCCAGGTCATTGCGGATTTTCTCATCGGTGGGCGCCAGTTGCGCCGCGCGTTGCATATGGGTCAAGGCCTGCGTGTTGTCGCCCCGGGCCGCTGCCAGTTGCCCCAGGCCGTGTTCACCCTCGGCCGCCATGCAGGTGCCCAGAAGGCTGCGGTACAGCGGTTGCGCCTCACTGCGCCCGAGCAGGCGGTAGACCTTGGCCTTGCGCTGGCGCACCTGCGGCAAAGACTCCGGCAGGCTTTGCAGGTTGGCCAGGCTGGCGTGCATTTTTCCTTCATTGGCCATGTCGTCAGCCAGGTTCAACGACAGCTCCTGTTCGGAACTGGGCTTGGCGCAGGCGCCAGGCGACATGAGCGCCGACCACGGTGTCTGGCCGTTGCTGGCACAGCCGCCGAGCATCAGCAGGCTAAGGCCTGCAATCAGTGCTTTCATCGAGCGCTCCTCAAAAACTGCTCAGGGCCCGGGAGATCGCAATGAATGCCGGCCCCCCCAGCACAATCAATAAAGCGGGAAACAGGAAAACCATCATCACCACCGACATCTTGGCCGACATCTTCGAGATGAATTCCTGCAAACGGGTGAGGCGGCGGTCATCGAGCAGTTGCTTGAGGGCCAGCAGAGACTTCATGGCGCCGCCGCCCTGTTGGATCAGTTGCTGCAAAATGATGCAGGTGTCGGTGAACTCGTCCACGGCCAGCAGCCTGGCGGTCTTGCCCAACTCCTCACTCAGTTCCAGGCCCGAGTCGACCCGGGACAGGATCAACCGCAGTTCCTGGGTCAGCGCGGGCAACAGGCGCTGCGCTTCAACGCTGAGCACGCGCAGGGATTGTTCTACCGCCATGCCCGACTCGAACAAAATGCGCAGCAGTGGGATGAAGGTCGACACCTCGCGGGAGATCTGTTGTTGCCGGGCCTTGGCCGCACTGGCGAGGATGCGCTTGGGGATCAGGTAGCCCAGGCCCAGGCCGAGCAGGGGTGCGATCCACGGGGAGTCGACACCGGGGAAAATCACTTCCTCGCCTATCAGGATCACGCCTGCCAGCACCAGCGGCACGCCAATCTGGCAGGCGGCGAAGATCGAGCGTTGATTGGTTTTGCGCCAGCCCACACGGTTGAGCAGGATCTGCGTTTCGTTATCCATGCTCACTGAGCGCTGGGCCAACTGGCTGCTGCCAAATTGGCTGAGCAGGGTACCGAATCGGTCGCCACGCACCAATTGGCCTTGCAGGCGCTGGTTGACCAGGCGCTGGCGACGGCGCTGGGCCATGAGCTGGCCGGCGATCAACACGAGTGCAGCAAGAAACAGCAGGGCACTGATCAGCAGGACCATCTCAAATACTCCGCAACATGCGCCACATCGTCAGGCAGCCCAGCACCTGCATGGTGAGCGCGGCCAGCAGCATGTAGCGGCCGCTGTCGTCGTTCCACATGGTCAGCAGGTAGCCGGGATTGATCATCATGAAATAGCCCACCATCGCAATCGGCATGCCGGCCAGCACAAAGGCGGTGACGCGCGTCTCGCCGGTCATGGCGCGCAATTGCCGGGCGCCTTGTTCCCGTTCGCGGATGACCTTGATCAGGTTCTCCAGCAAGTCACTGGCGTTGCCACCGTAGCGGTGGTTGACCTTGAGCCCCAGGGCGAGCATGCGGAACTCGTCCTGTTCGTAGAATTCGGCGAAGTCACTGGCGGCCTCGGGCAGGCTGACCCCCAATTGCACGTTGCGCTGGATGCGGCCCATGGCGGGCTTCAAGGGTTCCTCGGTGCTGTCGATGGCCCCCAGCAAGGCGTCGGCCAGGGTGCGTCCGGACTTCAGGCTGCGCACCGTATGATCGAGGACTTGTGGCAGTTGCTCGACCATCCGCTTCACCCGCCGCCGATAGCGCCAGGCGATGTACAGCCGCAGTATCAAGGGCGGCAGCACTACCATTGCGGCCAACCCGAGCCAGCTCCACACCAGAAAGCCCAGCACCGCGCCCAGCACCCAGCAGGTCACCCACAGGCCCAGGCTGTTGGTGGGCTTGCCCAGGCCCGCGCGCAGGAACATACGCTCCAGGCCGACCCAGCGGCCACGCTCTTCGGCCAGCAGCGGCTGCCCTTCGGCGAGCCGTTCCAGGACCCGATCGGTTTCCGCCTGGCGCAGGCCACTGAGGAACAGGTGTACCGACACGCCAATCAGGATCACGCAGCTGAACATCAGGATGGCGCCGGTCATGGTGACGCTCCTATAGCGACAGGGCTGATTCGCGGCGCAGCTTGTCACCCGCCGGGTTGAGGGCCTCGCGCAGGAAGCCAAAGCCGGTACGCCGGTCATGCCGGAACAAGGTGTTGGTGACATACACGTCGTCGCGCACCCCCACCACTTCCACCACTTCACTGACACAGCGTCGGCCATCGGGCAGGCGGGTCAACTGGATCACCACATCCAGTGCCGCGCAGATCATCTGGCGCAGGGTCTTTTCCGCCACCACACGACCGGTCAGGCCTACCAGGGTTTCCAGGCGCAACAGGGCGTCCTGGGCATTGTTGGCGTGCACGGTGCTCATGGAACCGTCGTGGCCGGTGTTCATCGCGGTCATCACATCCAGCACTTCCACGCCACGGATCTCGCCGAGGATGATGCGGTCCGGGCGCATCCGCAGGGCGTTGCGGATCAGGTCGCTGGCCTTCACTTCACCGTGGCCCTCGGCATTCGGCGGGCGGGTTTCCAGGCGTACGACGTGGGGGTGGCCCAGTTGCAGCTCGGCCACGTCTTCGATGGTCACCAGGCGCTCGTGGGGGTTGATCAACTGGCTGAGGATGTTCAGCAGAGTGGTCTTGCCGGTGCCGGTACCGCCGCTGATCAGGATGTTGCAGCGCTTGCCCACGGCCTCCTGGAAAAACTCGAAGATCGATTGGTCGATGGTCTGCATCGCCACCAGGTCGCTGCTCTTGAGCATGTCCTTGCGAAATTTTCGAATCGACAGGCACGGACCGTCCAGGGCAATCGGCGGGATGATCGCGTTGACCCGGCTGCCGTCGGGCAGCCGGGCATCGACCATTGGTGACGACTCATCCAGGCGCCGGCCCAGTGGCGCGAGGATACGTTGCATGACGCGCTCCACATGATGGGCGTCGATAAAGCGCAGATCGCTCTGGTGCAACAGGCCGTCGCGCTCGACAAATACCCGGTGCGGGCCGTTGACCAGAATCTCGGTCACCGAGGGGTCGCGCAGCAGCACTTCCAGCGGCCCGAAGCCGGTCAGTTCATCAACGATTTCTTCGGCCAGGCGCTCCATTTCATAGCGGGAAATCGCCAGGTGCATGCGCGTGATGTATTCGGACACCTTGTCGATGACAAATTGCGCCAGGGATTGGCGTGAGCCTTCCAGCAGGTTTTTCCCCGACTCTTCGATGGCATCGATGATGTAGCGGTGCAGCACCAGTTTCAGGCCGTCGTGGTCCACGGTGTTATTGAGCCCGCGAGCGGGGGCGCCGAAGAGTTTTTCGCCGCTCATTTGGTGGTCCCCAGCAGCCGTTCGAACCAGCGGGTGGAGGGTTTTTCCAGGCCCTCGGTACGCTTGGCCAGGCGTTCGCCCAAGGCTTTCAGGTTCTGCGTCAGGGGCTCCCGGGGGGCCAGGCTGAATAAGGTTTGCCCCTGGTTCTTGGCGTTCAGGCGCACCTCGGGACTGAACGGCAAAACCGCGATGGCTTCCAGGCCGAAGCTATTTTCCAACGCCTCTTTATCCGGCGCGGCACCTTTGAGGTAACGGTCCACCAGCAGCTTGGCATGATCAAGCTTCATGCCTTTTTCCCGCCACTGATTGAGGACTGCCAGGTTGCGCCGGCAGTCGAGGACGTTCTGGTCGGTACACCACAAGAGCTTGTCGCAATGGCTGACAAACGTGCGCAAGGCTTCGCTGTCGCGCTGGCCGGTGAGGTTCACCACGATGTGCTGGAAGTGTTGGCGCAGGGCACTGAGCAACATGTACAGCTCGGCGGCGCTGGTCATTTCCAGCGGCTCGTCGCTTTCGGTATAGGCGAGGATGCGCAGGCCACCGTCGGTGGCGGTGAACGCGCTGTTGATCAGGGTGGTGTCCAGGCGGCGCAGGTGGCGCAGGGCATCGCCAAAGTTGAATGAGCTTTCCAGGCCCAGCAGCGCCAGGCTGTCACCTCGGGGCAGGCCCAGGTCCAGCAGCAAGGTCTGTTGACCGCTCTTTTGCACCACCATCGCCAGGTGGCTGGCGAGCAGGGCACCGTCGGCATTGCCCTGGGTGCCATACAGCACAGTGAGGCCGCCCAGGTGTGCGTTGTGAGCGACCGGGGGCAGGCGCTTGCTCAGGCGTCGCACCAGGCCGGCGACTTCGCTGGAGCGTGAACCGTAGGCGACAAAATCCCGCGCGCCGGCACGCATGGCGTTGAGCACCAGTTGATTGTCCATGCCGTCACCGAGGGCGACGATAGCCAGCATCGGCTTGGCTTCCAGGGCGCCCTCGATCAAGGCGCTCTGGGCCACCACATGCTCGCGGTCCAGGCCGACGAACACCAGGTTGGCGAAGGTCACGTCCACCAGGGCCAACAGTTCGTCGAGGCTGCCACCACCGGCACTGACCACTTGGCCCAGGGGCGCGAGGGCACCTTGCAGCCATTCCAGGTCGGTGGTGTTGCGGGTGATTGCCAGGAACGTCTGGCTCAGGCTATCGCTCATTGGGAAAGTCCTGTGCGTCGGTCGAAGTTGCCGTTTTCCAGGAAGTACAGGCGATACCAGTTGGGGTCGTAGTTGCGCAGTTTTTCCCCGGGCAGGGACGGCAGGCGTGCGTTGGCGGCCAGGGGCTGGACCAAGTGCGGGGTGACGATCATCAGCAGCTCTTTTTCCTCGCGGCTGACGTTGCTGTCGCGGAAAAACGCGCCGAGGATCGGGATATCGCCCAGGCCTGGAAACTTGCTGATGGTGGAACGGTTGTTATTACTGATCAGGCCGCTGATCACAAAACTCTCGCCATCGGCCAAAGACACCGTGGTGTCGGTGCGGCGCACGGTCAGGGCCGGCACCTGGATGCCTTCTACCTGCAAGGCGTTGGCGTAATCCAGTTCGCTGACTTCCGGTGCCACCTTGAGGGAAATCCGCGTGCGGTCGATCACGGTGGGGGTCAATGTCAGGCGGATGCCGAACTCTTTGTACTCGATGGAAATCGTGTCGCTGCCGGTACTGGGCACTGGGATCGGCACTTCGCCGCCGGCGAGGAAGGTCGCACTATGGCCGCTCATGGCGACCAGGCTCGGACGCGCCAGGGTGTAGGCAAAGCCGCTGCGCTCCAGGGCATTGATCAGCGCCGAAAACCGCCCGCCGCCGATGCCGATGTTAAAGGTGTTGTTGTCCAGCGGCAGGCTCATGCCCGCAGTGCGCGGGCTGCCGAACAGGAAGTTGCCAGTGCCGCCAAAGATCGATGTGCTGGCCTCCTTGAGCTTGGTGCGGCTGACTTCGACAAAGCGGATATCGGTCTGCACCTGGCTGGGCAGGGACGGGTCGTCGGAGGGCGACAGGGCCAGACTGGTCAGGCTTGAACTGGCCTTGCCCTTGACGAACACCATGCTCTGGCGCGGGGCGCTGGAACAGCGGGTCCAGACCATCAGGCTGGTGGCACCAGAAGCAACGCCGGTGAGCAGGAAGCTGCGATCACCGTTGAGGTGCACATCGGCGATTTTCGGATCGCCAATGGCCAACCGGGTAATTGCCACCGGTGATTGCAGGGTTTGCTGCAAGCCTTCTCCAACCTCGACCACAGCCGGCAGGGCGCCCAGGTTGCTGCAACTGTCCGAGGCCGCAAACGCCAGGCCGACAGGCAGGCTGGACAGCATCAGTGCCCAGGCCATTTGAGTGAACACAGGTGCTAAACGTTGGCGCATTCAAGGCATCCTTGTTCAATCAGGGATTTTGTTGGGTCGCTTGGTTACCGCGTATGACCTCGATGCCGGAGCGCCTGGATTCGTTGGCGGCCCCGGCCTGGGCGACTCTTTTCGGCGCAGCGACCATGGCGAGCTGGGTGAACTGGTACAGATCGCGATTGGCGCTTTGCAGATTGGCCGACGCCTCGTTATCCCCGGCCCAGTACTGGCTCAGCAACTGTTCATCGGCACTGCGTACGGCCAGGCGCAAGGCGCCGACGCTGGTGGCCAGCATCAGGCGGCTCATCAACTGTTCCGGCACCGCCAACACCACGGTGCGTGGCGGGTTTGCCTGGCGTTGTACCTGACGGGCTTTTTCTTCATCGGTGGTGGGCGGCGCCACGGCGGGCTTGCCATCGTTGGTCGGGCCGAGGTTATCGCCCACGCTGAGCAGGCGCAGGGCCGGCACGATGATCTGGGACGTGGGTTCAGGGTTAGCGCCTTCCGAGCGCAGGAACAGCAGCACATCCACATAATCACCTGGGCTCAACTGGCCAGCCGCGCCGATGACCTCATCGACGGCCACTGCCAGGGCGCGCTCGTCAGGGCGAATCATGCGGGCCAGCGGGCCACCGGCATTGAAGCTTGCATCATCCAGCCAGGTGCCGGCACTCAGGGCTCTCAAGGGGGTGCGGCCGATGGCCTGGTCGAGGCTGGTCAAACTACCGGCGGGTGCGGTGCGCAGTCTTTCCAGGGTCAGGTCAGTAGCGGTGAGGGCAACATACGGAGGCACATCATGGGCCAGGACCACTACCGATTGGCGGGTCTGGTCTTCGACGGCGGCGACGGTTTTTTCCACAGAAACGCCAGATGGCGCAGGCTCGGCAGCCGGCTCAGGCGGACGACTCAGCACCAGTCCCCAATAGCCCGCGAACAGCGCGCCGATTAATAACAACCCGGCCAAGATCATGCTGACACGACTGTTCATGAAGGCTCTCCCTTTCCTGTTGCACTACGCGCCCGTCTTTCCCAACGAGTTGATTTCGCAACCAGGCAGCTATGAACATCTAACGATTTCGTTATTTGAAGGTAGCCGAGCTAGGACAAAATGCCATTACCGACCATGATTTATTTTGGAACTATCGACATGCGCCCTGAAAACACGGGTTTATGGCGCCAGTTTTACGACTAATACTTTGTGATTAATCAGTTCTTACAGTTGTTGAGGTGGGGTTTGTTGACAATGCTCTAGTGGCACGCAGCAATCACCGTGCAGCACTGCGAGATCTGCGCACGTAAGCGCAAAGGAGAAGTCATATGTTCCTTACCTTCATGATGAAGCTCTACGTCCAACTCCAACTGTTCTTTCACTGCAAGGAAGGCGCCACAGCGATTGAGTATGTGATCCTCGTGGCCGTTATTGCCCTTGTCGTGCTGGCAGCGGGGAAATTGCTTGGGCCTCAGATCGCGGCCATGTTCGCTAAAGTCGGGGCAGCCCTGACCTGATTGGTAGCAGTGCTTTGAGCAAACCCATCAGTGATTGTTTCGCAAGGTATTGCTCATGAATGCCGTTGTTGCGAGCCGCCAGCAGATCCTGCTGGTGGATGACGAAGAAGATGCCCTCGTAGAACTGGCGGAGTCGCTGGAAAACGAGGGCTTCGTTTGTTTCTGCGCCACCTCCGTCACGGATGCGTTGCAGGAACTGACCCTGCATCCTGATATCGGGCTGGTCATCACTGACCTGCGCATGCCTGAGGAAAGCGGTATTTCCCTGATCAAGCGCTTGCGTGAGCACACCTCACGCCAGCATTTGCCCGTGATTGTCATGTCCGGCCATGCTGAAATGGATGATGTCAGTGACATGTTGCGGTTGCAGGTTTTGGACCTGTTTCGCAAACCCATCTACCTGAATCGATTGATCGAGACTCTAAACACTCTGTTTCCCAGGGCGTAGGGAGCAGTTGGCCAGTCCGTAGCGCCCAGTTGAGGAGATATTCTATGTTGCTTGCCTTGCTGATGAGGATTTGTGCGTGGTCGATGCTGTTCTTGCGCCGGCGGGAGGGTGCGACGGCTATCGAATATGTGATTTTGATTGTGGTGATTGCGTTGGTGGTGCTGGCGGCCGGGAAGTTGCTGGGGCCGCAGATCACTACGTTCTTTGGCAAGGTGGGGGATGCTCTGACCTGAGTTAACGGGGCGCCCAAGATCAAAAGCAGGGCAATAAAACCAAAGTGCGAAGCTGCTTACCTGTGGGAGCGGGGTGGCTCGCGATGGCGTCAGTTAGAGCGCCGCAGAGTGTCAGATACCCAACGTCACCGTTAACGACCATCGCGAGCAAGCTCGCTCCTACAAAGGGAGCGCGCTTGGTCTTAGGCTCCCCCCTCAAAAAATCCAAGTCCCCCTACAGTTGATAGCTAAAACTCAACGTATACCGCGGCCGCCGGTTAAAACTGTCCAACGCCATATCCGACATCGGCTTGGCCGCCTCCAACGCAATGTTGTAATACTTGGCATCGCCAAAACGCAGGCCGACGGCCGCAGAAGACATATCGTTGCCCTTCACCGGCAGGTTGTTGAACCAGGCCTTGGCACGGTCGAGCACGATGTAAGGCTGCACGATCCTGACCCAGTCTCCCGCCCGGTTGTAGCTGTAGTTGACCTCGTAGGCCACGCCCCAGCCCTTGTCACCCGAGCCCTGGTCATCGGGATAACCGCGCCCGAAGTTCTGCCCGCCGAATACCGCACGTTCGCTGTCGGGCAGGGTGTCGTCGCTCCAGTACAGCGCCGCCGAAAGAACGCCTTGCCAGTTGTCGAAGAACTTGTTGCTCTGCACCCCGGACAGGCGCAGGCGGAAGAAGTCCAGGTCCGACTTTATTCCTTCCAGGTCACTGCGCGTATTGGCACCCAGGCCGTCGATACCTTGGTACAGGCCGGCACTGAGGATGCGCAGTTGGCGGTTGTCGGCTTTACGCCAATCCCCTTCGAAGGCCAGCGCCCGCAGGTCGGTTTCCACATCGAAGCGTTGCGGGTAACCGACCAGTTGATAGCGGGTCTTGTCGTTTACCCCGTAGAAGCGTGTACCCAGGGTCAGCGACTCGCTGGGCGAGGCGATCAGCGGATGGCTCAGGCCGATGGAGAAGCGGTCGTTCTCCCGATGCGGCTTGAGCGAGAAGCCGCCGTCCAGGCGGATGTGGGTGCTCGGGTCGCTGCGATAGCGCGCGCCATACAGGCTCAGTTGCGTGCCTTCGGCATTGATGAACTGGCTGTAGTCGAGGCGGTAGTAATGCTCTTTGTCCTCCCCCGGCGGGAACAGCCCGCTGAGGCTCACTTGTTCGCCCATCGAGGTGTGGGAATTGCTGGTGCCGGCGATCAAGGCTTGCAGGCCGCCGCGACTGTCGTCGGTCATGCTCATGCTGCTGGTAAACGGCTTGCGGCTGGCCTGGATATTCATATGCGCGGCACCATCGGTGGTGCCCGGTGGCGGTACCTGCGCTTGCAGGGTGACGCCGGGAATACGCCCCATCAACGTGGTGTAGCGTTCGAAGGTCTTGCGGGTCAGTGGGCGTTCGGCCAGGAGCTTTTGTGCCAGTTTGTCGACGTAGGCCGAGACCGAGCCAATGTCGCCTTGCACCTGGTAGTCCTTGATATAACCCTCGACCAACACCACGCGCACCAGGCCCTGTTCGAAGCGCTGGTCGGGCAGGAAGGCGTAGGACAACAGGTAACCATCCTGTTGATAACGTCGGGTGATGCTGCGGGTGGCTTCGATCAGTTGCGCGAGGTTGGTTTCGTGGCCAATCAACGGCTCGAACACCTGGGCGACCTCCTGGAGCGGGTACACCGTGCCGCCGTCGATCTGCAGCTTGCGGATGGTGACCTTGGTGTCCATCAGCAACGGTTGGGCTTGTGCGGCCGGGGTCTGCGGCAGTTGGGTCTGTGGGGTCACCGGGCGGTAGGCGTCGGCCGGCAGGTTGGGCACGGGGAGGTTGCGGATGGTGTCGTTGCTGTTGAGGAAGCTGGGTAGGGTCTCGGCGTGGACGTAAGCGCTGAGGGTGAGCAATAACAACGGCGTCAAAACGCGCATAGGACACTCCATGGTCAAAACTGCAGCAGCATTTCGCTGGTTTCCGCCGGGCTCTGGGGCGCGGTTCGGGGGCTTTCACTGGCCGACTGACAGCCAATAAAAAAGACGAGAGATCCATTGGAGTCTCTCGTCTCAACCAAGCGTAGGCGCTGTAGGGGAGGCCGTCTAATGGGCCAGGTGCAATTCTCTTATTTACCGGTCAGGCCGTTGAGCAGACCGCCGACGCCTACGGTGCCGCTGGTGCTGCCAGTGGCGGTGGCGCCGATGTTCAAGTTGCCGAGCAGACCGCCCGTGGTACCCGTGCCGCCGGTGACTGCGCCGCCCAGCGAGGTGACAACCCCACCGACTGTGTTGACGGTTTGCCCCAGGGTATTGGTGATGGGGTTGGCATTGGTGGCCGTGATGCTGGTGCCGATACTGCTGACGGCCCCGCCTACTTGAGTCACCAGGCCGTTGACCGGTGCACCGATGCCGGTGGTGGTACCGATATTTTGGGTCAGGCTGCTGACACCCGAAGTCACAGGGTTCAGCGCGGCGCCCACATTGCTGGCCAGGCCTGCAACCGGTGCGGTGGCCGCTGTGTTGGCGACGCCGTTGCCACCGATCACTGTGCCAAGCGAAGCCACTGTGTTACCCAGTGCACCGCCTGCCACACCACCCGCACTGACGGTGCCGTTGGTGTTGCCAGCATTCAGCCCGTTGCCGACGTTGGCCACCAGGCCACCTACCAGTTCAGGCAGGCCGGATGCCGGGGCGCTGCCACTGCCAGTCCCGGCAGAAGGCGAAACCAGGCCACCGGAAGTACCTGCTACTGCACCTACACCGCCGAGCACACTGCCCACGATGCCAGTGACAGGGTTGCCAGTACCACCAGCACCAGACACTTGGCCACTCAGGCCGGTGACGGTTGAGCCGACTTTATCCAGCAGGCCATTGACCGGGGCACCCAGGCCGGTGGCTTTACCGAGATTGCCCGTGGTGTTTTCAACCAGCGAGACCACCGGCACCAGTACTTTGCCGCCCAGGGTGTTGGTGACCGATCCCAGGGGACCCGTGGTGCTGGCAGTGCTCAAGGTGTCGCCGAGCATGGTGACGGCCTGGCCCACCTTGTCTACTACGCCTCCGACAGTACCGCCGACACCACCGGTAAGGCCGCCGACGACGGGGATGCCACCCAAGGTGGTGGACAACGATTTGCCGGTGGTCGAAACACCACCGCCCAGATCGGCGACAGCGTTGCCCACACCGGCCACGGTAATGCCCAGGGAGTTGCTGTTAGTACCCAGGGAACCCAGGCCATCCGTCAAGCCATCGCTGACGCTGCCTACCGCCGTGCCGACGCTGGTCACCAAGCCACCGGCTGTAGTGCCGACGACGGGAACGCCGCCCACGGTTGTGCCGATGCCACCGATAGCTGTGCCTACGTTGCCGAGGGTGTCGCCCAGGTTGGCTGCGATTTGACCGGTTACCAAGGGGCTGGTGGTTGAGCCGGTGCCGCCACCTGTGCCGCCGCCGGTTCCGCCACCTGTGCCACCGCCAGTACCGCCGCCGGTTCCGCCACCTGTGCCACCGTCAGTACCGCCACCTGTGCCACCGCCAGTACCGCCGCCGTCACCACCACCTGTGCCACCGCCGGTTCCGCCACCGTCACCACCACCCGTACCACCACCGGTCCCGGCGCCAGCATCAGGGGAGGAGGATGCAACGCTGCTCTTGTGACCGCCACCACCACTGCTGCAGCCACCCAGGCTCATCGCCAGGATAAGGGCCAATGCAGTACTTGCTTTCCACAACACGACTTGAGTTTTCATGATGAGTTCCTTAGCACCTGGTACAGCCTTTGTTGGTTTCGCAAGTTCGCCCGTTCTTCGGCGGGCAATACATGCGTCCGTTGTGGCTATAACAGTCCTCGGCACTCTTTATCGCAACGCTCAACTTGGTATTAACGATTTATATACAGGCGCGTAAGTGCGTCTTGGTGATTAATACCAAGGGTATATGTAGAGGTTTTTGGTTTGAGGTGATGTTATGTAAAACAATCACTTGGATAAGTTAGCGGGCTATCGATAGCCCGCTATAACTTAGGTTGTATATATACAATTAATCAGGAAATTGCCGCTGTTTCAGGCAATCGGCTGCCACTTTCCGAGCATATGTTCGATATCGCCACTGCCCTTGAGTTGCAACTCGCCACTGGAACCGGGGGCACTGGTCAACAAGATGACTTCGCCAGGCAGCCGTACCGGTTTCTTGAACTCAACGTAGAGCTCGATATTCGCCGAGGGCAGATGTTCATGCAGGGCCGCCACGGTACGTGCCTTGTTCCACAGCCCGTGGGCGATGGCCTGGGGGAAACCGAACAGCTTGGCGGTGAGGGCGCTCAAGTGGATCGGGTTGTAGTCACCGGATACCCGGGCGTACCGCCGACCGATGTCGGACGGTGCCTGCCAGCGGGTCAGCTCGTTGACCGTATTGGGCGCTGGCAGGGATTGTTCTGGCGCTTCACCATCGAGTTTCACCCCGCGACAGAGCATTCGACTTTCGCCCTCCCACAACAAACCCAGGGAGTCCTCGACGGTGGTGATCAGGTCAAAGGTCGCGCCCTTGGCATGGGGTTGCAGGTTGCGCGTATGCACACTGACTCGCACGTCGCTGACCCCGCCCATGGGGCGAAATACGCGGATACGGTTGCTCAAGTGCACCATCCCCAGCAGCGGGAAGGGGAATTCCCGCGCCGTCAGCAACTGCAACTGCAGGCCGAACGCCAGGATGTGTGGATAAGTCGCCGGCAGCATCGGGCTCTCGGCAAACCCGCAGACCTTGCGATAGGCCGCTACCGCCTCGGGATTGACCTGCACCCGGCAGTGCAGCCCTGAAGTGGGCAACGTGGTGCCGGTGATCTTGCGCTTGAGCGCGGCGCGCCAATACAGCGGCGGCAGCGCCGGGCTGCGGGGTAATGTGTGCCACAGCATAGTTACGCTCCCAACAGGCTTTGCCCGCATACGCGCAGCGCCTGGCCACTGACTGCACCTGACCCCGGTTGGCCCAGCCAGGCCACGGCTTCGGCCACATCTTGTGGCAAGCCACCCTGGCCCAGCGAGCTCATGCGTCGCCCGGCTTCACGCAAGGCAAAGGGAATGTGCGCGGTCATCTGGGTCTCGATAAAACCTGGAGCCACCGCGTTGATGCTGATGCCCCGTTGCGCCAGCAGCGGCGCCCAGGCCTGGGCCAGGCCGATCAGCCCGGCCTTGCTCGCGGCGTAGTTGGTTTGCCCGCGATTGCCGGCGATGCCGCTGATCGAGGCCAGCAACACCACGCGGCCGTTGTCGTGCAGGGTGCCGCTGTCGAGCAGGGCCTTGGTCAGCACTTGCGGGGCATTGAGGTTGACCGCCAATACCGCGTCCCAGTATTCCGGGGTCATGTTGGCCAGGGTCTTGTCGCGGGTGATGCCGGCGTTGTGCACCACGATGTCGATGCCGTTCGGCAACTGCTCGATCAACTGCGTGGCGGCGTCATCGGCGCAAATGTCCAGGGCAATGCCGCGCCCGCCCAACCGAGCGGCGAGGGCGTCGAGATCGGCCTTGGCTTGGGGCACATCCAGCAACACAATCTCGGCACCGTCGCGGGCCAGGGTTTCGGCAATCGAAGCACCGATACCTCGGGCGGCGCCGGTCACCAGGGCCTTGAGCCCGGCCAGTGGGCGGGTCCAATCATGCACCTGGGTCGGGCAGGCGTTCAGGCGCAGCACTTGGCCGCTGATATAGGCGCTTTTGGGTGACAGGAAAAACCGTAGCGCACCTTCCAACTGATCCTCGGCGCCTTCTGCGACATACAGCAATTGCAAGGTGCCGCCGTTGCGCAGCTCCTTGGCCAGCGACCGGCTGAACCCTTCGAGCGCGCGCTGGGCACTGGCGGCAAACGGTTCGCTGAGGCTTTCCGGGGCGCGGCCGAGAATCACCAGGTGCGCGCTGTGATCGAGATTTTTCAGCAGCGGCTGGAAGAACTCGCGCAGTTGCTTGAGTTGGTCGGTGTGCTGCAAATGGCTGGCATCGAACAGCACCGCCTTGAGCTTGGGACCATGCCCGGGGATCCACGGCGTGCCCTTGAGCGGTTCGGGGCCGTAGCTGTAGATGGCCTCGGTGAGTTTATTGGCAAACCCCAACACCTGGGCTGCCAGTGGGCCGCCGCCCAATAGCAGGGCGCCTTCCACCGGGCGCAGGCGTCCGGCTTGCCAGCGCTCCAGGCGTACCGGGGACGGCAGGCCAATGGCCGAGACCACGCGGTGGCCAAGGCTTGAGTTGGCGAAGTCGATATAACGGTCAGACATGGAACGCTCTCCGGCTGCTGGGGTTCAAAGGGTGGACCATCAATAGGTGACAGTCGTTCCTAGTCTAGGCTCAGGATTGCACCTACCACCTAACAGGGAGCTTTCCATGACTCAGTTGCGCCGTGTCGCGATCATTGGCGGTAATCGTATCCCCTTCGCCCGTTCCAATGGCCCCTATGCCACGGCGAGTAACCAGGCCATGTTGACGGCGGCCCTGGAAGGCTTGATCGAGCGCTACAACCTGCACGGCTTGCGCATGGGTGAAGTGGCCGCAGGCGCGGTGCTCAAGCATTCGCGGGACTTCAACCTGACCCGCGAATGCGTGCTGGGCTCGCGCCTGTCGCCACAAACCCCGGCCTATGACATTCAACAGGCCTGCGGCACCGGGCTGGAAGCGGCGCTACTGGTGGCTAACAAGATTGCCCTGGGGCAGATCGAATGCGGGATCGCCGGCGGGGTCGATACCACTTCCGACGCGCCCATCGGGGTGAATGAGGGCCTGCGTAAAATCTTGCTGCAAGCCAATCGCAGCAAATCCATGACGGATAAATTAAAAGTCCTGTTACAACTTCGCCCGCATCACCTCAAGCCGGAACTGCCGCGCAATGGTGAACCGCGTACTGGCCTGTCCATGGGCCAGCATTGCGAACTGATGGCGCAGACCTGGCAGATCCCCCGCGCCGAGCAGGACCAACTGGCCTTGGAAAGCCATCAGAAAATGGCCGCGTCCTACGCCGAGGGCTGGCACAACGATTTGCTCACGCCGTTCCTGGGCCTGACCCGTGACAACAACCTGCGCCCGGACCTGACCCTGGAAAAACTCGCCAGCCTCAAACCGGCTTTTGAACGCAGTGAAAAGGGCACCCTGACCGCCGGCAACTCCACGCCGCTGACCGATGGCGCGTCCCTGGTATTGCTGGGCAGCGAAGCCTGGGCCAAGGAACGTGGCCTGCCGATTCTCGCCTACCTGCGTGATGGCGAAGCGGCGGCGGTGGATTTCGTCAACGGTGCCGAAGGGCTGTTGATGGCGCCGGTATATGCCGTACCCCGTTTGCTGGCGCGCAATGGCCTGACGCTGCAGGATTTTGACTACTACGAAATTCACGAAGCCTTCGCCGCCCAAGTGTTGTGCACACTCAAGGCCTGGGAAGATGCCGATTACTGCAAGACCCGCCTGGGCCTGGACGCGCCGTTGGGTTCCATCGACCGCAGTCGTCTTAACGTCAAGGGCAGCTCCTTGGCCGCCGGGCACCCATTTGCCGCCACCGGTGGGCGTATTGTCGCCAACCTGGCCAAGCTGCTGGACGCCGCCGGCAAGGGGCGCGGGCTGATTTCGATCTGTGCGGCGGGCGGGCAGGGCGTGACGGCGATCATTGAGCGCTGATCTCGGCTATCATCCGAACGCCTTGAGCAATAGCGGCTTTGTCGGATTAATCTGGCATATTGGATGCATTCTTTAGCAGATCAAGGCTCGTTACCCTCTCCCCGCTGTGCGAGGATTGCCGTATAACGAGTGCCATACGCGTGTTTGGTAATAAAGGACCCACAATAAAAGCTGATGAAGACTCCTAAACGCATTGAACCCCTGATCGAGGACGGTCTGGTCGACGAAGTGCTGCGCCCACTCATGAGTGGTAAAGAAGCAGCTGTTTATGTGGTGCGCTGCGGCAACGAACTACGTTGCGCCAAGGTCTACAAGGAGGCGAATAAACGAAGTTTTCGTCAGGCGGCCGAATACCAGGAGGGCCGCAAGGTCCGCAACAGCCGGCAGGCCCGGGCCATGGCCAAGGGCTCCAAGTTCGGCAAGAAAGAAACCGAAGACGCCTGGCAGAACGCTGAAGTGGCGGCGCTGTTTCGCCTGGCCGGTGCGGGTGTTCGCGTGCCGCAGCCCTACGACTTCCTTGAAGGCGTGTTGCTGATGGAGTTGGTGGCCGATGAATACGGTGACGCGGCGCCACGCCTGAACGACGTGGTCCTGGAACCGGATCAGGCCCGTGAGTATCACGCGTTCCTGATCTCGCAGATCGTGCTGATGCTGTGTACCGGTCTGGTGCACGGTGACCTTTCCGAGTTCAACGTACTGCTGACGCCGACGGGCCCGGTGATCATCGACTTGCCTCAGGCGGTGGATGCGGCGGGTAACAACCACGCATTCAGCATGCTGGAGCGGGACGTGGGCAACATGGCTTCGTATTTCGGGCGGTTTGCCCCCGAATTGAAGGCCACCAAGTACGCCAAGGAAATGTGGGCGCTGTACGAAGCCGGCACCTTGCATCCGGCCAGTGTGTTGACTGGCGAGTTCGACGAGCCGGAAGAATTGGCGGATGTCGGCGGCGTGATGCGTGAGATCGAAGCGGCGCGGCTTGACGAAGAGCGGCGCCAGGCGATCCGTGCGGCGGATGATGCACCACCGGGCAAACCGGCGGAAGAACCGCCGCCACCTTGGATGCAGTGATCTGATAACAAAAAATCCGGCCCGGCCGGATTTTTTGTACCTCTGTAGGAGCCGGCAAGCCGGCTCCTACATCACTTGCAACAGCTGCCTGACGCCAACTCCTTGAGAATCGGACAATCGGGCCGGTGATCACCCTGGCAGTGCTCCACCAGGTCCTGCAACGTATCGCGCAACTGCCCCAGTTCGCGGATCTTCTGATTCAACTCCTCGATATGCTGGCGAGCCAACGCCTTGACGTCGGCACTGGCCCGTTGCCGGTCCTGCCACAGCTCCAGCAGCTTGCCGACTTCTGCCAGTGAAAACCCCAAGTCCCGCGAGCGCTTGATAAACGCCAGGGTGTGCAGGTCGTCGGCGCTATACAGGCGATAGCCACTGTCGCTGCGATGAGCCGGCTTGAGCAGGTTGATGGATTCGTAATAGCGAATCATCTTCGCGCTCAAGCCGCTTTGCCGGGCTGCCTGGCCGATGTTCATGAGCGGTGATCCTCCAGATCCTTGGGTTTCCAGGTTTTCAACAGCAGTGCGTTGCTGACCACGCTGACGCTGGACAGAGCCATGGCGGCGCCGGCCAACACCGGATTGAGCAGGCCGAATACGGCCAGCGGAATGCCGATCAAGTTATACACAAAGGCCCAGAACAGATTCTGCCGGATTTTTGCGTAGGTCTTGCGGCTGATTTCCAGGGCTGCCGGCACCAGGCGTGGGTCGCCACGCATCAGCGTGATACCCGCCGCGTGCATCGCCACGTCGGTACCGCCACCCATGGCGATGCCGATATCCGCAGCGGCCAGGGCCGGGGCATCGTTGATGCCGTCGCCGACCATGGCCACCACGCCGGTCTTTTTCAGCTCGGCGACGGTGGCGGCTTTGTCGGCGGGCAACACTTCGGCGTGCACATCATCGATGCCCAGCGCTTGTGCCACCACGCGGGCGCTGCCGCGGTTGTCACCGGTCAGCAAGTGGCTGCTGATGTGCCGCGCCTTGAGCTGTTGCACGGCTTGCAGGGCACCGTCCTTGAGGGTGTCGCCAAAGGCAAACAGGCCCAGCACCCGAGGTTCTGGGCTTTGCTCGATCAACCAGGACAAGGTGCGGCCTTCAGCTTCCCAGGCACTGGCGTTGGCGGCCAGGTCACCCGGCTTCAAGCCGGTCTCATCGAGCAGGCGCCGATTGCCCAGGGCCAGTTGCCGACCGTCCAGGGTGCCGGCAATGCCGCGCCCGGTCAGGGATTGGCTGGCGCTGACATCGGCAACCGGCAGGCCTTGATCATTGCAGGCGTCCAGTACCGCCTTGGCCAATGGGTGTTCGCTACCGCGTTGCAGGGCGCCGGCCTGTTGCAGCAACAGTGCTTCGTTGCCATCCACTGCACTGAGATGGGCGATTTTGGGGGCGCCGGAGGTGAGGGTGCCGGTCTTGTCGAACACTACCGCGCTGACTTCGTGGGCGCGCTCCAGGGCTTCGGCGTCCTTGATCAAAATCCCGTGGCGGGCCGCGACACCGGTGCCGGCCATGATTGCGGTCGGCGTGGCCAGGCCCAATGCGCAAGGGCAGGCAATCACCAGCACCGCGACGGCATTGATCAATGCGGTTTCCAGCGGCGCACCATACAACCACCAGCCAATCAGGGTGGCGAGGGCGATCACCAGCACGGTCGGCACAAACACCTGGCTGACTTTATCCACCAGTTTCTGGATCGGCGCCTTGGCCGCCTGGGCGTCTTCGACCAGGCGAATGATCCGCGCCAGCACGCTTTCTGCGCCGAGGGCCAGGGTGCGTACCAGCAGACGGCCTTCACCGTTGATCGCGCCGCCGGTGACTTTATCCCCCGGTTGTTTTGGCACTGGCAGGCTTTCCCCGGTGATCAAGGCTTCGTCGGCATGGCTTTGGCCTTCGACCACCTCGCCATCTACCGGGAAACGCTCGCCGGGCTTGACCAGCACCAGATCATTGAGGCGCAGGGCGCTGATCGCGACCTCTTGCTCGCGGCCATCGATCACCTGAATCGCCCGCTCCGGCCGCAAGGCCTCCAGGGCGCGGATGGCGCTGGCGGTCTGGCGTTTGGCGCGGCTTTCCATGTATTTGCCAAGCAGCACCAGGGCGATCACCACCGCCGAGGCTTCGAAGTACAAGTGCGGCTCGACGCCAGCCGGCGCGCTGAGCCATTGGTAGATACTCAGGCCATAGCCGGCGCTGGTGCCGATGGCCACCAGCAGGTCCATGTTGCCCGCGCCGGCGCGCACGGCTTTCCAGGCGGCGACATAGAAGCGCGCACCAAAGATGAACTGCACGGGGGTGGCGAGCAGGAATTGCACCCAGGCCGGCAGCATCCAGTGCAGGCCGAAGGGTTGCACCAGCATCGGCAGGACCAGCGGCAACGCTAGCGCAATGGCCATCACCAGCGACCAGCGTTCGCGTTTCAGGCGCTGTTCCTGGCTGGCTTGGGTGGCGGTTTCGCTTTGCGGCAGGGTGGCGGTGTAGCCGGCTTTTTCCACGGCGGCGATCAGCACGGCGGGGTCCATCTGGCCCGCCACCTCGACGTGGGCCCGTTCATTGGCCAGGTTGACGCTGACGTTTTGCACGCCGGGCACCTTGTTCAGGGCGCGTTCGACCCGCCCGACGCAACTGGCGCAGGTCATGCCGCTGATCGGCAGGTCGAAGGTGGTGGATCCATTCATGGGGCGTTCCTCCAGGAAAAGTTGCCTGTAGGATCAACCTTGACCTGATAGGAAGGTCAAGCCCCTTAATTCACGGCAAGCCCTGATGTTGTTTTTCTGTAGGAGCGAGCTTGCTCGCGAAAAACTGGAGAGCGCCGCGTTCATCCAGGATGCACGCATTATCGTTGACGTTCTTCGCGAGCAAGCTCGCTCCTACAGAAAGCGGCATTGAGATAAGTTCGCGTCAGTAGCCCAGCTTGGCGGCCTTGAGGTACATGCCGTCGGCGCCCTGGGCAATGCGCAACTTGCGCACGTCGCCGGCTTTGAGCGTGATCTCCTGGGCCTTGGGCGCCAGAAGACCCGGCAGGCATCCGGGAACCTGGCCCGGCAGCAATTTGAGACGCAGCGAGACCTTGCCTTCCGGGAAGTTGAACGAGGTGGATTGTTCCTGGAACAGCCGCCCGGCCAACTGGTCATTGACGTACAGGCCGACCTCACAGTTGGTCAGTACTTCCAGGCGCTCCCTGGAAATGATCAGCACCGCATAGTCCTCGGCGGCACTGGCCTGGGGGACAGCGGCGAACAGGCTCAACAGGCTGACAAGGCCAAAAAACGACCAGCGCATGGTGAATTCTCCGGGTTTCAAATCGTGGATGGTTGCAGCTTGGCCGACGCCGCCAGGGAATACCAGCCCGGCGCTTGTTTTCAGTGCTTGACCTTGCCATCGTGGCAAGGATGAGACTGGGTGCAACCTCACTCAAGGAGTCATGTCATGCAAATATTCAGCGTTGAAGGAATGACCTGCGGCCACTGCGTCCGGGCCGTGACCCAAGCGGTACAAGCGAAGGATCCGGCCGCCAGTGTGAATGTGAATCTGGCCGCCAAGGAAGTCGGTGTGGAAAGTCGTTTATCGCCGGACGAAGTGATCAGCCTGATCAGCGAAGAAGGCTACAGCGCCAAGCTCGCCTGATTATTTAATAGGTAGCGAGCTAACGTAATGTTCAAGGCACCCAAGCGCGGCTAGACTGTCGGGCTGCCGACTCTACCGGGTGCCTGATGAACCTTCGCATAATCCTTATTCTTGGGGCCTTGAGCGCATTTGCGCCGCTGGCCATCGATTTTTACCTGCCGGGCTTCCCGGCCATGGCGGTGGCGTTCGGCACCGACGAAAAACATATCCAGCTGACCCTGGCCGTGTATTTCACGGGTCTTGCGATCGGCCAGTTGATCTATGGGCCGCTGGCGGATCGTTTCGGGCGGCGCATCCCGCTGTTGAGCGGTGTCACCTTGTTTACCGTGGCCTCCCTGGCGTGCGCCTATGCGCCGTCCCTGGAATGGCTGATCGGTGCGCGCTTCGTCCAGGCCCTCGGCGGGTGTGCGGGCATGGTGATTTCCCGCGCGGTGGTCAGCGACAAGTGCGACGCGGTGGGCTCGGCCAAGGTCTTTTCGCAGTTGATGCTGGTGGTCGGGCTGGCACCGATACTGGCGCCGATGCTCGGTGGGGTGATGGTCAGCCTGTGGGGCTGGCAGTCGATTTTCCTCGCGTTGACGGTATTCAGCGTCGGCGCTGGCGTGGCGGTGGCTGTCGGTTTGCCGGAGAGTTTTCCGGCCCATCAGCCTCGGCAGCCACTGTCCGGGGCGTTGCGCCAATACGGGCGGCTGCTGGCTGATCGGGTGTACCTGGGGTATGCCGTGACCGGTGGTATCGCAATTGGCGGGATGTTCGCCTACATCGCCGGCTCACCTTTCGTATTTATCAAGCTCTACGGCGTGCCGGCCGAGCACTATGGGTGGCTGTTCGGCACCAATGCCGCAGGCTTTATCCTGGTGGCCCAGGTCAACGCGCGGCTGCTGTCCAAGCGCGGTCCGGCGTTTCTGCTGACCCGTACGGTGTGGGTCTACCTCGCGGCAGCGCTGTCGCTGCTGGCGGTCAGTGCCTTGCATACCGAAGCATTGTGGCCGCTGCTGGTGCCGCTGTTCCTGTGCATCGCCAGCCTGGGTTGCATCATGCCCAATACTTCGGCGTGCGCCATGAACGGGCAGGGCGCGCGGGCCGGCAGCGCGTCGGCACTGCTGGGCTGCATCCAGTTTGGCGTGGCTGCAGGTGCGGCATCGTTGGTCGGCGCACTGCACGACGGCACGGCCATGCCGATGTCGATCGTCATCAGCTTGTGTGGGATGTTGGCGGTAGTGGTGGCCATGTTGACCCAGCGCCTGCAACGGCAGCGAGCCTTGCAAGCGCAGGTCTGACCGCTTTTTCAGCCAGTAGCGCGCTGCTGGCTTTCGGGAAAACGATGGGGGGCCTGGATTCGGTTTTGCAGGGTGTTGGCGAAGGCGCGAGCCTCGGCTTCACTGCGGAAGGTAAAGGCGTCGTGGTCCAGGCGGACCTGCCATTTGTTGCCTTGGGATTTTGCTAACGCTTTTATCAGGATCTTCATTGCTGACTTCCTCACGTAAAAGATTGCGTGGCAAAGGCGGCCAATATAAACCCGAATACGCTCACAAATATGACAAGGATCAAGTCTCTGACTAGCGGTGCCGTCCGTTACCTACAGCGATAACGGATGACACTGACAGAGCCCGCGTCTTAGAAGCCTTCCAACACGATCTTGCCTTTGGCCTTGCCGCTTTCCAGCAAGGTATGGGCTCGGCGCAGGTTCGCCGCATTGATCACGCCGAAGTGTTCGCCCACCGTGGTTTTCAGGGTACCGGCGTCGATCAGCTCGGCGACCCGATTGAGCAGGTTGTGCTGCTCGATCATGTCGGCGGTCTCGAACATCGAGCGGGTGTACATGAACTCCCAGTGCAGCGACAGGCTCTTGCGCTTGAGCTTGGTCACATCCAGGGCCTTGGGATCGTCGATCAATGCCAGTTTGCCCTGGGGTGCGAGGGCTTCGACCAATTGGTCCAGGTGCTGGTCGGTCTGGGTCAGGCTGGCGACGTGAGTCACCTGTGGGTGGCCGGCGCGCTTGAGCTCTTCGCTCAGGGGCTGGCTGTGATCGACCACCAGGTCGGCCCCCAGGTCCTTGGCCCAGGCCTGTGTGTCCGGGCGTGAGGCGCTACCGATCACCTTGAGCGCGGTGAGCTGCGCAGCCAGTTGGGTGAGGATCGAGCCTACGCCGCCGGCAGCGCCGACAATCAGCAGGCTTTGGCCTTGATCGGCCTTGCCTTCAGCCACTTGCAGGCGTTCGAACAGCAGCTCCCAGGCGGTGATGGCGGTCAGCGGCAGGGCGGCGGCTTCGGCAAAACCCAGGCTTTTTGGCATATGGCCGACGATCCGTTCATCCACCGTGTGCAGTTCGCTGTTGCCGCCCGGGCGTGTCAGGGAGCCGGCGTAAAACACCTTGTCACCGGCCTTGAACAGCGTGACGTCGCTGCCGACCGCCTTGACCACGCCCGCCACATCCCAGCCCAGCACCTTGGCTGCACCGTTTTCCGGAGCGACGTTCTGGCGGATCTTGGTGTCCACCGGGTTGACCGAGATGGCTTTGACTTCCACCAGCAAGTCACGCGGGCCGGCCACTGGCTCAGGCAATTCGATGTCTTGCAGGGACTTGGGGTCGTTGATCGGCAATGCGGCGTAGTAGGCGATGGCTTTCATGGCGCGTTCCATAGAGGGGCGAATGTGATGGACAGATCATTAGCTATTTCTCTTGCAGATAAAACCCGCTAAAAGAGCACTCTCTTTCAACGGATTTTTGATAATTCCTCGGGGCGGTGGTCATGCTGCGTTTTGATGATTTGCAGTTGTTCGTGCGTGCGGCGGATTTGGGCAGTTTGTCTGCCGCCGCACGGGTCATGGATATGTCGGCGGCAGTGGCCAGTGCGGCGTTAAAACGCATCGAACAACAATTGGGCGTGCGCTTGCTGGCGCGTTCCACCCGCAGCCTGCGCCTGACCGCCGAGGGTGAAGGTTTTCTGCAGTACGCCCGCGGCGCCTTGAGCCAACTGGATGAGGGGCGGCGGTTGCTGGCCAGCGGCCAGGATCATGTCAGCGGTGTCCTGCAGTTGTCGGCGCCTTCGGACTTCGGACGCAATCTGTTGCTGCCCTGGCTCGACGAGTTTCAGCGTGAGCACCCGCAGTTGAACGTGCGCCTACTGCTGGGCGACCGGATCGCCGACCTGTTCCGCCAGCCGGTGGATATCGCCTTGCGCTACGGCGAACCCGAGGATTCGA
The DNA here is from genome assembly GCF_018732265.1 of Pseudomonas sp. TAE6080. Lineage (NCBI taxonomy): Bacteria > Pseudomonadati > Pseudomonadota > Gammaproteobacteria > Pseudomonadales > Pseudomonadaceae > Pseudomonas > Pseudomonas sp. TAE6080. The sequence continues at coordinate 54,551 of NZ_JAHIDY010000035.1, forward strand.
GCCTGGTGGCCTTGCCGGTCGCGCCAGACAACCGCCGAGTGTTGTGCGCGGCGCCCAGCTACCTGGCCCGACATGGCGAGCCGCGCCATCTGGAGGAACTGGCCCAGCACAATTGCCTGCTGTTTATGCTCGGCAGCCGGGTGCACGACCATTGGAGCTTTCAGGATGCTAAACGGGAAATCAGCCTGACCGTCAGCGGCGACCGTTTCAGTGACGACGCTGATGTCGTGCGGCGCTGGGCCGTGGCTGGGGTGGGCATTGCCTACAAGTCCTGGCTGGATGTCAGCGCCGATGTGCTGGCCGGTCGCTTGCAGTTGCTCTTGCCGGAGCTGCTGGGTGAGCGCACACCGCTCAATCTGCTGTGCGCCCACCGTGCGCAATTGAGTAAGCCGATCAACCTCCTGCGTGAAATGCTCGTGGCACGTTGTGGGAAGTTGAGCGCGCAGTTGCCTGAACGACGGGGGACTACACAATAACCTCGGGAAATTCAGGAAATTTCAGGCAGTTGCTGTCGCTGATTTGGCTGTAAGACGCCACGGAATCTGCTGCTCACACACTTATACTTTTCGGCGAAATGGAGCAGACCAACGATTGAACAGGGAGTGAGTACATGGAACAGGCACCTTGCATCAGCCAGATCGCAACATTGTTGGCCGACCCCAAACGCACCGCGATGATCTGGGCGTTGATGGACGGCTCGGCCAAGCCCTCCGAGGAGTTGGCGATGTTGGCTGGGTTATCGGCTTCATCGGCCAATGCGCATTTGGCGCGGTTGGCGGCCGGTGGATTACTACGTATTGAAGCCCGTGGGCGTAAACGCTTTTTCCGCATGGCGGCAGCGGATGTGGGCGCAGCCGTCGATGCATTGGCCAGTACCACGATGGCCAGCGTGGCGCGCAGCGCACCCAGCCGGCCGGTGACTGCATTGCTGGCGCCGGCTTCGTTGCGTCAGGTACGGATATGCCACGATCATCTTGGGGGGGAAATGGCGGCAGCCCTCTATCAGCGCATGGTGCTGGCAAAGTGGATTGAACGCTTCGAACAGTGGCTCCATGTGACGCCCCTGGGTGCACGCCATTTGGCCGAGCATGGCATTTTCACCCAGGCCCTGGCCCAGCACAGTTTCTCGACAATGGCTTGCGATTGCTCTGACTGGAGCGAGCAGCAGCCGCACCTGGGCGGGGCGTTGGGGGCGGGATTGTTGCAGTTGTTCATGCAGTCGCGCTGGTTGAAGACGGTCAATGAGTCGAGCGCAGTGCAGCTCACTGAGACCGGGCGCCTGGAAATTGCCCGGATGGCGGCTTTGTAGGCGCGGGCTTGCCGGCGAGAAACTCAAAGACGCCGCGTTCATCCAGGATGCACGCATTATCGTTGACGCCTTTCGCGAGCAAGCTCGCTCCTACAGGGGCGACTCAGGGCTTGACCAGGCGTGCATCCAGGCTGTTTTGCGCCAGGCGGCGGGCCTGGTCCTGGGTCATGCCCAGCGAGGTGTGCAGTGCGTGGAAGTTCTCGGTGACATAACCGCCGAAATACGCCGGGTCATCGGAGTTCACGGTGACCTTCACCCCACGCTCCAGCATGTCGAGAATGTTGTGCTGGGCCATGTCGTCGAATACACACAGCTTGGTATTGGACAGAGGGCACACGGTCAGGGGGATTTGCTCGTCGATGATCCGCTGCATCAGGCGCTCGTCTTCGATGGCGCGCACGCCATGGTCGATACGCTGGATTTTCAGCAGGTCGAGGGCTTCCCAGATGTATTCCGGTGGGCCTTCTTCGCCAGCATGGGCGACGGTCAGGAAACCTTCGCCACGGGCGCGATCGAACACGCGCTGGAACTTGCTCGGTGGGTGGCCCATTTCCGAGCTGTCCAGGCCCACGGCTACAAACGCATCACGAAACGGCAGCGCCTGGTCGAGGGTTTTTTGCGCTTGCTCTTCGCTCAGGTGGCGCAGGAAGCTGAGGATCAGGCCGCTGGTGATACCCAATTGCTGCTCGCCGTCCTTGAGTGCGCTGGCGATGCCATTGAGCACCACTTCAAAGGGAATGCCACGGTCGGTGTGGGTCTGCGGGTCGAAGAACGGCTCGGTATGGATCACGTTCTGTGCCTTGCAACGCAGCAGGTAGGCCCAGGTCAGGTCGTAGAAATCCTGGGACGTGCGCAATACGTCGGCGCCCTTGTAATAGAGGTCGAGAAATTCCTGCAGGTTATTGAAGGCGTAGGCCTTGCGCAGGGTTTCGACGTCGTTCCACGGCAGTGCGATTTTGTTGCGTTCGGCCAGGGCGAACAGCAACTCGGGCTCCAGCGAACCCTCCAGGTGCAGGTGCAGTTCGGCCTTGGGCAGGGCGTTGAGCCAGTCGTACATGTGTGCGTTCTCATCAGGTGCAATGGCGACATTCTACAGGCCAGGGCGCAAATAATCGGTAAAACCTGACCGAGTGGTAAGCATTCTTCGTGCCTGCGGCAATGGAGGAATGAACTAAGGTGTAACGAAACGTTAGCGAAACGCCGCAGTCTGTACCCCATCACAGACTGATTCGCTGTTCGAAAAGGCCCGCAATGCTCACATCCCTCAAGCAAGAAAAATTCATGTGGCTGGCGCTGTTCGCCGCCATCGCGGCCTACCCGCTGGAACACTGGCTGCTGCACAGTGGGCAGGCCACGGCGCTGCTCGGTGGCCTGGTGCTGATCGGCTTTATCGTCATGGCTTCGATGCGCGTGGCCCACCACGCCGAACTGCTCGCCGAAAAAGTCGGCGATCCTTACGGCACGATGATCCTGACCCTCGCGGCGGTGCTGGTTGAAGTGGTGATCCTGGCGATCATGATGAGCAACGAGGCGTCACCGACCCTGGTGCGCGATACGATTTACTCGGCGGTGATGCTGGATATCAACGGCATTCTCGGCCTGGCCGCGCTGATGGGTGGCATCAAGCATGGCGAGCAGTCCTACAACGATGATTCGGCGCGGACCTACAGCGTGATGATCCTCACCGCCATGGGCGTATCCATGGTGGTGCCGGAATTTATCCCCGAGGCCGACTGGAAAATCTACTCGGCCTTCACCATTGGCGCGATGGTGGTGTTGTACGCCTTGTTCCTGCGCATGCAGGTGGGGCCACACAGTTACTTCTTCAGCTACAGCTATCCGGAAAAACGCCGTAAGCCGCTGCCGGAGGAACAGGCGTCGCCGGTCAACCTGACATTCTCCATCGCAACCCTGGTGTTTGGCGTGGTGGTCATTGGCGCATTGGCCGAAGTGATGTCCAAGACCCTGGACCTTGGTCTGGAGGGCACGGGCGCGCCGCCGGTGATTACGGCAATCCTGGTGGCGGCGATTTCTGCTGCGCCAGAGATTCTGACCGCGTTGCGTGCGGCATTGGCCAACCGCATGCAGTCAGTGGTCAACATCGCGCTGGGGGCTTCGTTGTCGACGGTGATTCTGACTGTGCCGGTGATGGAAGCGATGGCGCTGTACACCGGCCAGCCGTTTCAGATGGCGATGACACCGGTGCAAACAGTGATGGTGTTTATCACGCTGATTGTCAGCGCGATCAACCTCAACGATGGCGAAACCAACGCCATCGAAGGGATGACCCACTTTGTACTGTTTGCGACCTTTATCATGTTGTCGCTGTTGGGGTTGTAGTCAGCCGGCGATCAACTGCCGCGCCGCCTGGCTGTGATCGGCGATCAGGCCCTTGAGGTCCATGCCCTCGATTTGCCCGTCGATCACCCGCCACTTGCCGCCCACCATCACCCGGTCCGCGCGGTCGGCGCCGCATAACAGCAGTGCCGAAATCGGATCGTGGCTGCCAGAGAAGCGCAGCTCATCGAGTTTGAACAACGCCAGGTCAGCTTGTTTGCCCACGGCCAACTCGCCGATGTCGCTGCGGCCGAGCAGTTGCGCAGAGCCTTTGGTGGCCCAGCCCAGCACGCCTTCAGGGGTGATTTTTTCTGCCCCGTAGCGCAGGCGCTGGATATACAGGGCCTGGCGTGCTTCGAGGATCATATTGGAGGCATCGTTGGAGGCCGAGCCATCCACGCCCAGGCCAATCGGCGCGCCGGCGGCGATCAGGTCCAGGGTCGGGCAGATGCCGGAGGCCAGGCGCATGTTCGAGCTTGGGCAGTGGCAAATCCCGGTGCCGGCTGCGCCCAGGCGGGCGATTTCATCGGGGTTGAAGTGAATGCCATGGGCCAGCCAGGTACGTGGGCCGAGCCAGCCGACGCTGTCCAGATAGTCCACGGTGCGCAGGCCGAAGCGTTGCAGGCAGAAGTCTTCTTCGTCGAGGGTTTCGGCCAGGTGGGTGTGCAGGCGTACATCGAGCTGGTTGGCCAGTTCGGCGCTGGCGCTCATGATTTCGGGGGTGACCGAGAACGGCGAGCAGGGCGCCAGGGCAATCTGGATTTGCGCGCCGTCGCCGCGCTCGTGGTAGCGCTGGATCAGGCGCTGGCTGTCTTCGAGGATCACTTCACCTTGCTGCACGGTCTGCTGTGGTGGCAGCCCGCCGTCAGCTTCGCCCAGGCTCATGGAACCGCGCGTGAGCATGGCGCGCATGCCCAGTTCGCGCACGCTGTCGACTTGCACGTCGATCGCATTTTCCAGGCCGTCGGGGAACAGGTAGTGGTGATCGGCGGCGGTGGTGCAGCCCGAGAGCAGTAATTCTGCCAGGGCAACCTTGCTGGCCAGCGCGAGTTTTTCCGGTGTCAGGCGGGCCCAGACCGGGTACAGGGTTTTCAGCCAGGGGAACAAAGGCTGGTTGACCACCGGCGCCCAGGCACGGGTCAGGGTCTGGTAGAAGTGATGGTGGGTGTTGATCAGGCCGGGAAGGATCACATGCTCGCGGGCATCGAAGGTTTGTTCGCAGGCGATGCTCGGTTGTTGGCCGAGGGCGAGCACTTCGACGATCACGCCGTCTTGCAGCACCAGGCCGCCACGGGCGTCCAGGGCATTGGCAGTGAAGATCGCGAGAGGGTTTTTTAACCAGATACGGGTCGCAGGCATTGGCCGGCTCCTCTGAATGATGGGTTCAGGTTTGCCAGCTCAGTGTTGCCCTGTCTGCTGATCCAGGGTCGCCGGTAAGGGCGAGGAGGGCAGTCTACGTGGAGTGAGCGGTGGGGTCTATCCACCGCTCATCTGCTGGTTACCAGGGAATGGTCTCGCCCTTGTAGTTGACGAAGTGATGGCCACCCTTGCCGGTGTAGGCGTTCACTTGGGCAATCAGGCCGCGCACGCTGGTCTCCACATCCAGGTCGGCACCTTCGCCGCCCATGTCGGTCTTGACCCAGCCCGGGTGCAGCGACAACACCGTCAGCTTCTGCTCGCCCAATTGCGTCACAAAACTGTTGGTCATGGAGTTCAGCGCGGCCTTGCTGGCTTTGTACAGTGCCAGGTCTGGCGCATCGGGCATGGTCACGCTGCCCAGCACCGAGCTCATGAATGCCAGCACGCCGCTGCCCTGGCGAATCTGCGGGGCAAAGCGCTGGGCGAGGTTGATCGGTGCCACGGCATTGGTGAAAAACAGCTGGCCGACTTCAGCCAGGGTCGCGTGGCCCGGGGTCTGGTTGGCCGGGCCTTTGACGCCGGCATTGACGAACAGCAGGTCAAAGGTGCGGTCCTTGAGGCGCTGGCTCAGGGCGATCACGGCTTGCTGGTCGTCCATGTCGAGTTTTTCGATCTGGACCGGGCCCACGGCTTTCAGGGCATCGGCCTTGCCCGGATCACGCACGGTGGCGGTCACGTCCCAGCCGTCCTGGAGCAATTGCTTGACCAGGCCAAGGCCCAGCCCGCGCGAGGCGCCGATGATCAATGCGGTTTTTGGCGTAGACATGAAGGCTTCCTTTGGCGTCGAGGTTCAGTGAACAACATTATCAGGTTCAACGTTGCAGCAGGATTCGCCCGCGGCTCAGGTCGGCCAACTGCGTTTGCAGGGTGTCGATATGGGCTTCGCCGAGTGCCAATTGCAGCTCAACACCGTTGGCGGTGAAGGTTTCTTCCAGCACCAGGCCGCCCAGTTCGGCGACGCGCAGCTTGACCAGGGTCAGTTCGGCGAAGCCGCAGGCGCAGCTCAAGGGCACGCGGCTGATCAGTTCGACCCGTTCGGCGTTTTGCAGGCATTTATTGGCGCCACCGCCATAGGCACGGGCCAGGCCACCGGTGCCTAGCTGGATGCCGCCGTACCAACGGACCACCAGCACCACGACCTGATCAAAGCCCTGGGCCTCGATGGCGGCCAGGATCGGGCGCCCGGCGGTGCCGCCGGGTTCGCCGTCATCGTTGCTGCGGTACTGCCCGCCCAGTTTCCAGGCCCAGCAGTTGTGCGTGGCGTTGAGGTCGCTGTGCTGCTCGATAAACGCCTGGGCGTCTTGCGGGCTGGTAATCGGTGCGGCAAAGGTGATGAAGCGGCTTTTGCGGATTTCTTCGCGAAATTCACAAAAGCCCGTAAGGGTGAAAGGCATCGGCTCGCTTCGTTCAGAGGGCCGGCTTGATGCCGCAGCCCTTGAGAATAATGTGGATGAGGTTGCTGCCAGCGTCTTCCATATCCTGCTTGGTCAGCTTGGTGCGACCGGTCACGCGGCAGATCTGGGTCGCGAAGTCAGCGTAATGCTGGGTGCTGCCCCACAGCAGGAAGATCAAGTGTACCGGATCCACGGGGTCCATCTTGCCGGCATCTATCCAGGCCTGGAACACCGCAGCCCGACCGCTGAACCAGGTGCGGTAGTCCTGGCTGAAATATTCGGTAAGGCATTCGCCACCGCTGATGATCTCCATGGCGAAGATCCGCGAGGCTTGCGGTTGGCGACGGGAGTACTCCATCTTGGTGCGGATGTAGCGAGTCAGCGCCTCGGCGGGATCATCCTCGGCGGTGAGGGTGTTGAAGGTGCTGTCCCACAGTTCGAGGATATTGCTCAGCACCGCGATATACAGCCCCAGCTTATTGGTGAAGTAATAGTGCAGGTTGGCCTTCGGCAGCCCGGCACTCGCGGCGATGGTGTTCATGCTGGTGCCTTTGTAGCCATGCCGGGCGAATTCGTCTTCGGCGGCCTGGATGATCGCTTGTTCGTTCTTTTGCCGAATGCGACTGGCAGGTTTTCCGGCGTGGCTGTTGTGGGCAGGAACTTCGAGGCTCATGGAGGTTTCCGTGCAGATCGATGAATGCGATTGCTGCACAGATAACCCACCCTCAAGCCTCAGACAAGTCCCGATACGATAAAAGCGTCAAAGCGGTTCCAGCGTGTCGTGTTCCACCAGCGGATTTGCGGCAGGTGCCGCGGCCTTGGATTCCGGCAGGATCAGGCACAACACAATGGCCGTCATCCCGCCGCTGGTGATGGCCGAGTCGAACAGGTTTTGCACCAGGGTTGGCATCAGGTGCAACAAATTCGGTTGCGCGGCGATGCCCAGGCCGACCCCAAACGAGGTGGCGATGATCAGCATGCTACGTCGATCCAGCGGGGCCTGCGCCAGGATGCGCACACCGGCGGCGGCGACACTGCCGAACATCACCAGGGTTGCGCCGCCGAGCACTGGCTTGGGAATCTGCTGCAGCACCGCACCAATCAGCGGAAACAGCCCGAGACAAAACAGCACCACGCCGATGTATAGCCCCACATAGCGGCTGGCGACGCCGGTCAACTGAATCACCCCGTTGTTCTGGGCGAAGGTGGTGTTGGGAAAGGCGCTGAAGGTGGCGGCGATCATGCAGCTGACGCCATCCCCGAGCACGCCGCCCTTGAGCCGGCTTATATAGGAAGGGCCGCTGATGGGTTGGCGGGCGATCATGCAGTTGGCGGTGAGATCGCCGACGGTTTCGATGCTGCTGATCAGATAAATCAGCGCGACCGGCAGGAAGGCGCTCCAGTCGAAGTTGAAACCAAAACGGAACGGTGTCGGCAGGCTGATCAAGGGCAGGTCGGGCAGGGGCTGGGGTATCAGTTTGCCGCTGAACCATGCAGCGAGGCTGCCCAGTACCAGGCCGATGATGATCGCGCTAAGGCGTACCCACGGGGTATCCGAACGGTTGAGCAGGATAATCGTCAGCACCACGAACAGGCCCAGGGCCAGGTTGGTCGGCGCGCCAAAGTCCGGGGCATTGAAGCCGCCGCCCAGGTCGGTGATGCCCACTTTGATCAGGCTGATCCCAATCAGAGTAATCACAATGCCGGTCACCAGCGGCGTGATGACCCGGCGCAATTGGCCGATAAAACGGCTCAGCACGATCTGCACCAGCGCGCCGAAAAAGCACACGCCGAAAATCATCGCCAGGATGTCTTCCGGGCTGCCGCCGCGCTGCTTGACCAGGAAACCGGCCGATAACACTGCGCCGAGAAAGGCAAAGCTGGTGCCTTGCAGGCAAATCATGCCCGCGCCAATCCCAAAGGGCCTACGGGCCTGGATGAAGGTGCCTACGCCGGAAACCATCAACGCCATGCTGATCAAGTAGGGCAAGTGGGCGGCCAGGCCCAGGGTGGAGCCGATGATCAAGGGCGGGGTGATGATGCCGACGAAGCTGGCGAGTACATGTTGCAAGGCTGCGAGCAAGGCGGGCAGTGGCTTGGGGCGGTCGTTGAGGCCGTAGATCAGGTCGCTGGGGCTGGAGGATTCTGCTGGCATGGCATGGGGACTCAGGGCTGACGGTTCATGGTCCCTATGCCTTGCAAAAAACTGTCCACTTGCTCAGGTTTTGTATGGGGGCCGTATCAGCGGGTTGCGGCCAGGCTGTCGAGAAAGCTTTCCAGCACCAAATGAGGGCGGCGGCCCTTGCGGGTGACCGAAGCCAGGCTTAAATCGTAAAAGCGTGTAGGCGATTTCAGCGCACGTAGTCGGCCTTGTTGCACCCATAGGCTGGCGTAGTGGTCAGGCAGGTAGCCGATGTAGCGCCCGGTGAGAATCAGGAAGGCCATGCCTTCGCGGTCGGAAGCGCTGGCGGTGCAGTTGAGCGCTTGATAGTGGGCCTGGATATCGGCGGGCAGACGGAAAGTCGGTGCGATGGCGTCCTGGCTATTGATGCGTTGGTCGTCCAGTTGCTTGTCGTCGGCATAAAACAGCGGATGGCCCACCGCGCAGTAGAGCAGAGAGCGCTCGCTGTACAAGGGCTGATACTCCAGGCCCGACAGCGCGCTGGCCTGGGGCACCACGCCGACATGCAGGCGCCCGTCGAGCACGCCTTGTTCCACTTCATTGGGGGCGATCATGCGGATCTGGATCTGCACATCCGGGCCGCGCTCTTTCAACTGCGCCAATGCATGGGTGATGCGCATATGGGGCAGGGTCACCAGGTTATCGGTCAGGCCTATGATCAGTTCGCCGCGCAGGTGCTGGTGCAGGCCGTTGACCTCGGTGCGGAAACTTTCCAACGCACTCAACAGTTGCAGGGCCGATTGGTAGACCTCCCGGCCTTCTTCCGTCAGGGAGAAGCCGGCGCGCCCGCGTTGGCACAGGCGCAGGCCCAGGCGTTGTTCGAGATCGCTCATTTGTTGGCTGATGGCTGAGCGCCCGATGCCCAGCACCGTTTCCGCCGCCGAGAAGCCTCCGCACTCCACCACACTGCGAAAGATGCGCAACAGGCGGATATCGAAGTCGCTGACTTGGGCCAGTGGGTCGGGTCGGCGGCTGCTCATAGTTTAGTAAAGACCTGACTGAAGGTTAGAAGAGTTGGATTTCCCAGACTTTATCCTCGTGGCAATTTAGCTGCAACAACGCTTTTCAATCCCGACGCTGCCTTTTGCCCTGCGAGGTTTTGCTGATGAACATGCCCGAAAACGCCCCATCCACCCTGGCCAGCCAACTAAAGCTGGACGCTCACTGGATGCCTTACACCGCCAACCGCAACTTCCAGCGCGACCCGCGACTGATCGTGGGGGCCGAAGGCAGTTGGTTGATCGATGACAAGGGGCGCCGGGTGTACGACTCGTTGTCGGGCCTGTGGACCTGCGGCGCGGGGCACACCCGCAAGGAAATCCAGGAAGCGGTTGCCAAGCAACTGGGCACCCTGGATTACTCGCCAGGCTTCCAATACGGTCATCCGCTGTCCTTTCAGTTGGCAGAAAAGATTACCGACCTGACCCCAGGTAACCTGAACCATGTGTTTTTTACTGACTCCGGTTCCGAGTGCGCCGATACGGCGGTGAAGATGGTGCGTGCCTACTGGCGCCTGAAGGGCCAGGCGACCAAGACCAAGATGATCGGGCGTGCCCGTGGTTATCACGGGGTGAACATCGCGGGCACCAGCCTGGGCGGCGTCAACGGCAACCGTAAGATTTTTGGCCAGGCGATGATGGATGTCGATCACCTGCCGCACACCTTGCTGGCGAGCAATGCGTACTCGCGCGGTATGCCGGAGCTGGGTGGCATTGCCTTGGCTGACGAGTTGCTCAAGTTGATTGAGTTGCACGACGCATCAAATATTGCCGCGGTATTTGTTGAGCCGCTGGCTGGTTCTGCGGGCGTACTTGTTCCGCCACAGGGCTACCTCAAGCGCCTGCGTGAAATCTGTGACCAGCACAACATCCTGTTGGTGTTCGACGAAGTGATCACCGGTTTTGGCCGTACCGGCTCGATGTTCGGTGCGGACAGCTTCGGTGTGACGCCAGACCTGATGTGCATCGCCAAGCAAGTCACCAACGGTGCGATCCCAATGGGCGCGGTGATTGCCAGCAGTGAGATCTATCAGACCTTCATGAACCAGGCGACGCCTGAGTACGCGGTGGAATTCCCACACGGCTATACCTACTCGGCGCACCCGGTAGCCTGTGCTGCTGGCTTGGCGGCATTGGATTTGCTGCAGAAGGAAAACCTGGTGCAGAGCGTGGCCGAAGTCGCTCCGCACTTTGAGAATGCGCTGCACGGCTTGAAGGGCAGCAAGAACGTAATCGACATCCGTAACTACGGCCTGGCCGGTGCGATCCAGATCGCGCCGCGTGATGGGGATGCCATTGTGCGTCCATTCGAAGCGGGCATGGCGTTGTGGAAGGCCGGGTTCTATGTGCGCTTTGGCGGCGACACCCTGCAGTTCGGCCCAACCTTCAACAGCAAGCCGCAGGACCTGGATCGCTTGTTCGATGCCGTCGGCGAAGTGCTGAACAAGATCGACTGATTTCTCCTTCTATATAGAACAACAGCCAGGCGCGACGCGTGTCGCGCCTGTGGACAACTTTTCAGGAGCCTTGCATGAGCCTTATCCAGCATTTGATCAATGGCGAAATGGTCAACGACAGCGGTCGTAGTGCCGACGTTTACAACCCGTCCACCGGCCAGGTGATTCACCAGGTGCCATTGGCCAGCCGTGAAACCATTCAACAGGCGATCGACTCGGCCAAGGCGGCATTTCCGGCCTGGCGTAATACGCCACCGGCCAAACGCGCCCAGGTGATGTTTCGTTTCAAGCAATTGCTGGAGCAGAACGAAGCGCGTATCTCGCAGTTGATCAGCGAAGAGCATGGCAAGACCCTGGAAGACGCTGCCGGCGAGTTGAAGCGCGGGATCGAGAACGTCGAGTACGCGTGTTCGGCGCCGGAGATCCTCAAGGGTGAATACAGCCGTAACGTCGGCCCGAACATTGATGCCTGGTCCGACTTCCAGCCACTGGGCGTGGTGGCCGGTATTACGCCGTTCAACTTCCCGGCCATGGTGCCGCTGTGGATGTATCCACTGGCCATCGTCTGCGGTAACTGCTTCATCCTCAAGCCATCGGAGCGCGACCCAAGCTCGACGCTGCTGATTGCCCAGCTGTTGCAGGAAGCCGGTTTGCCCAAAGGTGTGTTGAGTGTGGTCCATGGCGACAAGGGCGCGGTGGATGCACTGATCGAGGCACCTGAGGTCAAGGCCTTGAGTTTTGTTGGCTCGACGCCGATTGCCGAGTACATCTATTCCGAAGCGACCAAGCGCGGCAAGCGTGTGCAGGCGCTGGGCGGGGCGAAGAACCATGCGGTGCTGATGCCGGATGCAGATCTGGACAACGCCGTGAGTGCCTTGATGGGCGCTGCCTATGGCTCCTGCGGCGAGCGTTGCATGGCGATCTCGGTGGCGGTCTGCGTGGGTGACCAGGTGGCGGATGCATTGATTGCCAAGCTGGTGCCGCAGATCAAGGCACTGAAGATTGGTGCGGGTACTTCCTGTGGCCTGGACATGGGGCCACTGGTTTCTGCGCAGGCGCGCGACAAGGTCAGCGGCTATATAGAAGATGGTGTGTCTTCGGGCGCTGAGCTGGTGGTCGATGGGCGTGGCCTGAGCGTTGCCGGGAATGAGGACGGTTTCTTCCTGGGTGGTTGCCTGTTTGATCGCGTGACGCCTGAGATGCGTATCTATAAAGAAGAGATCTTTGGCCCAGTGCTGTGCGTCGTCCGGGTGAACAGCCTGGAAGCGGCGATGCAACTGATCAACGACCATGAATATGGCAACGGTACCTGCATCTTCACCCGTGACGGTGAGGCGGCGCGTCTGTTCTGTGACGAGATTGAAGTGGGCATGGTGGGGGTTAACGTGCCCTTGCCGGTGCCGGTGGCTTATCACAGCTTTGGCGGCTGGAAGCGTTCGCTGTTTGGCGACTTGCACGCTTATGGGCCGGACGGGGTGCGTTTCTATACCCGTCGCAAGGCGATCACCCAGCGCTGGCCACAGCGTGCAAGCCATGAAGCATCGCAGTTTGCCTTCCCTAGCTTGTAAGGTCGGATGAGCAGAAGGCCGGCCCCTTGGGGCCGGCCTTTGCGTTTCTGGAGCTTTTTTGACCGATATGACAGAAATGTGAAAGTAACGGTTGACGGCGATTTATATCTGTCTATAATTCGCCCCACTTCCGGCGCAGT
>NZ_JAHIDY010000036.1:0-61972 GCF_018732265.1 Pseudomonas sp. TAE6080
GATGAAGATCAAAGGTGGGAGCTGTCGAGCCCCGGCGAGGCTGCGATAGCGGTGGGTCAGGCGACATCTTCAGTGCCTGTGTCGCCGCCATCGCAGCCTCGCTAAAGCTCGACAGCTCCCACAAGGGATTGGCTGTGGATCCGGGATTTTGGGCTGAATGAAGGTCAAATGTGGGAGTCCCCACTAATCAGCTTTTAGAGGTAATGTTTAACCCTTTAAAATCAGTAGCTTATTTTATATTTGATAAGAGCGGGCTTGCTCGCGATGGCGGTGTGACAGCCAGCAACCCTGTCACTGCTTCACCGCTATCGCGAGCAAGCCCTCTCCCACTTTTTTGACCGCGTTAGATCAGAAGAACCCCAGCGGGTTGATGTCGTAGCTCACCAGCAGGTTCTTGGTCTGCTGGTAATGATCCAACATCATCTTGTGGTTCTCACGCCCCACGCCCGACTTTTTGTAGCCACCAAACGCTGCATGCGCCGGGTACAGGTGATAACAGTTGGTCCACACCCGCCCGGCCTTGATCGCCCGGCCCATGCGGTAGGCGCGGTTGATGTCGCGGGTCCACAGCCCGGCACCCAGGCCGAATTCGCTGTCGTTGGCAATCGCCAGGGCTTCGGCTTCGTCCTTGAAGGTGGTCACACCCACCACCGGGCCGAAGATTTCTTCCTGGAACACGCGCATTTTGTTGTGGCCCTTGAGCAGGGTCGGCTGGATGTAATAGCCGCTGGACAGGTCGCCCTCCAGGTGCTCGGCGGCGCCACCGGCCAGCAGTTCGGCGCCCTCCTCCTGGGCGATGGTCAGGTACGAGAGGATCTTGTCGTACTGCTGCTCGGACGCCTGGGCGCCGACCATGGTCTCGGTGTCCAGCGGGTTGCCGCGCTTGATCTTGACGATCTTCTTCATCACCTCGGCCATGAACGGTTCGTAGATCGACTCCTGCACCAGCGCCCGCGACGGACAGGTGCACACCTCACCCTGGTTGAAGAACGCCAGCACCAGGCCCTCGGCGGCTTTTTCGATAAAGGCCGGTTCCGCCTGCATGATGTCTGCAAAGAAGATATTCGGTGACTTGCCGCCCAGCTCGACGGTAGACGGAATAATGTTCTCCGCCGCCGCGTGCATGATGTGCGCGCCCACCGGGGTGGAGCCGGTAAAGGCGATCTTGGCGATGCGCTTGCTGGTGGCCAGGGCCTCGCCGGCTTCACGGCCAAAGCCCTGGACAATGTTCAGCACGCCGGCCGGCAGCAGGTCGGCGATCAGCTCGGCAAATACCATGATCGACAATGGCGTCTGCTCAGCAGGTTTGAGCACGATGCAGTTGCCGGCGGCCAGGGCCGGGGCGAGTTTCCAGGCGGCCATCAGCAGCGGGAAGTTCCACGGGATGATCTGCCCGACCACACCCAGGGGCTCGTGGAAGTGATAGGCGGTGGTCAGTTCGTTGATCTCGGCGGCGCCGCCTTCCTGGGCGCGGATGCAGCCGGCGAAGTAGCGGAAGTGGTCGGCGGCCAAGGGTACGTCGGCATTCAAGGTCTCGCGTACGGCCTTGCCGTTGTCCCAGGTCTCGGTCACGGCCAGCACTTCCAGGTGCTGCTCGATGCGGTCGGCAATTTTCAACAGCACCAGGGAGCGATCCTGGGCCGAGGTTTTGCCCCAGGCGTCGGCGGCAGCGTGGGCAGCGTCCAGGGCCTTGTCGATATCGGCGGCACTGGAGCGCGCAAATTCAGCGATCACTTCCCCGGTGACCGGCGAGGTGTTGGTGAAGTACTCACCGTTGACCGGGGCCACAAACTCGCCACCGATGAAGTTACCGTAGCGCGGCTTGAAAGTGACGATGGCGCCGGGGGTGCCAGGTTGTGCGTAGATCATGATAAGGCCTCTTTCGGTGTGATGTTGTTATTGATCTATCCGTTGCATCTGCCCGCGTTCGTAGCGGGGATACAGGTGGCTGACACTGCGGATCAGTTCGTAGCGGCTCAAGCTGATGGCCGCGAAACGTTCGGGGATGGGGCTGCGGATCATCTCGCCCATGGCGCTGCCGTTGGCGGCACCGGTGGCCATGAGCTGGTCGAGCCAGCCCAGGTAGTCACGCATTTGCGCGAAGGGTTGGGTGTCGGTTGCCACTGGGCCATGACCGGGCACGATCACCTTCCAGGGCAGGCCTTGCAGGGTGGCGATATCCGCCAGCCATACCGACAGGCCCGGGGTATTGGGGGTGGTCAGGGCGCGCTGGTAAAACACCAGGTCACCGGCAAACAGCACGCCGGTTGTTTCATCGAGAATCGCCAGATCGGCACCCGTGTGCCCACTCAAGGCCAACAGGCGCAAACGATGATTGCCGAAGGTCTGCACGCCGGGCGTGATGGTTTGGCTCGGCAGCAGCACTTCGGTGCCGCGCATCCAGTCGCCGACCATGCGGTACATATTTTGCGCCATGACGTCGCCCTGCTCGCGCAGCAACGTGATGGTGCCTTGCAGGGCACCAATGGGCACGTCCTTGAACGCCTGATTGCCCAGCACATGGTCGGGATGGTGATGGGTCAACAGGACCTGGATCACCGGTTTGTCAGTGACCGTGGCAATTACCTGGCGCAATGCCTCGCCATAGCGCCGGGACGGCCCGGTGTCGATCACCACCACCCCGGCCTGGGTGACGATAAACCCGGTATTGACGATATTGCCGCCGTTGTCCCTGGCGAAATTATCGGTGCTGCCTTCCAGCAGCCAGGTATCGGCGGCGATTTGCCGGGGTTTGAGGGCGTAGTCCAGATCAGCCAGCGCCGGCAGGCTCAGGCCGAGCAATAGCCACAGGAGCAGTCTCATGGGATCGCCCCTTCGAATTGGCTGCCGCTGGTGTCGCGCAGCAGCAGGCGCACCGGCCCTGGGCTTTGCAGGTCAAACGCCAGGTCGGGGTTCTCGCTGACCGCCGCAAACAACTCCAGGCGTGCCAGCACCCGATCCTGGGCGTCGCGCAATTCGGCATGGTTGATATAGAACTCAGGGATGCCGCTGACCATGCCATTGTCCATCGGGTGCGCCACTTGCAGGCGCAACCGGCTGAAGTCGCTGCGTGGGTAACGACCGCCCAACACCTCGCCCAAATGCTCTTCCCAGCCCGGCTGGCTGCGCACCACGCTGGGCGCCGTGCAGCCACCGCCGGCGGCGTCGATCAGGGTCGAGCCGACATGCCACAGACCATCCTTGGTCAATACGGCGGCGCGCAGCGGCGTGGCCTGTTCGATACGAATGCGGATCGCCAACCACGGCAACACGCCCTCTCCCGGCTGGAAATCGACAATTTTCGGCAGTGGATTGAGTTCGGCCCAGGCGATGATTTTCACCACCTCGTCCTTGAAGGCGCGGGCGTCGATTTCCAGCGGTACCTGGCGTGCATCCTCGGCAAATGGCGGCGCCAGCAACTTGACCCGCTCATCAAAGACGAACGGAGCATTGTCCAGATACTGCTTGTGGTAGTAGCTCCACATCACCGACGGCACCGGGTCTTTGCCGGGGTCCATCCCGTAGGCGGCCAGTGGCAACCAGCAGGCCAACAGCCAATGTGCGCGCCAGCCCATGGCTTACTCCTCGACGTGCACGCTATCAAGATAAGTGCGCACCGCCCACAAGGCTTCCTGGCTCAGGTAGTCGGCCATCTTCGGCATATACACCCGGCCATCGCGCACTGCGCCATGGCGCACCCGCTCCACAAACCATTCGTCCCCGGCATCGCCCTCATCAAGCATGCGCAGGTCAGGCGCGATCCCACCGGACTTGGCTTCCAGGCCGTGGCACGCGGCGCAGTTCTGGTTGTAGGCCGAAGCGCCGACTTCCACGGCCTTGTCGCGCTGCGGCGACTGGCGATACGGGTTCACCGCCGCCCAACCATCGGCATCCAGTGTCACGCCGGCATCCTTGACCGGCGTCAGTCCCTTGGTTTCCACGGCCGTGGGTGTCACGTTGCCATGGGCCCAGACGGAGCCTGTACCGATCACGCCGGCCAAGAGGCCAGCCAGCAGCAAGGCGTTGCGTTTTGTTGTCATTGTTTTTCCCTCAGGATTGCACGCAAAACCCCTTTGCAGAGGCTATGGCAACCATCTTAGGAACGCCTCGCCAAGGGCCGTATGCTGCTTTGGTGGCCGGGGTCTACTCCCTTGGTAGTAAGGCTTGCGAGGCACTGCTAAATCAGATGCGGTTCGGGAAATTGTCCCGGCCACACCGGGACATTTTCCGTATCCGGGCGCCCCGTCCACGCAGCAACCTGTGCAGGCCAAAACCTCCACTGGGAACTGCAACCATGACAATAAGATCGCTACCCGCCCTCTCGCCGCTGAGCCTTGCCGTGCAGGCTTTCCTGCTGGTCGGCAGCCTGTCCTTGAGTGCGGCGAGCTTCTCTGCGACCGAACCTTCGAAGCAGACTCGCAACATCACCTGGGAAGACATTGCCAACGACCACCTGACCACCAAGGACGTGCTGCAATACGGCATGGGCACCAATGCCCAGCGCTGGAGCCCGCTGGCTCAGGTCAACGACAAAAACGTATTCAAGCTGACGCCGGCCTGGTCCTACTCGTTCGGCGATGAGAAGCAGCGCGGCCAGGAATCCCAGGCCATCGTCAGCGACGGCGTGGTGTATGTCACCGGTTCCTACTCCCGGGTCTTCGCCCTCGACGCCAAGACCGGCAAGCGCCTGTGGACCTACAACCACCGCCTGCCCGACAACATTCGCCCGTGCTGTGACGTGGTCAACCGCGGTGCGGCGATCTTCGGCGACAAGATCTACTTCGGCACCCTCGATGCACGCCTGATCGCCCTCGACAAAAACACTGGCAAAGTGGTGTGGAACAAGAAATTCGGCGACCACGCCGCCGGCTACACCATGACCGGCGCCCCGGTGCTGATCAAAGACAAGGTCACCGGCAAGGTCCTGCTGATCCACGGTAGCTCCGGTGATGAGTTCGGTGTGGTCGGCCAACTGTTTGCCCGCGACCCGGACACCGGCGAAGAGGTGTGGATGCGTCCGTTTGTCGAGGGCCACATGGGCCGTCTCAATGGCAAGGACAGCACCACCACCGGCGACGTGAAAGCGCCTTCGTGGCCGGATGATCCGACCACCGAAACCGGCAAGGTCGAGGCCTGGAGCCACGGTGGTGGTGCCCCTTGGCAGAGCGCCAGTTTCGATGCCGAGACCAACACCATCATCGTCGGCGCCGGCAACCCCGGCCCGTGGAACACCTGGGCGCGGACCTCCAAGGACGGCAATCCCCACGACTTCGATAGCCTCTACACCTCAGGCCAGGTCGGCGTCGACCCAAGCACCGGCGAAGTGAAATGGTTCTACCAGCACACGCCAAACGATGCCTGGGACTTCTCCGGCAACAACGAGCTGGTGCTGTTCGACTACAAGGACAAGGACGGCAAAGTGGTCAAGGCCACCGGCCACGCCGACCGCAACGGGTTCTTCTACGTGGTGGACCGCAACAACGGCAAGCTGCAGAACGCCTTCCCGTTTGTCGACAACATCACCTGGGCCAGCCATATCGACCTCAAGACCGGGCGCCCCGTAGAAAACGAAGGCCAGCGGCCGGCCAAGCCATTGCCGGGCGAAACCAAGGGCAAGCCGGTGGAAGTCTCGCCGCCGTTCCTCGGTGGCAAGAACTGGAACCCCATGGCGTATAGCCAGGACACAGGCCTGTTCTATATCCCGGGCAACCAGTGGAAAGAGGAATACTGGACCGAAGAGGTGAACTACAAGAAGGGCTCGGCGTACCTGGGCATGGGCTTTCGTATCAAGCGCATGTATGACGACCACGTCGGCACCTTGCGCGCAATGAACCCGACCACCGGCAAGGTGGTGTGGGAGCACAAAGAAGCCCTGCCGTTGTGGGCCGGCGTGCTGGCGACCAAGGGCAACCTGGTGTTCACCGGGACGGGGGATGGTTTCTTCAAGGCCTTCGATGCAAAAACCGGCAAGGAGCTGTGGAAGTTCCAGACCGGCAGCGGCATCGTCTCCCCGCCGGTTACCTGGGAACAGGATGGCGAGCAGTACATCGGCGTGACCGTAGGCTACGGCGGCGCGGTGCCGTTGTGGGGCGGCGACATGGCCGAGCTGACCAAACCGGTGGCGCAAGGCGGGTCGTTCTGGGTGTTCAAGATCCCGAGCTGGGATAACAAGACCGCCCAAAAATAATCCATCTGATGGCAAGAGGGGCTGCTTTGGGCAGCCCCTTCCACCTTCGAGGTCTTGTGATGAAATACCTGCCTTTATTGCTACTGCTCGCGTTGCCCCAGGCCTACGCCGACGAGGGTGACGACCAACCGCTGGTCATCAACGGTTGCACCATCGCGCCCCACAGCCAATGCCCCGGCGCCAACCTCAAGGGCGCCAACCTGCGCAACCAGGACTTGAGCAAAATGAACCTGGCCGGGGCTGACCTGCGCGAGGCCGACCTGCGCCACGCCAACCTCGACTTGGCCAACCTGGAAAAAGCTCAACTGCAAGGTGCCAACCTGACCCGCGCGAGCCTGCAACAAGCCAACCTGCGCCTGGCAGATTTCAGCGGCGCCACATTGATGGCGGTGCAAGGCTGGGGCATGTTCGCCCAGGGCGCACAATTCGAAAACGCCAACCTCAGCGGCGCTTACCTGCAATTTGCGCGCTTGTCCGGGGCCAAGCTGCACAAGGCCAACCTGCGTGCGGCGGACCTGGAAATGACCTGGTTGAGCAAGGCCGACCTGCAAGGGGCGGACCTGAGCGATGCCAACCTGCAAGAAGCCAAGTTCGGTGAAAGCAACCTGGAACGGGCCACCCTCAGTGGCACCCGCCAGCACTATGCCAATTTCCAGGATGCGAACATGGAGGGCTGCAAGGACTGCCCCACCACTTGGGATCGCTGACCGCCAGTGGGCGGTGTGGATCATCCCGCCGCCCGCACCACCCCCAGGTCAATCCCCACATGTACCAATTCGGCATGGGACGTAACCTGCAACTTGCTCTTGAGCAACGTCAGGTAATTGGACACGGTCTTGCTGCTGATACTCAGTTGATCGGCGATCGAACGGGTGGGCGTGCCCTTGGCCAGCATCAGGAAAATCTCTAGCTCACGGGCCGTCATGCCCTGCAACCGATGATCACTCGGATGAAAGGCCAACTCCGTGGCCAGGGCCTGCTCGATATAGGTATGGCCGTCGAGGAGGCGCTGCACTGCTTCATTCATCACCGCAGGCGTTGCGCCCTTGGTGATATAGCCCGATGCACCGGCCTCCAGGGCCTGGCGCACCAGGGGCAACTCATCGTGCTGGCTGAAAAACAACACGCGCAATTGCGGCAGGCGCTGGCGCAGGCGGCGGGTGGTTTCCAGGCCGCTGATGCCTGGCAGGCCGACACCTGTGATCACCAGGTTCGGCACTGCTTCCTGCACCCGCAGCAGTGCATCTTCACCACTGCCCGCCTCGCGCACTTCGACGCCCGGCAACTGCGCCCGCAACAGGCTGGCGTAGCCGAGCCGCACCACCGCGTGTTTGTCCACCAGTAGGATATTCATGGTGCATGCACTTGCATCATCGCAGTGGGCGACGGTCGCGGGCCGTGGAGCTTGTCGACCCCGATCAGGCTGAGGATCAGCAAAAACGGCAAGAGCAGCGCCTTGAGGATTCGCATGATCGTACAACTCCTGGGGATGAGCATTGCGTTCATGCTAGAGCCCTCAGGCAACAGGCGATTTACTACTTTGGTACTGGTTTTGCTGTCTATCGTCGCATTCCCAAGGCAGCTCGACTGGCATGTAATGGGCGCATAACTATAAGGATCGAACCTGCCATGCTGCCCGCCCGCCTGACTCTGGTTGCAGTGCTGTCGCTGACCCCGCTGCTGGCGGCTGCCCAACCGCCAACCGCGCTGTTTTCCCGCGACGGCTACCGCATCAACTTCTACCGCAGCCCCACCCCAGAACACTTGCCGGGCGCGACCATCGTCGATACCCAGGCCTTGCAAACCCTACTGACACAACAGCCGCGCCCGGTGCTGATCGACGTCTACCGCCGGCAATGGCTGCACGGCCAGTTCATCGAAGACCAGCCCCATGCCAACCTGCCCGGCAGCCACTGGCTGGCCAATACTGGCGATGGTGAGCTGACGCCCGAGTGGCAAAGCTATTTTGCCCGCCACCTGTATGCCTACAGTGGCGGTAACCTGGCACAACCGTTGGTGTTCTACTGCCGCTCCGATTGCTGGCTGAGTTGGAACGCGGTAAAACGGGCCAATGCCTTGGGCTATACCGCTGTGTATTGGTATCGCGAGGGCCTGGACGCGTGGGAGGCAGCCGAGCTGCCAGTCGCCGCAGCACACCCTGAGCCCTTTGAACTTGTCCACTGAACAATCACAATAAAAAGGTGAACGGCCATGTACAAAATTCTGATTGCCGACGATCACCCGCTGTTTCGCGAAGCGATCCATAACGTCATCAGCGACGGCTTTGCCGGTAGCGAAGTGATGGAAACCGCCGACCTGGACAGCGCCCTGGCCCTGACCCAGGAACACGACGACCTCGACCTGATCCTGCTGGACCTGAACATGCCCGGCATGCACGGCCTCAATGGCCTGATCAACCTGCGCAACGAAGCGCCGACCATTCCAGTGGTAATTGTCTCGGCCGAGCAGGACAAGCAAATCGTGCTGCAAGCCATTACCTATGGCGCGGTCGGTTTCATCACCAAATCCTCGCCACGGGCGCAGATGACCGAGGCGATCCAGCAGATTCT
This sequence comes from Pseudomonas sp. TAE6080, assembly GCF_018732265.1. Lineage (NCBI taxonomy): Bacteria > Pseudomonadati > Pseudomonadota > Gammaproteobacteria > Pseudomonadales > Pseudomonadaceae > Pseudomonas > Pseudomonas sp. TAE6080. Next base: position 8,758 of record NZ_JAHIDY010000036.1, read on the forward strand.
CAATGGCAACGTCTACCTGCCGCCAGACATCATCCGCACCCAGAAAAACCTCGGCCAGCGGCGCATGCACGACAATCCGGCCTTCGCCCCGGAATTGCTCCAGGCCCTGACACGCAAGCAGTTGCTGGTCCTGGAGCGAATGACCAAGGGCGAGTCGAACAAGCAGATTGCCTACACCCTGGAGATTGCCGAGACAACGGTGAAGGCCCATGTGTCGGCGATCCTGCGCAAACTGAATGTGCACAACCGGGTGCAGGCGATCCTCAGCGCCGGGGATATCGATTTTGGCTCCTACCTGCGGCGCTGATTCCCCTGAGCAGTGAGCTCAATGTGGGAACGGGCTTGATGACCGCGTTCCTACAGCAATCAGGGCTTGCGTAGCAAGTAAGTGTCCATGATCCAGCCATTGGCCTGGCGCGCCGCCTTGCGCACGCGTTCGATTTCCTCGGCCACTTCGGCCACCTTGCCGCTGATCAGGATTTCGTCCGGGGTGCCCAGGTACGCACCCCAATAGATGTCCATCTGCTGATCCGCGACGCGGCGGTAAGAGTCCTCGGCATCCAGCATCACCACCAGCGTATCGGCATCACCGACCTGCCCCGCCGCGAGCCGACGCCCGGTGGTGATCTCGATGGAACGACCGATGCGGTTCAGTGGCACCTTGTGCTGGGCCGCCAAGGCCTGGACGCTGGTGATTCCGGGGATGACCTCAAACTCAAACACACTGCTGCCACTGGCCAGGATCGCCTGCAGGATGCGGATGGTGCTGTCGTACAACGCCGGGTCGCCCCAGGCCAGGAAGGCCCCCACTTCGCCGTCGGCCATCTGTTCGTTGATCATCCGTTCGAAGGTCTGTTGCTTGTCGCGGTTCAGATCCTGCACGGCCGTGGTGTAGTCGATCTCGCCACGCACACGCTCGGGGCAGTCGGCCTCGACAAAGCGGTAGGCATGCCCGGCGTCGATATAGGTCTGGCAGATCTCCCGACGCAGGTCGATCAGTTTGTCCTTGCTCTGGCCCTTGTCCATCAGGAAAAACACATCGGTGCGGTTCAGCGCCTTCACCGCCTGCATGGTGATGTAGTCGGGGTTGCCGGCGCCAATGCCGATGATCAGGATCTTTTTCATGAAGGTGTTCTCAGTGCGGGGCCGGGATTTTGCCATGTTCGCGTGGCTCAGGTCTCGCGCGTTTCCAGGCGCAGGCGCCAGACGTTGTTGAAACGCAGCTCGGTGGAGGACAACGGCTCCACATCAATCCGATTGAACATTGCCAGCGGGCCCTGCGTGACGTATAGCAACGCGGCGCGGATCACAAAGGGGTGGGTCACCGCCAATACATGGCCCGCGGTCTGCTCCAGGGACTGTAGCCACTGCCCTACCCGCTCGCACAGTTGCTCAACGGACTCACCACCATGGGGGGCCGCCGTAGCATCCGTCAGCCAGGCCTGCAAGGCGTCAGGCTCAACCTGCTGGACCTCATCGAGGCCTTGCCCGCGCCATCGCCCCAAATCACAGTCGCGCAAGGCCTCTTCCACCTGCGGGTGCTCGCCAAACAGCAGCGCAGTCTGCCAGGTTCGGACCTCGGGGCCGCAGAGCAAATGGGGGGCGCGCTTGAAACGCTGTGCCCGGGACAACTGCGCCTGCTGCCAAGCCATTTGCAACGGCTCATCCAAGGCAAAACGTGCGCGTTTGCGGTCCTGGATGCTGGCGTGGGCAATCAGGGTCAAGCGAGTGGCCGGCATGGAAAACCCCACGAGTTTCAGGATGAAGGAAGCGTAGACCGGCGAAGTGATTTGAATATGTCACAGCGATCCTGGCACAGAACGCCGACTCAACGCCGGCGCAGCCACGCCACTGTATTCGGCACGCACGCCGTAAGCCAGACCCGGTTACGGTCAAGCTGCTCTCCATTTCTGGAGGTGTAGACCCTGGCTTACATCGCTACAACTCATTCCAAACGTTCACTACCGGCCCCGCACGCCCAGCCTTTGCTGGCCGCTCTTGAAAATACTTACAACCTGCATCGGAACTGATGCTCCTTTCTGCTCACCTACTCATGGCATTGACTGCTGAATAACGCCGTTCAAAAAATCATCCTGCGTTCTCTTCAAGGACATTTTCATGAGTGCTATCGAATCGCGCCGACCTGTCTTTTCCAGTAGCACCCACCCTTTAGCAGAACCTCGGTCGGGTCCAAGCACAGCGGCGCCGCTGAATCGATCCCGACGCGACACCCAGGAGGCGTCCACGGATGACCTGCAAGATGCCCAGTACCTTGTGCAAGAAAGTGACGGTGAACTGGCGAAACAGTACGCCCTCGCACTGGCCTTTCATGACAATTCCAACGCACCTTCCGAGGCCCTGGACCCGAGCAGGCTGACGGTTAACAACATCCCGCCCGACTCCACATTCGCAAGGGTGTGGAAAAAATTCAACGACGCATTAAAAGCAGAACCTTTTGCAACATTTGCCAGAAATAACAACATCAATACGCAAAACTTTACCTGGACCCCCAGTTCAGCCTCGCTGGACTTCGAAATTCGCGGTGAGTCCGGTCACTTTTCAAAATACACCCCTGGCTGGGAAACAGCATCCGCAGCGGTCGCCGCTGCCGCGAGAGCGTTGGAGCCCACACCTGAGTATTCTTTTATTCATACCGGTGAAGACTGCGCGCCTCTGGCCCTGATCGGCGACTTCTACGGCCACTCTGCCTACGCCACCCGAAGCGAGCGATTAGCCTCAATCCAGGACTTGCTGACCCACTCTTCATTTCCCTCCCTGCGCCCCTCAAACTCCAACGACCTGCAATCTGCACATATCATCGAACAGCAACGCCAAACCGCAGAGACCATCGCCAAAGAATTTTCCAGACCGGTCTCCGACCTGCCCCCCGAGCCCCGTGATCAAACGCCGTCCGCGCTGGTGGATAAAGCCGACGGGGAACTGGCGCGCCAAACCGCTTCTGCCCTGCTCAGACTCAGAGACGAAACACGCCCTTCTGATGCCCCGCCCCCCTCCAGGGTCATATTTCTCGAACTTCCCATCCTTTCGACACTTTCCCAAACAGCCAAAGCATTTAATGAAGCACTCTCCAGCGATGCTTTTTTGAACTTCGTAGAAAAAAACAATCTAGTTGTTGCAAACCTCAGAGTAGATCCGATCTCCGGGAACCTGCTGGTCCGCATCCCGAGAGGCTCCAGCGCTCCACCCAAAACCTTCACACTGGATGACTCTTCAGGCTGGTCGGCGGTGGCTCCAGTCATCGTGGCGCTGGCGAAAAAGCTGAGTGCGGGAACCGGGGCACTCGTACCTTGCTTCAACATTGAAACGGCAACCCTGAAGCAGGTTCTGAGTTTCTATGCAGAGCCGCCAGCCGATACCAGCCTGCAAGGTGTGCTCAAGCAAAGCGCGGCCCTTAACCGCAATGGCTTCACCGCACTGACAAGCGCCGCAGTCGACGAGCATTCCCTCACCGTCAAGCAAAACCAACTGGCCGTCAAACAACGACTGGATGAGGAAGCAACCCCAGAGAAACCCGTCAAGGTAAAAACCGTGTACTTCCCGACCGCCGAGATAGTCAGTCGCCAGTTTGCCGGCGAGCCCGGTTTGCACTCGGTCATGGGGCGATTGCTCACTGACGCCTTGAAGAGCGCATCACCCGAACTGGACTTCGATATCAACCACATCGACGTTGCCCAGCCCGACCCGGACAACCCTGGCCAGTTCAAGCGCATGCCCCTAACGGACCTAGCCCTGGACTACCTGACAGACGACGCTGCGCCAGACTTACCCGCCAACAGCAAACTGGTCGATACCCGCCCCGACCTCCTGGCCCATACCGGCAACACCCCGGGCACACCACTCCCCGTCGACATGAGCGTGGTCCAAAGTGCTTTACGCGCCCTGCCTGGCCAACTGAACCAGGCGTTGGCCACAGACGTGCCCAACTACTGGAGCCAGCCCGCCTTCAGCGCCCCCCCTAATGGCGGTATCAGTCCCTTTGCTGGCAGCCATCGCACAGTGATCAGTGACCTGCTACGCGACAACCTGCGACTGGCCGGACTCAAGCAACCCGGCCTGGATGAACAGCAGCGAGAAACGCTGGACCTGGTGGTGCGCTACCCCAACGGTTCAACGCGCGCACGCCACACCGAAAACTCCGAGGTGACGGTATTCAAGCTCGGCAGCCTTTCCGAGCCCAGCCAGAGCTCGCTAGAGTCCACGTCACCGAACTTGCTGATTCAGCGCCATATCGCCGACCGCACGCTCCTGCTGCTGTGCGAACCCAGTGGCAAAGTGACTCCCTATGACTCCTACGTGGCGTTCGACGCAGCGCGGGAGCTACAACTCAAGGCGCAGCCCCCTGAGCAACGTCTTTTCAACACCCTGCGCAAAGTGGACGGCAATGCTTTCGATAGCCAGGCCCAGACCATTATTACTGAGCGTCTGGATGACAGGCTTGTCTCCGATCCTCCCCCTCTCAACCTGGGCAACCTTGATCAGCCTCAACGGAAAATGCCCGGCTGGGTCAGCAAAGCCACCGAGGCCGAGCGCTTTGTCTTGCGTGAGCTCAGCCTGCAACTGGCGAGTATCACCCAACGCAACAAAGAGCGGACCTACAATAGTGATATCCCGGATATCCGCCCCTTTGCCGAAAAAACCTTCGATCAACTGGCGGTGACAGATCATCCGGCGAAAAACCTGGAAGTCGTATTCAAGGTGCCCGTCGGCGGCAACTCCCCGGGCGGTGTGATCAGTGGCAGCATCCATCGCGAACGCATGAGCATGACCGATGTACTCCTGAGAAACCTGTCGGGACTGCCCAGCAGGGCGGTGGAGGTCTATCTCCAGCCAGCTAACACGCGGGTTCCCGAACTGGAAGCGGATGGCGAACTCCAGGCGTTGATCCAGCGGATCGACATAGGTAAGAACTACCCCGAACTGCTCAAGCGCGAACTGCTGGACGATCCCGCCAAAAAGGCCGAACGCCAGTCCTTGTTTGCCCAGCAGGTACCGGTGGAACTGCAAATCAAAGCCCTGGAGCTGGCGGTTCAGAAACAATCAGAGTTCGACACAACAGGGTTCCGTTACGTCCAGGCAGCCGTCAATCCGGAACCCGGCCCAAAGACCGTCGATGGAAAAGAGATCGTCGTACGACCGCTGGCTTTCATCGCCGGGCCAGGCGCCACTCCCGACGTGGTCGATAACATGTACCTGATCGAGCCTGAGGACAGCGCCACCGGCCCGCACATCCTCTATCGCCCATTGATCGCCGACGCACCGCTGCTGCAATTCCCGACCCGCCAGGCTTTGTTGGAAGCTATCCAGAAACCGGGGCGTTTGCAAAAAGACATCCTGGCCTGGTTTCCCAGCGATGCGACCCGGGAATACTACAAGGCATGGAGTTTCCAGAAACCCTCCACCTGGGTAACAAGCCTGTTTGGCGTGGGTGACGGAGAAACCGTACCCGCTGCGCCCACATTGGCCGTGGGTGACTATGCCGCTGCCGATGCGCTGAAGGTGAAACTGCAGGCCGGACAATTGATGAGTCACCTGTACGACGCCAATGCCCAGGGCCTGACCAGCATTGCCCAGCAGCAATCGGTCTCCGATGATGAAAGTCGCTGGGCAACGCTCAAGGAGGGTGGCTATCTGTTGCTCAACGCCGTGCTGCCCGCCCTGCGCGGCCCCGGGGCCGTCATTGGCCTGGCGCTACAGTTCCAGGGCATTCTCAGCGACCTGCAAACACTGGCTGACGATGACAAGCAGAACAAGGAGCCACTCATAGCGGATTTGTTGCTCAATCTGGCGATGCTGGTGACACATTCCCGAACTGGGTCTTTGCCCAGACAGGCCGGTACAGACCCGACTTCAGGGTTGACCAAGACACCTCTGCGTGGTGGCAGCTACAACAGCATCGTAGAGGCGCCCAATGGCGAAAAGGTCCGACGCCTGATCGTCATGAAGGGCAACATGAAAAAGATGCAATTGGTCAAAGGCAACCTTTTTACCTTCGAAGATGAATACAAAGGCAAACCCCGACTCAACATCAACGCCCATGGCCGCGATCTAAGCTTCACAGAGCAACTGTCCGGTAAAAGCTCAACCATTCTCTATGACGGCGCCGAACATACCGCTGAACAACTCCATGCCCACTTACTCGCCAAAGGCATTGACCCCAGCCAGTTCGACAACATTCGTCTGTTGGTTTGCTACTCCGGCAATGGTGCCGAAAACTCCTTTGCCGCCGAGTTCCAGAGGTTGATCAACAAGCCGGTGAAGGCCTTCGTAGGAACCGTGACCGTCACCCCCAGCCCCGAGCTAGTCACCGCCGAGTTCAAGGCCGGCATCCAGATGCACGGGGCGCAAAGCGGGCCAAAACTTGTGAGCGACACCTATGCGCAATACGACAATGTTGAAACCGTCAAGGATCGTACGGGTATCTCCATGATCCGTAATCCTCTGGAATACATTCTCTTCTCCTACTACCCCGTGTATTACCCACCACGCACGGGCACCACTACGACCAATAGCTGAACCCAATCAAACTTGCGGCACTGGACAATCGCGTCGCCACATTGACGAACGGTCCTGCGAATGTTCAGATGCCGTCCTGTTTCAGGTGCCTCATGCCGCCGTGCATGGGGTGAAACGGGAAACCGGTACGCTCGATCGAGCAAGTCCGGTGCTGCCCCCGCAACGGTATACGCGTGACCTCTTCGACACACCACTGTGGCCAGAACGCCATGGGAAGGTGAAGAGTTCGATACGCGTGAGCCCGGAGACCGGCCTGGAATTTCTGTTTGGCAAAATCCTGCGGTGGGCGGGCATGGGCCGGTATTGGCGTGTGCTCAATGCCTTCTCCTGCGTGCTTCTGCGAAGATACTTTCGGGAAGACTATGATTTTTCAACGTTGCGTCACAACAGGTCCTAGCCTGCTGCTGGGTTGCCTGTTCAGCCCCCTGCTACTCGCTGACAACAGTGCCCTGGAACTCAAGCCGCAGACCGTTTCCGCGCCGTCGGTGGAGTCCACCACGGTGGCCGACATGGCCCAGTACGGCAGCAAGGTCGAGATTGTTACCCGCGAGCAGATCGAGCGCGCCGGCCCCAGCGCGGATATCACGCGGGCGATGCAGATGTTCATCCCCGGTTTCTACGTCGCACCGAAAAACGGCCCATTCGACTACGGCACCTACTCCCTGCTGGGCGGGCGCAATGACGACACCCTGATCCTGCTCGACGGCGTGCGCCTGAACAACCGCCTGTACGGGGGCCTGTACCTGGACACCTTGCCGGCCAACGCCGTGGAGCGCATCGAAGTGCTCAAGGGCGGCCAGAGCCTGTTGTTCGGCACCCAGGCCGTGGCGGGGGTCATCAACATCGTCACGCGCAGCCCGCAGACCCGTGACGTATCCGGCGAGACCAACCTGGGCGTCGATACCTTTGGCGGCACCACCGGCGATGCCCGGGCCGAGCGGATTTTCAGCAATGGCCTGGGCGACCTGGGCCTGCTGGCCTACGTCAGCCATAACGTGTCCGAGGGCTACCAGCCGTTTCGCAACCGCGACATGAGCAACGTCACCGACAAGAAACGTTCCTACGAAGTCACCACACTCGGCGCCAAGGCCATCCAGTCCTTTGGCGATGACTCGCGCCTGGAGCTGTTTTACCAGTACACCGACGCCAACCTGGACTTCGCCGGCGCCACCAACAACCGCAAGACCACCAACGACCGCGTGCAGCAGATTGCCACGGCGACCTTCGAGCAACGCCTCAACGAGCGGTTGAGTTACTTCGTCAAGGGCCATATCAACGATTGGGACACCCGCTACTCACGGGTCAACAACACCGCCGACGGCGGCACCCTGGTGCGCAATCACGATGACTACTGGGGCTTCACTGACTGGGGCGTGCAGGCTGAAGGCAAGGCCGAGCTTGAGGGCGGCCATGTGCTGGTGTTCGGCTCTGACAACCAGTGGTTCAAGGGCCAGGACGACGTGATGGTCATCGACAACAACAAGGCCGAGGCCCACGCCTTGTACACCCAGTTGCGCCCGCAGATAGACGCCCTGCCCGACTGGCACCCGAGCATCGGTGTGCGCCACGAAGCCATGAGCGGCGGTGACAGTGCCACCGTCGGCATGCTCACCTCGCTCTATGACCTCAATGCCAACTGGGCCTTGCGCGGCCAGTACGGCACGGCGTACAAGCTGCCGAACGCCGAGCAACTGTTCGTCAACGAACCCGGCGACGAGACCGGCAACCGTAACCTCAAGCCGGAAAAAAGCCGCAACGCCGAGCTGGGCCTGGACTACAAGGGCCTGCTGGCCGATCGCGACTTCAGCGCCAGCGTGACCCTGTTCAAGCGCAAGATCACCCACCTGATCACCGTCGACAATGCCCAGTGGGTCAACGGCCAGGGTCAGATCCAGATGCGCGGTTTCGAGGCCGACGCCAAGCTGGCGCTCAACAAGCAATGGAGCCTGCAGGCCGACATGACCCGCAATCTCACCGAGTCCCGTGCCGGCGTGACCATCAATGATGTGCCGAGCTTCTTCGCCCGTTCACGTGTGGGCTTTGAGTCGCAGAATCGCCTGTGGGGCGCCGGCGCGGCTATCCGCTACATCCACGATGTGATCAGTTCGAAAAAAGTCGAGTACGGCCACTACTCGGTGGTGGATGCCGATGCCTACCGCTACCTCGACAACGCCCATCAACACCGGGTGAGCCTGCTGGTGGAAAACCTGTTCGACCGTGACTACGTCACCAGTCGCTCCAGTAACGTCGACAACCTGGGCCGACCGTTCACTTCCGAGGTGCGTTATACGTATCGCTTCTGATGACTGAGATCACGCAAATCGACGGAGTGGACACCCACCCCGACTGGTCCCGTATCCCCGATCATGCCCGCCATGTGCTGCTGTGTACCGGCCCGCGCTGCACCCAGCGCGGCGCCTTGCAGTTGTGGAAGACCTTGCGCCGGCGCCTGTTGGAACACCAACACATTGAAGTACCCGGCGGTGTACTGCTCACTCGTACCCATTGCCAGTTCCCGTGCAACCTGGGGCCAGTGCTCACGGTCTACCCGGAGCGCTGCTGGTATGGGGTGCGCAGCAAGACCGATGCCGTGCGTTTGGTGGATGTACACCTGGTCGGCGGCGAAGTGCTTGAAGAGTTGCTGATCCGGGAGCGCCCATGAAACGCCTGGGAGGATTTACCATCGCCCTGTTGTGGAGTGCATCGGTCCTGGCTGACGGCTACCGCAATTGTCAGCAGGATTGGCGCCTGCCCCACGCGCCACCGTCGCGGATTGTCGCCCTCAACCAACACGCCGCCGACATGCTGCTGGCCCTGGGCGCCGGCCCGACGCTGGTGGGCGTGGCGTACCTGGATGACAACGGTGCCGCGCATCAGCAGGGTCAGTATTTGGGTGTACCGGTGATTGCGCCGCGCTACCCGGCCAGCGAGGTGCTGTATGGGCAACGGCCGGATCTGGTGGTGGGAGGATTTGCCACGGCCTTTGGCAACGGCATCACCTCACGCACCGGGCTGGCCGGCAACGGTGTAGGCTCCTATCTACTGGAGTCGGCCTGTGCCGGGCATTCCCTGGACTTCTTCGGCCACATTCGCAATGACCTGCTGACGTTGGGCAACCTGCTGCATAAACCGCAGCGGGCCCGCGACCTGATTGACGCGCTGGACGCCGACCTCGCCCGCGCACAGGCACTCGCCAAGCCGGCAAAACCCTTGTCGGTGTTTTACCTCGACAGTGAAGTCAACGGCCTGGACAGCGAAGGACGACAAGGCTTTGTCACCGCCCTGCTGGCCGCCGCCGGGGCGCGTAACCTGTTGGCCGGGATCAATCAATACCGGGTCACGGTCAGCAGTGAAACCCTGATGATGAGCGACCCGGACGTGATCCTGCTGGCCGATGCCGTATGGTCCCCGGCCAGCCGCAAACGCCAGTTGCTGACCCGCGACCCGGTGCTGTCGCGCCTGCGGGCAGTGCGGGAAAACCGCATGATCAATATCCCGTTTACGCACCTGGTGCCCAACGTCGGCAGTGCCAAGGTGGTGCTGGACCTGGCGCGCGAACTCAACGCCCTGTAGGAGCGAGCTTGTCTCCGGGCGGCGTTCCGACGAAAAACTTACAGGCGCCGCATTCATTCAGTAAGCACGCGTTATCGTTGACGTTTTTCGCGAGCAAGCTCGCTCCTACTGGAGGTCAGGCCATTCATGACGTGTGGTCAAGAGTCATTTGAACAATCGTGGGTGTTTCCCCTGGTGTCCCCGGCCGATACTCGATGCCATTGTTCACACCACCACAGGAGTCATTTCATGTCTATTCCCGCATTCGGCCTTGGCACTTTCCGCCTGCAAGGCCAGGTGGTCATCGATTCCGTCAGCGCCGGCCTCGATCTGGGCTACCGGGTCATCGATACCGCGCAGATCTACGAGAACGAAGCGGATGTCGGCCAAGCCATCGCCGACAGCGGTATCCCTCGCGACGAGTTGTTCATCACCAGCAAGATCTGGATCGCCAATTTTGCCGAAGGCCAGTTGATCCCCAGCCTTAGGGAAAGCCTGCGCAAGCTCAAGACCGACTACCTGGACCTGACCCTGATTCACTGGCCCTCCCCGGAAAACCAGGTGCCCGTCGCCGAGTTCATGGGGCAATTGCTCGAAGCCAAGCGCCTGGGCCTGACCCGTCAGATCGGCATCTCCAACTTCACCGTCGCACTGATGAAAGAAGCCATCGCCACAGTTGGTGCCGAGCACATCGCCACCCACCAGATCGAGCTGCACCCGTACCTGCAAAACCGTACTGTGGTGGATTTCGCCACGCGCCACGGTATCCACATTACGTCCTATATGACCCTGGCCTACGGTGAAGTGCTGAAAGACCCGGTGATCCAGGCGATTGCCGAACGCAACCACGCCACACCGGCACAGGTGGCCCTGGCCTGGGCGATGCAGTTGGGGTATGCGGTGATTCCGTCCTCGACCCAACGCGCCAACCTGCAAAGCAACCTCAAGGCCGTGCAACTGACCTTGAGCGAAGCCGATATGGCGCAAGTCGCCGGCCTGGAGCGTGGTCATCGCCTGACCAGCCCCAAGGGCATTGCGCCGCAGTGGGACTGAGCTAAACCGCCGGGCTGCGCGCCAGCTCCCGCAGCCAGGGCAAGACCCGCAATCCGTTGGCGGGTGACGGCGGGTCAATGATGTCCATGAAGTGCTCCAGAGTGACGCTGTCTAGCGATCCCGGCAAGCGCATCAGGACCAGAGGCGCGGGGGATACTGGCGACTCCAGGTCCTGGTCGTCATATACCAGCACATGTCGCACCTGCGGATGTTGTTTCTGGAACGCCAGCGCTCCCCCCGTACTGGCGAACAGGCCAGAATGGATAATCAACACGTCGAATGGCTCGGCGGGAATAGCGGTCAGGATCAACACTTCGTCGAAGGTCTGCACCGGGACGATCCGATAGTAGCCCAACTGATTGAGCATTTTTTCGATATGCAACCGTTGCAGGTGCTGTTCATCGGCAATCAGGATGGTCAGTGCTTTGGTTGGCATGGCAAGTCCCTGAGCAGGCAGCTTTCGTAGAAAGCAGGAGGGGCCTACTTTTCCAGACATAATTGGACGAAAAAATCAGCGGAGTTCCCCTGACGTGTAGGAGTTCTCCCAAATCCTACCGTTATGCATGATCGCAGTAGTCCGTCAGGGCCTGATGCAACTGATCAATGGCTTGCTGCACACCCGTCACCGCCGAGGCCAACGCCTGAGGGTCGCGCAGTTCACTGGCGGCTTCCAGCGCCTCACACTGGCTGACCAATGCCTCAGCTTCGACCAGGCGCGCGCCCCCCTTGGTACGGTGGGCCAGATCATGCAACTGGGCATAGTCGTTTTGTTCGAGCAAGTCCTGCAGTTGCGTGCGGTCTGCGGCGAGGCTGTCGAGCAGTTGCGTCAGTAACTCCTTGATCGCTCCAACATCGGAGCCGGTCAATTTCAGCAGGCGGCTCAAGTCCAACCCCGATACCGCGCCAGCTTCCCCCCCGGCATTGACCGAAGGCATGGCGGTACGTGACGCCAACGCAGCATGCAGGTCCTCCAACCCCGTGGGTTTGAACAGGCAACCGTCCATCCCCGCCGCCAGGCAACGCTCGGTTTCCTCCGGCTGAGCATTGGCGGTGAACCCCAGCAGCAGGCAAGGCGCCAAGCCACGGGCGAGCTCATCGGCACGGATTTCACGGGCCAGGTCATAGCCATTTTTCAACGGCATATTGCAGTCGGTGATCACCCCGTCGAAGCGCTCGGCCCGCCAGCATTCCAGGCCCTGTACCCCATCGTTGGCGGTGGTGATCCGGTGCCCCAGGAAACTCAGTTGGCGGGTCAGCAATAGACGGTTGGCGGGATAGTCGTCCACTACCAGGATATTCAACACATGGGCTGGCGGTGCCTCCAGGGCAACTGGCTCGGGAGGTGCGCCGGCCGAGGCCGCCACAGCCAGGGGCAGTGTGACCTCCACCCGCGTGCCCTGCCCCAGCACGCTGCTCAATTTCAGCTGGCCACCCATCATTTCGCACAGGCTACGGCTGATCACCAACCCAAGTCCCGAGCCACTGCGCGCCGACTGGTCGGTGTTGCGCCCTTGAATAAAGGGGTTGAACAGACGCATCTGATCCTCGACGCTGATGCCCACCCCACTGTCCTCTATCACCAGCCGCAAGCTCAAATAGCCATTGGCAACGGCGGGGGACCCACTGGCACTCAAGCGCACATGGCCCTGGGCCGTAAACTTGATGGCATTGCTCAACAGGTTCGAGACCACTTGTTTAAAACGCAGTGGATCGATCAACACATAACGATCGACCAACGGGTCCAGCGCCACCTGCAAGACCAGGCCCTTGGTGCGTGCCAGCCCTTCGAAGATGCGCGCTACCGAAGCCAGCAGCTCGCGCAGGTTCGAGGGTTCCAGGGTCAGGGACAAGTGACCGGACTCGATCCGGGCGATGTCGAGAATATCGCCGATCAACTCCAGCATGCCGCGCGAAGCGTCGGAGGCCACCGCCAGGGCGTCATGATCGATACGTCCCTGCTCGGCATTTTTCAGCGCCAGTTCGATCATGCCAATCACTGCATTCATCGGCGTACGGATCTCATGGCTCATGGTTGCCAGGAAGGTAGTCTTGGCACGGTTGGCCGCATCTGCCCCCTCCTTGGCCTCCTGCAATTGCCCCAGCAAGCGCTGGCGTTCGCTGACATCTACCCAGCCGGCAATCATGCCCACGACCTTTTCGTTAGCATCACGGTACGGCAGCATCCAGTGGTAAATCGTCAGGGTCGCGCGCCCTGGCACCTTGAGTACACGGTCGTGAATCTGCGGTTCGCCGCGCTCCATCAGGCGCAAGTAATCTTCATGGTAGGACTGGGCCTGAGGTTGATTGCCAATATCGATCTCAACCACGGTCTTGCCGATCACGTCTTCAAGATGAAAGCCAAATACATTGAGATAGGCACTGTTGCACGCCATCAAGCGGCCCAAACGGTCGCGCACATAGATCGGGTGCGGCGTGCCGTCGATCAACACGCTCATAAAGCGCATCTGGTCGCTCAGGGCGCGCTCGGCCTGGGCGCGCTTGCGTATCAGGCTGCGCAAGTAAATGGCCCAGCCCAGGGTGATCAGCAATAGCACCGCAGCCAGCGAGAACCCCTGGATAATCGTGTTGCGGTTACGTAGCCAATAGCTGTCTTCAATCACTAACTCGCTGCGCCAGCGATTGGTCAGCTCATCCATTTCCTGGGGGGTAATGCTCAAAAGCGCCTTGTCCAGGATCGAGTACAACTCCAACTGGCCGCGACCAACGCCAAAGGCGATTCGCGCCGGCTGCGAGCCGACCGTACTGGTAATGCGCAGGCGGTCACGGTATTGATGGGCGATCATGTAGCGCGCAATGATCAGAGCGTTGACCGATGCGTCAACACTCGCGTCGGCGACCAATGCCATGGCCTGCGCGGAATTCTCCACGTCCACTAGCACAATTTTTGGGTAGCTGCGGCTGATAATTTCCCGCTGCACGCTACTGCCGATGACTGCCAGGCGCTTGCCTGCCATATCGTCCAGAGTGATCGGGCTGCGGTCATCGTCGCGCGTGACCAGCACAAACGGGTTACTCAGGTAAGGTCGGGAAAAGCGGATCTTTTCCTCGCGCTCCATGCTCGGCGTGATGAGGGCGATCATGTCGGCCTCGCCCTCACTGACCTGCTTGAGCTGGCGGGGCAAGGAACCTCCGCGCACCACATCGAATTTCAAGCCGGTACGCAAGCTGATCTGGGCCAGCACCTCGGCACTCAAGCCTTGCCATTGCCCTCGTTCATTGAAAAATGACAATGGCAGGAATTTGTCCAGCGCCGTCACCTTGACCCGTGGATGCTTATCCAGCCAGCGCTGCTCACTGGCGCTCAGGCGCAGGCGTTCGCGACCAACAACCCCCAGGTTGCCGGCGCTCCAGCGCCGCAGGATCTCCATTTGTTCGTTGGCCGGGATCACCGCCAGCCCCGCGTTGATGATCCGCAGCAGCCGGACATTTTCCCCGGTAACCGCGAACGCAAAAGGGTTGACCTCCAGGCTGGAAAAATCAGCCATGCGCACGTTATTGAGGTGGTTTTTGTTAATCAGATAGTTGGTACTGATCGCATCGCCCAGATACACGTCCGCCTGGCCAAAGGCCACAGCGCCAATCGCCTCGATGGTCGACGAATACAACTGCAATGAGGCGTCGGCGTAATAGGCCGCCACCATCTCGGGCTGCATATAGTGATAGAGCATGGCCAGGCGCTTGCCCGCAAGCTCCGCACTCAGGGCCTGGCTGTCATCGATACGCGTCACCAGGGTTGGCTGGTCGTTAGCATACGAGCGCGAAAGACTTAGCTGCCGATCCGCCGCCTCGTAGCCATTGGCCGTACCCAGGAAGTCCACATCGCCGCGCTTGAGGGCCGCGATGACTTCGTCTCGATGCTCGTAGCGCTGCACCTGAATGGTGACGTTCAACACTTGAGCGATCAACGCCGCATAATCGGCGGTGATCCCCTCCAGATCGTCGTTGTTGTTCGTCAGATCGAAGGGGGCATAATCGGGGGCGGAAACACCCATTACCAGAGTGCGGCGCTCGCGGAGCCAGCGCCAGTCCGCTTCATTGAGGTGCACCTGCGCAGCATCAAGGCTTGAATGCCCCAGCAAGTGCAAGGGCTGTGGCTCTCCCAGAGCCACGTTGACGGTGAGTGACAGGCCCGCCAGCCAGAAGGCTGCGAGCCACTTACCCAGAACTGTCGACATATCAGATCAAATGATTGCGCTGGGCGAACTTGGACAAGTGCACCACCGAAGACATACGCAGTTTCTCCTTCAACCGGGTCTTGTAAGTACTGATGGTCTTGTGACTCAGCAGCATGTCCTTGGCGATTTCATTGTTGCCCAGGCCCAGTGCCAGCTTTTGCAGGACCATCAGTTCGCGGTCGGAAAGCGCTTCTACCAGTTGCTGTTCCGTGGTCTGCAAGTCGTCCTTGCGTACCGAACTGGTCGGCAGGCTGGGGAAGCAACTGTAGTTGGACATGACGGCCTTGATGGCTTTTTGCAGCTCATCCAGCTCACCGGTTTTCGCGACAAACCCCATCGCTCCGGCGCGCATGCAGCGCGTCGAGAAAAACACCGCCAGATAGGAGGTCAGCACCAGGATTTTGCAGGGCAGGCCCAATGCCTTGATCCGGCTGATGACCTCCAGCCCGCCCAGTTTGGGCATTGCCAGGTCCAGGATGACCAGATCTGGCCGCTCCTCCCTGGCAATCTGTAAGGCATCAGCCCCATTGGCAGCTTCGAAAATCGTCTCGAAGCCCTCTTGACGCAACAGATACTTAACAGTTGCACGAATAAACGGATGATCATCCACGATTAACGCTTTGCTCATGCGACTCCCTGGGAAGACACCACGACTGGTTAGTTGCTTCATTGGCGACCACTCATCTCATGAGGTGCCAACACCCTTACACATCACACGAAACCCCTGTACCTGTGAGAAGTACCAGTTGCGACCAACGGCACAATTTACACAGAACGTTTCAACGGACTTTGGTTAGGTGCAACGACGCAACACTAACAACGCAGCAATGTTTCGACCGAAGGGAAAATCCGGCACTTACGTAGGATTAATCCTCACTAAGCCGTAGTCAATTTCACTGAAAAAGCCGCCACCCAGGATGGGAGACGGCTTTTTGGGTCCGACAAGGAATGCCATCAATCGGTAGTGCTGGGGCTCCAGAAGGCCTGCACCACCAGCGCCGATTGGGAGACCCGCGCCACCAGGGCATCCAGTTCGTCACCATCGACCGAGTTGGCCGCCAGCGTGGCCTCGATCTCCACTTCTTCACTGCCAAAGGGCCGTACGTCGACATCGCTGGCCGGGTAGTTACAGCGCGCCAGTTCCGACTCCAGCAAGGCCATCACGGCCTGCTGCTGGGTACGCCGGGTGATCACATAGAGGATATTGGTGACCTCGGCGGACACCACATCCAGGGGCTGGCGGTTGATGTTGTTGACGATCGGTCGCAGCAACGTATTGGCCGCCAGCACAAACATCGTGCCCAGGAACGCTTCGAGGATCAGGTCGGCACCAGCGCAGGCACCCACGGCGGCAGAAGTCCACAGTGTGGCTGCGGTATTGAGCCCACGTACATTGCCCTCCTCCCGCATGATCACCCCGGCGCCGAGAAAGCCAATGCCTGATACCACGTACGCCACCACCCGTACGGCACCTTCGGCCCCCGCCAGGCGGTTGGCCATGTCGACAAAGATCGCCGCCCCCACTGCCACCAGCACGTTGGTGCGCAGCCCCGCCGTGCGCTGGCGGAACTGACGCTCAAAGCCGATCAGTCCACCCAGAATAAAGGCCGCGCTGAGGCTGACCACGGTGTCGATCAAGGAATCAAGATTGATGTTATTGAGGGCTTGCATGATGAATCTCCCTTTGTCTGCCCGCAGGATCCGCGTCGAGAAAAGGGGGATAAAGCAGGAACCAGAATGGTTCGCCACCGAAATACCGCTTCTCGCTTTATCGGCGAGGCAACGGCATGGAGATGCGCGTCAGCTGGCCAAGCCTGGTCGACAACTGTCACTCGAAAGTCTGTTCACGAAAGTCTGCGCTATGGATGAAAACCGGCGCAGCTTACGCCCGCAGTCTGAGGGAGGAAAGTGACAGGACGGCGAATCGGCAAGTTCTTCAGCCAGGGTTCAGCCAGCAATCGCCCCCACAGGCGCGGGAGCGATCAGTCGCTGGTATCAGCTCGCGGTTGCCAGCAGCAAATCACGCACCGAGCGCCCCTGGCCCAGGCGCCGATCATGTTCATGCAGCGACGCGGCAATCTCATCGGCGCGAATCGGCAGGATCGACAGCAACGTATCGCTCAAGCCATGGCTGGCCTGGCTGAAGCCCTGCATGTAGATGCCCGCCTTGCAGCGCTCGTCGGTGACCACGCGGTAGTCGCGGCTCACTTCAAAGTCCCCCATATAGGCTTCGAGCGGCGCCAGCAACTGGCGATGCATCTGGCGCTCATAACCAGTGGCCAACACGACGGCGTCGTAGTGGTTGATCACGGTCTCACCGGTGGCGTTATGGCGTACCAGCAACTCGATGCCCAGGGGCCCGGCGCTGGCTTTTTCCACGGTGGTCAGGGTGCGGAATGCGTGACGGGCGATGCCGGAGACTTTCTGGCGGTAGAAGATCCCGTAGATACGCTCGATCAGGTCCAGGTCCACCACCGAATAGTTGGTGTTGTGGTACTCGTTGACCAGGCGTTCGCGCTCGCTGCTGGGCTGTTGGAACACCAGGTCAGTGAATTCCGGGGAGAACACTTCATTGACGAACGGGCTGTCATCGGCCGGCTTGAGGGCCGAGCCACGCAGGATGATATCCACCTGCACCGAGGGGAAGCTGTCATTCAGATCGATAAACGCCTCGGCCGCGCTCTGCCCTCCGCCAATGATCGCAATGCGCATCGGCTTACCCTCCACGCACGGCTGCTGGGCCATACGCGCCAGGTACTGGGAATGGTGGAACACCCGGCCGTCATCCTTGAGCGCCTTGAACGCTTCGGGAATCCGTGGCGTACCACCGGCACTGACCACCACCGAGCGCGCGGTGCGCACCAGTTGCTCGCCCTGGGCATTGCGGGAGATCACCCGCAGCGCCTCGACCTGCTGCTGATGCAGGATCGGCTCGATGGCCAGCACTTCCTCACCATAGCGGCTTTGCTCGGTAAATTGCCCGGCGACCCAGCGCAGGTAGTCGTTGTACTCCATGCGGCACGGGTAGAACGTGCCCAGGTTGATAAAGTCCACCAGGCGCCCGTGGGCCTTGAGATAGTTGACGAACGAATAAGGGCTGGTGGGGTTGCGCAGGGTCACCAGGTCCTTGAGGAAAGAAATCTGCAATTCACTCTGGCTCACCAGGGTATTGCCGTGCCAGCGGTAGTCGGCCTGCTTGTCGAGAAACAGTACATCGAGCTTGCCCTGGGCTTTCTCGCGCTCTTGCAGGGCGATGGCCAGCGCCAGGTTCGAAGGACCGAAACCAATACCGATCAGGTCGTGAACCGCGGGCGATGCAATTGCCTGTGTCATTCCAGTGTCCTCTGGATAAGCCCCGTGGCAGTGGGGCGGAAAGCCTGGGCGGCCTGCTGAACAACAGGCCATGTGTTGATAGGAAACGAGGACAATGAAAAAAAATTTAAGGCGTGCACCTTATTCAGTGGCGCTCCCACTCGCCCATTCAGCAACGCTTCATTGCCCAGACCATGTACTGCTCGACCCCGGCGGGGAATAGCCCGGGGTTCGGCAATCTTCGAATGAGACACACCTTGAACTTTGCGCAACAGGAAGCTTGCATGACACATGCGGTGACGAGCTTTTGGCTATTGAGCAAATCTACGCAAGGTGCATCTTGAAATTCGCCGCCCCCACTACCCTCGGCCTTGATCTGCTGAAAAAGTACTTTGGTACTTCTGTGGTTGGGCTTCGCTAGGAACGAATCGGCTTTAAGAGTATCCAGCGCGTGTTTGCTTACCCTAACCAGTATATTTTGAAGGCGAAATATTTCAATCTAGGACACCTCCCTCAATCCCGTAAATACAACACCGTTTTTTTCAACAATCGCAAAAAAACTGGAATAATGCCTCTTGACATAGGCCGCAACCGATTGTAAAAAAAACAAAGATTAAATTTGCATATCTTCACAGGTGGGTTAACAAATGGATTTGTCGACACTCATGCTTTTTGTACCGGCTTGCTTCGCTTTAAATCTAGCGCCCGGTCCAAACAACCTTCTCTCAATTAATAACGCGGCCCACCATGGCTTCTCGGCATCTTGTTTTGCCGGAATTGGGAGGCTGATTGCATTTGCGATAATGATTGCCTTGGCTTCTGTCGGACTTGCCGCCGTTATCTTCGCATCGGAAACAATCTTCACGATCATAAAAACTATCGGAGCTGTATATTTGATTTATCTGGCCTATAAATTATGGACCAGTGAAGGTTTTACCGTTGCGCAAACAGAAACTGGAGCCAAGGTAAGAATTTTTACACTAATACGCCAGGAATTTCTTGTTGCAATCGGAAATCCAAAAGCGATTTTAATCTTTACAGCATTCCTACCTCAATTCATTGTGCCGGACCAACATATTTCTGCACAATTTATAACGCTAGGAGCCATGTTTCTAGTCCTCGAATGGATCGCCATTGCGATTTATGCATACCTTGGGCTGCACCTCCAGCGCTGGCTTGCCGGTGCCAAAGCAAAAAAACTATTCAATAGAGTCTGTGGCTCACTTCTTGGAGGGGCGGGCCTAGCCCTCCTGGTTGCGAGAAATGCCTAAGTCACCAGACTTCCAGAGCAATCATCTAATTGATAACGCTCCTGCGAAATAAGTTTTTTATAGCCTGACTGCTGTCGCATAGCGTCAAGGGGATCTATATAGATCCTCGCATTTATTGGCATGAAGCCACTACTGCCCTCTTTTAATGGATTAAAATCATGGGTTTCCTCGGCACTTCAAACTGCATTGCGCTGCTCAGTGAGCATATTGCGACGCACACCGATATGAGACTACAAGACCCTCGGGCATCTAATTGGCCAAGCGTTATAAATTGCTACCCGCAGCAATACCCTCGATTGATGAAATCTTAAATGTTGCAGTTTTCTTGATTTCTGACTTGTCGACAGGTGTAAGCGGTGAGCGAATTTTTGTCGACGGTGGCTTTCACAATATGTCAGCTGCAATATAGCGTGCGACTTTGGAGTAACGCTGAAACCCCGTTGCCTGTCATTACTACGGCGTGAGCAGTTCTCCGCTCATTTTTCGTGAACATCCGGCGGGCACTCATGCAGTGCCCGAGGGTGTACGAATTGGTGCGTATGTTGGGTCGCGAAAGTGTCCAGCGACAGGTGATGGCACTACAGGCCACCTGAGCGCAGACGCGGCTGCCCAGGCATCCAGTGATAGCAGTTTGAGGCTGTCTAATTTATAGTGATTCTCATATAGATTTGAAGACATCCGTAGTGCTTGCCATTGAGGAGTTGCCATTCACGCAGCTGTAACTGCGCGTGAGAGCACTTAAATTTCAGGGCAAATACCTCGTTTACCTGACAGCTTCCCGCAGTTGTCGTCACCTCGGCTGGCCTCATGCCCACTACCGGTGCTCGACTGAACTGCGGTCCGAACTTTCCTGGCTGGAACCCGTGCATGAACCGTCCCCGACACACCCGGCGCGCGCTGCTGGCAGCACTTTGCCTGATCCCAGTGGCCGCCTTCGCCGCCTGGCAACTGATCCCGCCCGGCCGGGATAAATTTGCCACCCTGCAAGTACACCGGGGCGATATCGAAAGCAGCGTGACCGCCCTCGGCACACTGCAGCCACGACGCTACGTCGATGTCGGTGCCCAGGCGTCCGGGCAGATCCGCAAGATTCACGTTGAAGCCGGCGCCCAGGTCAAGGAAGGCGACCTGCTGGTAGAGATAGACCCCGCCACCCAACAAGCCAAACTCGACGCCACCCGCTACTCCGTCGCCAACCTGCAGGCACAACTGCAAGAGCAGCACGCGCAAAACCGCCTGGCGCGGCAAAAGTACCAGCGCCAGCAACGCCTGGCTGCCGGTGGCGCCACCCGCGATGAAGACGTACAGACCGCCCAGGCCGAACTGGATGCGACCCAGGCGCGCATCGACATGTTCAAGGCCCAGATCAGCCAGGCCCAGGCCACGTTGCGGGTCGACCAGGCCGAGCTTGGCTACACGCGCATCTATGCGCCGATTTCCGGCACAGTGGTGGCCGTGGATGCCCGCGAAGGCCAGACCCTCAACAGCCAGCAACAGACGCCGCTGATCCTGCGGATCGCCAACCTGTCGCCCATGACCGTCTGGGCGGAAGTCTCGGAAGCGGATATCGGCCATGTCAAACCCGGCATGCAGGCGTATTTCACCACCCTGAGCGGTGGCAATCGGCGCTGGACCAGCACCGTGCGCCAGATCCTGCCGGTGCCCCCCAAGCCCCTCAACGAAACCAGCCAGGGCGGCGGCAGCCCTAGCAGCTCCAGCAAGAGTGGCAGCGGCCGCGTGGTGCTCTACACCGTGCTGCTGGATGTCGACAATGCCGATAACGCGTTGATGGCGGAAATGACCGCCCAGGTGTTTTTCGTCGCCAGCCGCGTCACCGATACCCTGACCGCGCCGGTCGCAGCCCTGCAAGGTGGCACCCGCCCCGACATGCAACTGGCCCGCGTGGTGGCCAAGGACGGCAGCATCGAAGACCGTGAGGTGCGGGTCGGTATCAGTGACCGCCTGCGCATCCAGATCCTCGACGGCCTCAACGAAGGCGATCACCTGCTGATCGGCCCCGCCCAAAGCAGCGGAGGCTGAATGTTGACGCCGCTGATCGAACTTCGGGACATCCGCAAATCCTACGGTGGCGGTGATGCGCCCCAGGTCGACGTACTGCGCGGGATCGACCTGTCGATCCATGCCGGGGAATTCGTGGCGATTGTCGGGGCCTCCGGCTCCGGCAAGTCGACCTTGATGAACATCCTCGGCTGCCTCGACCGCCCTACCGTCGGCCAATACCTGTTCGCCGGGGAGAACGTCGCCCAACTGGACACCGACGAACTGGCCTGGCTACGCCGCGAGGCCTTTGGCTTTGTGTTCCAGGGCTATCACCTGATCCCGTCCGGCTCGGCCCAGGAAAACGTCGAGATGCCGGCAATCTATGCCGGTACTCCCGCCGCTGAACGTCATGCCCGTGCTGCCGCCCTGCTTACCCGGCTGGGGCTGGCCGAGCGCACCGGCAACCGCCCGCACCAACTGTCCGGAGGCCAGCAACAACGGGTGTCGATTGCCCGCGCCCTGATGAATGGCGGGCATATCATTCTTGCCGACGAACCCACCGGCGCCCTCGACAGCCATAGCGGCGCCGAGGTCATGACCCTGCTCGACGAATTGGCCAGCCAGGGTCACGTAGTGATCCTGATCACCCACGACCGCGAAGTGGCAGCCAGGGCCAAGCGCATCATCGAGATCCGCGACGGCCTGATCATCAGCGACACCCCGAACCCCGGCAACCAGCCCGCCACTGAAGCCAACCCCAAGGCCCTGCAAGCGGTAGACCTGCGCCAACGCCTGGCCGACGGCGCCGAGCACAATGGTGCCTGGAAAGCCGAACTGCTGGACGCGGTGCAAGCGGCCTGGCGGGTCATGTGGATCAACCGCTTCCGCACGGCCCTGACCCTGCTGGGGATCATTATCGGCGTGGCCTCGGTGGTGGTAATGCTCGCCGTGGGCGAAGGCAGCAAACGCCAGGTCATGGCGCAGATGGGCGCCTTTGGCTCGAACATTCTCTATGTCAGCGGCTCGGCGCCCAACCCGCGCACACCGCCCGGCATTATCACCATGAACGACGTCACCGCCATGGCCGCCCTGCCCCAGGTCAAGCGCATCATGCCGGTCAATGGCGCGGAGGCCGGGGTGCGTTTCGGCAATGTCGACCACATGGCCTATGTCGGCGGCAACGACACCAACTTCCCGGCGATTTTCAATTGGCCGGTGGTCGAGGGCAGCTACTTCACCGAAGCGGACGAACGCGCCGCCGCGACCGTCGCGGTGATTGGCAAACGGGTGCGCGACAAGCTGTTCAAGGATCTGCCCAGCCCCATCGGCCAGTACATCCTGATCGAAAACGTGCCCTTCCAGGTGATCGGCGTGCTCGCCGAAAAAGGTGCCAGCTCCGGTGACAAGGACAGCGACGACCGTATCGCCATCCCCTACTCCGCCGCGAGTATTCGCCTGTTTGGCAGCTACAACCCCGAGTACGTGGTGATTGCCGCCGCCGATGCGCGCAAGGTACACGAGGCCGAAAAAGCCATCGACCAGCTGCTGCTGCGCCTGCACAACGGCAAGCGTGATTTTGAACTGACCAACAACGCCGCAATGATCCAGGCCGAAGCACGAACCCAGAACACCCTGTCGCTGATGCTCGGCTCGATTGCCGCCATCTCGCTGCTGGTGGGCGGCATCGGCGTGATGAATATCATGCTGATGACCGTACGCGAACGCACCCGGGAAATCGGCATCCGCATGGCCACCGGTGCGCGGCAGCGGGACATCCTGCGTCAGTTCCTCACCGAAGCGGTGATGCTCACAGTGGTTGGCGGGGTGGCCGGGATCGGTCTGGCCCTGCTGGTCGGCGGCGGGCTGATCCTCAGCAGCGTGGCCGTCGCCTTCTCCTTGCCCGCCGCCCTTGGCGCCTTCGCCTGCGCGCTGGTCACTGGCGTCATCTTCGGCTTTATGCCGGCCCGCAAAGCAGCCCGGCTCGACCCGGTCACGGCCCTTACCAGTGAATGATCGCCCTATGAAAGCGCACTTGACCCTCATCGCCGCCAGCCTGCTGCTGGCCGCGTGCAGCAGCCCGGCACAGCGCCCGGATAGCGGCCTGCAAGCACCTGCCACCTGGGACACGGCAAGCCAGGCCAACGCCCTGGCAGTCAACCGGCAATGGTGGACCGCCTTCGCCAGCCCGCAGCTCAACCAACTGATCGAACAGGCCCGTAGCGGGAGTCATGACCTGGCTAGCGCCATGGCCCGAGTACGCCAGGCCCAGGCCGACGCCGTTGTCGCCGGCGCACCACTGCTGCCCGAGCTCAAGGGTGGACTCAACGCCAGCCGGCAGAAACAGCTGCGCGGCACGGGCAATAGCCAACAAAATAGCAATAGCAACAAAGACACAGTGGACTCCTTCAGCGCGAACCTCACCGCCACCTACGAAATCGACTTCTGGGGCGGCAAGCGTGCCGCACGCGACAGTGCCGAACTGGCAGTGCGCGCCAGCGAATTCGACCGGGCCACGGTAGAACTGACCCTGCTCAGCAGCGTCGCCATGGCCTACACCCAATTACTGGCGCTGCATGAACAACAACGCATCGCCGAATTGAACCTGGGCAATGCACAGAGCGTCCTCAAGCTGGTACAGACCCGTCATGACGCCGGCTCTGCCACCCTCCTGGAGCTGGCACAGCAAAAGAGCCTGGTGGCCGCACAACAACGGCAACTGCCGCAAGTGCGCCAACGCGCCGAAGAAACCCGAATCAGTCTGGCTGCCCTGCTCGGCCAACCCGTGCAGACCCTGCGGTTCACAGATCAACCCTTTGACCAACTGCGCTGGCCAAGCATTACCGCCGGAGTGCCCAGCGACCTGCTCAGCCGCCGCCCGGATGTCGCCAGTGCCGAGGCGCAACTGGCTGCTGCCCAGGCCGATATCATCGTCGCCCGCGCCGCCATGCTGCCCACCCTCACCCTGACCGCCAACCTTGGCTCTGGTGCCAACCGGGCGGCCGATATGTTGCGCAACCCGTTCTACAACCTCGCGGGCGGGCTGATCGCGCCGATTTTCAACAATGGCCGCCTCAGCGCCGGACGCGACAAGGCCACTGCGCGCCAGGATGAGCTGCTGCACACCTATCGCGCAGCGATCATCAATGGCTTCGCCGACGTGGAAAAAGCCCTGAGCAGCATTCGCCGGCTGGACGAACAGCGCCAGTGGCAGCACGAGGAATTGAGTGAGGCGCTCACCGCTTTTCGCATCGCCCAGAGCCGCTATGAGGCCGGCGCAGAAGACTTGCTGACGGTCTTGGAGACCCAGCGCACACTGTATGCCGCCCAGGACCTGAATGTGCAACTGCGTCAGGCGCGACTGGGGGCAAGCATTGCACTGTACAAGGCACTGGGAGGCGGCTGGCAGGCACTGTAGGCGCCGGCTTGCCGGCTCCTGCCAGGGAGTCCCGTACTAAATCAGTGGCGCGCGAAAGCCACCCGTAACGATTCGGCGATCCACTCCAGAGCCTCTTCAGCCTCGTCGATAATCGCCCCCATACGCATAAAGTCATGGGTCATACCCGCATAAACCTTTACATCAACCGCCACGCCGGCCTGTTTCAAATGGGCGCCATACGCCACCCCTTCGTCGTGCAACGGATCGCACTCAGCCACCGCCAGCAACACCGGCGCCACGTTAGACGGAACCTGCGCCAATAGCGGTGAAAAACGCGGGTCCAGACGATCACTGTGCTCGCCAGCGTAATGCTGGTAGAACCAGCTCAACGTGTCCTTCTCCAACAGATAACCCGAGCCATAACGCTCCAACGAAGCGGTCGGGCGGCTCGCATCGGTCACCGGATAGATCAACACCTGCAAGCACGGCTGGACCTGGCGCCCATCAGCCGCCAACTGGTTGCAAAGAACCGTGGCCAGGCTGGCGCCAACACTGTCGCCAGCTACGGCCAGACGCGCCGGATCGATCCCCAGGGCACCAGCCTCCTGTACCAACCAGTGCCATGCATCCTGTGCATCGTGAACCGCCGTGGGAAACACCCACTCCGGAGCCAGTCGATAACCCACGGAAATCACTACACAACCGGCCCGGGCCGCCAACGAGCGGCACAGCGCATCGTGTGAGTCGAGACTGCCAACCACATAGCCACCACCATGAAAATACAACAGCGCGGCACGGGTCGAGCCAGGCGGCGTAGCGCTGTACAAACGCGCCTCCAGTCGGTTGCCATCACGTACCGCAATCGACAGGGTTTCAACCCGTGGCAGCTCCTCGCAGTCAGCCATCATCAACTGGGAGGATTGATCAAACTGTTCACGAGCGGCTTGTGGGGTCAACTGATGCATGGCCGTGCGCTTGCCGCTGTCACGGCCGGCACCGACCAGTTCAAGAAATGCGGCAATATCAGGGTTTAACGACATGAAACAACTCCATGCTGGCCAGGCGATTCGCCCGGCCAGGTTCAGGTTCAAGCGCTGATTGGGGTCAGCAACCGGGTAAGTGCCTGATCCAGGCTTTCAAGGAAACGCGAATTGCGAGGGACTTCGAAGTGCCCGCAAGACAAACTCGGCCCGGCAGCGTCCTGGCCTATTTGCAGGCCTAGTGCCTGGGCAGCCGCTTCATGGCCTGCGGCCCACCAGCAATGAGGTGCTGCCTGAATCTGCGGGCAACGGGCCAGCGCCAGGGACAAACGCTTGAGACGCCGAGCCACGCTGAAGATATGCCCCAGCTCATCCGCCCCCAACACCTGGGACAGCGAGCCCACAGCGACCGTCTGCTGCGCCAGCAAGCCAGCGAACAGTTGACGCAAGCCCGCCGGGGTTTCATCCAGGGTGACCGGCAGTATCGCCTGCACGCCAGGCATCATCACCTGGATAAACGAATGCAGATCCTCCAGGCCGTCATCCATCTCGCCAGCAGGCTCGGTGCCCGGAACGAAACTGTCCATCAGACCAAGGAACTCGACCTGCTGGCCCTGACGCTCCAGCTCTGCCGTCATCAATATCGCCAGCGTCCCGCCCAGGGACCAGCCCAGCAAATGGTATGGCCCATGGGGTTGTCGGGCGCGCAGGTCATCGACGTAATCCACGGCCATGCGCTCCAGCGACGAGTCCTGCCAGTTGGCGTCAAGCAGCATCCGGCACTGAATCGCCTGCACCGAGCGGCGCCCGGCTAACAGCCGCGCTACGGGCTCGTAATCAAATACCGTGCCAAACCCTGCGTGTACACAGAACAAGGGGGCCGGCTCAGTCTCGGCTTGATTCATCGTCAGTATCGACATAGGTTTTGCCGCAAGCGCCGGTGCTTCACCACTGCCGGTCAGTTCGCCAATCGTCGGTTTTTGCATCAGGTCACGCAGTTTCAGACTGAAGCCATGCACCTTCAGCGCACGCGACTTGGCCACGACTTGCAGGCTTAGGATCGAGTCGCCACCCAGCTCGAAGAAGTTGTCGCCCAGCCCGACCTGCTCGACCTTGAGTACGGTCTGCCAGATCTGCGCCAGGGCTTTCTCCAGCTCGGTACGCGGTGCTACATAACCGCGCTGCTGTTGATTGACATCAGGGTCTGGCAGGCCTTTGCGGTCGAGCTTGCCATTGGGGGTCAACGGCATACGCTCCAGCACCATCAAGTGCGCGGGCACCATGTAATCCGGCAACTCGCCTCTGAGTTGTTCGCGCAGGCGGTCGCACCAACCGCTGTCAACGCCACTGTCCTGGGCCACCACATACCCGACCAATTGCTTGCCGCTGCCACCCTCGCGGGCGACCACCACGGCATCCCGCACCCCGGCACAGCCCTTGAGACGCGATTCGATCTCGCCCAGTTCGATACGGAATCCGCGGATTTTCACCTGATTGTCGATGCGCCCCAGATAATCGAAGACGCCATCCTGGCGTTCGCGCACCAGGTCGCCGGTGCGGTACAAGCGCCCACCGTCGAGGCTGAACGGATCGAGGACAAAACGCTCGGCCGTCAGTCCCGCACGGTCCAGGTAACCCCGGGCCATGCCATAGCCGCCCAGGTACAACTCACCCGCTGCGCCTTTGGGCAATGGGTTCAGGTCGCTGTCCAGTACATAGGTGCTGCGTGCACCAACCTTGCTGCCAATCGGCGCGTAAGCCGCGCCGCAGGTGTCGTCTGGCCCCGCCTTCCAGATCAGCGGAGTGACCACGGTTTCGGTCGGGCCGTAGCCGTTAATGATGAACTGGGGCTGCAAGGCGCGTTGCGCCAGCGCCAGGCTGGCTTGCGGTACCGCATCACCACCAAAGCAGTAGATACGCACCGCCGGTGGGTTACCTTCACGCTCGGCGTGCTCGGCCAACTGTTGCAGATAAACCGGCGGGAACGCCGCGACTGTTACGCCATGCTGGTGCAAGGCCTCAAAGGTCTGTTCCGGCGTCCACAGGTTGTCATCGCGAATCAGCAGGCGCCCACCGTGAGTCAGCGTGGTCAGCCAACGCTCATGGGCACCGTCGAAGGCAAAGGACATAAACAGCAATTCGCAGTCCTCAGGGCTCATGGTGTAACGCTCGCCAATCGCCCGGCAATGCATGGCCAGCGGACCATGTGCCACTGCCACGCCTTTGGGCAGGCCGGTGGATCCCGAGGTGTAGATCACGTAGGCCAGGTTTTGCGCTTGCAACCGCACCTGTGGGTCTGTCACGGGCTGGTCAGCGAGGTCCAATTGATCGAGTTCCAGCACGCGCACGTGCGCCAACGCTGGTAATGTCTCGCGCAACGAGGTATCGGTAAGCAGCAAGGCAATCCCTGAGTCTTCCATCAAGTAGGTCAGACGGTCCTTTGGATAGCCGGTGTCCAGCGGCACATAGGCGCCACCGGCCTTGAATACCGCAAGCAAGGCCACGATCAGCGACTGGCCGCGTGGCATGGCCACGCCCACTCGCACTTCCGGCCCCACGCCTTCGGCGACCAAGAGGTGAGCCAGGCGGTTGGCGGCTGCGTCCAGTTCGGCGTAGGAATACACCGTCTCACCAAACAGCACCGCGGGCTGCTGCGGTGTACGAGCGGCATACTGGGCAATACGCTGGTGAACATACAGGCCATCGAACTCACGCTCGGCTGGCTGCACCTCACCAACCAGAGCCTCAGGCAGACCGATATTGCCCAAAGGCTGAAGCGCATTGCTGGCCAGTTGTTCCAGCAGCCCTTCCATGTTGCGGCGAATGCTCTGTACCGAGGCTTCGTCGAAATGCTCCTGCAAGTACATGTACTCGATGACCAAGCCGTCCTCAAGCGTCACCATCAGGTCCATCGGAATGTTAGTGCGTCCATAACTGCCGGTATCGCCAAAGCGCAGCAGTGGATCGTTGACTGCGTTGAGGGCCTGATCGACCGGATGGTTTTCGAACACGATAATGCTGTCGAACAAGCCCTGGCCACTCTGCCCGGCCCAGCGCTGAACATCGGACAACGGCGTGTATTCGCGCTCACGCAGTTGCAGGTTGTAATCCTGAATGTCGCGTAACCAGTCCCCCAGTTGGCGCGACGGGTCGATCACTTGAATCACGGGCAAGGTGTTGATGAACAACCCCAGCATGCGTTCGGAATCGGCCAGTTGCGCAGGACGCCCGGCGACAGTGGCGCCGAAAGCCACGCTGCTCTGGCCACTGTAGCGACTGAGCAACATCAGCCAAGCGGCCTGCACCAGGGTATTGAGCGTGACGTGCTGGGTTTGCGCAAACCCCTTCAAGCGCTCGGTCGCAGCCTCACCCAGCCGGCTGTAAAGCGCATGATGACCTTGGCCGCGCTGCTTGCCTGCAAACGCATTGGCCAGGTAGGTCGGCTCGTCCAGGCGGACCAACTGCTGGCTCCAGAACGCCTGGCTGGCCTGCGGGTCTTGCTGGCGCAGCCACGCGATGTAGTTGCGATAAGCCACAGGATCCGGCAACGCTACGCCCGAGTAGTGCTGCAAGATTTCACCCAACAGTTGCGACACGCTCCAGCCATCGATCAGCAAGTGGTGATAGGTCCAGACCATCTGGTAGCTGTCCGCACCCAGACGGGCCAGGACAATGCGCTGCAACGGCGGGCGCTCCAGATCGAACCCACGCTCACGCTCATCGCGGGCCAGTTGCTCCAGGCGTTGGGGCAAGTCGTGGGCACCTTGCAGGTCCAACTCGACCATTGGCAGCTCAAGACAGTCCATGACAAATTGCAGCGGTTGTTCCAGGCCTTGCCAGACAAAGCCGGTGCGCAATATGGCATGGCGCTCGCAGGCCGCACCCCAGGCGCGTTTGAAGCGCTCCACATCCAGCCCCTGCACCGCAATGCTCAACTGGTTGATGTAGAGCTCTGCATCTGGCGCGTTCAGGCCCAGGAACAACATACCCTGCTGCATTGGCGACAAGGGATACAGATGCTCGACCCGCGCCAAAGGCAGCCCCAGGCCATGCAACTGTTCATCACTAAGCCCGTGCAACGGTTGTTCACCGAGCGCGCTATCAGCAGCAACCGCCGGTACCGCCCAACGGATATGCCGGGCCAGGACCTCAACGCTACGGTGCTGGAAAATATCCCTTGGGCTCAACTCAAGGCCGGCCTGACGGGCGCGGCTGACTACCTGGATCGAACTGATGGAGTCGCCACCCAAGGCAAAGAAGTTATCCGTTACCCCGACCTGACGGAGCCCCAGCACGTCTTGCCAGATATCGGCCAGGATACGTTCGACCTCACTGCCCGGCGCGACGAAAGCCTGTTGGGCCAGTGCCTGATCCGGCACTGGCAGCGCCTTGCGGTCCAGCTTGCCGTTGGGGGTCAACGGCATACGCTCAAGCAGTACCAGGGAGGATGGCACCATGTAGTCGGCCAGGTGGATGCTTAATTGCTCGCTCAACTGGCTGACGAAATCCGCCTGGCGCGGCTGTTCGGCCGCCGGCAACAAGCGGTCCTGTGGGACCACATAACCTACCAGGCGCGGCCCGGTGGGGCCGGGAACGGCAACCACCACAGCCTCGACGACACTGACCTGCTCCAGCAAACGTGCTTCGATCTCCCCCAGTTCAATCCGGAAACCACGGATCTTCACCTGATGGTCGATCCGGCTGATGTAGTCGATCACCCCGTCCGCGCGATACCGCGCCAGGTCGCCGGTACGGTAGAAACGCCCGCCCGGCTCGCCATACGGATTGGGCAGGAAGCGCTCGACGGTCAATGCCGGACGTTCGAAATAACCCCGCGCCAGGCCATCGCCACCGATCAGCAACTCACCGGCCACCCCCACCGGGTTGGCCGACAGGTCTTCACCGAGGATGTACAGCGAGGTGTTGTGGATCGCCTTGCCCAGGTACGGGTGGCTGTGTTCGCTGCTCAACGGCTGCAAGGCCGACCAGATAGTGGTTTCGGTCGGGCCATAGAGGTTCCAGGTTTGCGCACCCAGGGCCGTCATGCGCACTGCCAGTTCATCGGCCAGCGCTTCGCCGCCGCACAGCAAGCGACGACCCGCCAGGGCGCCCGCGTTAGGGCTTTCCAGCAGCATGCGCCAGGTCGATGGCGTGGCTTGCAGCAGCGTGATGCCCTGCGCTTGCACCTGTTGCAGGATCAGTTCCGGATCACGCTGGGTGTCCTGGCTGGCCAGGACCACACGCCCGCCGACCATCAATGGCGTGTACAGCTCCAGGCCGAAGATATCGAAGGAGAACGTGGTCAGCGACAGCAGGCGATCCTGCGCACCGATCCCCGGCGCGGCAGCCATGCTGACAATGAAGTTGGTCAGCGCGCCATGGCGCACCATCACGCCCTTGGGCTTGCCGGTGGAGCCGGAGGTGTAGATCGCATAGGCGAGGTTTTCCGGGTCCAACGCCACCTGTGGGTTTGCGCTGCTGTAGCCGCTCAGGGCCTGGCCCAGGTCCAACGCCTGTACGTGAGCCGGGATTGGCAAGGCCAGATGAGCCTGGCTCAGCAGCAGCTTGAGGCCGCTGTCTTCGATCATGTAGCCCAGGCGGTCCTGCGGGTATTCCGGGTCCAGCGGCACATAGGCGCCACCGGCCTTGAGCACCGCCAGCAAACCGACGACCATTTCCAGCGAACGCTCAACCGCCACGCCCACCAGCACGTCCGGGCCGACGCCCAGTTCCAGCAGGCGGTGCGCCCACTGGTTGGCGCGGGTGTTGAGTTCGGCGTAGCTCAGTTGCTGTTCGGCAAACACCAGCGCCACCGCATCAGGGGTGCGCGCCGCCTGTTCTTCGATCAACTGCTGGATGCACTGCCCGGCTGGGTAAGCTGCGGCGGTGCGGTTCCAGTCATGCAGCATTTGCTGCTGGCTGGTCTCAAACAGCTTGAGCTCGCCCAGCGGACTGTCCGCCGCTACCTCAAGCATCTGTTCGAGCACTGCCAGCAGTTGCTCACTCACCTGAACGATGGTCGAGGCCGCAAAGTGCGCACACTGGTAGCTGAAGTTGAACGCCAGGGTCTGCCCCACACCGATCATCACGGTCAACGGGTAGTTGGTCCGCTCGAAATAACTGACGTTCTTGAACACCAGTTCCTTGGGCGCTTCCTGCTGCAGCACCTCGGACACCGGGTAGTTCTCGAACACCAGCAGGCTGTCGAACAGGTCACCGCCGTCCTGCGCGGCCCAGCGCTGGATGTCGAACAACGGCGTGTATTCGTACTCACGCAGGCGCAGGTTCAACTGCTGCACACTGTGCAACCAGCTTTCCAGGCTTTGTTCAGGTTGTGGGCTGGCAATCACCGGCAGCGTATTGATGAACAGGCCGATCTGTTGTTCGACGCCCTTGAGGTCGGCTGGCCGCCCGGACACAGTAGCCCCGAACGCCACGCTCGATTGACCGGTATAACGCTTCAACAGCAACAGCCAGGCCGCCTGGACCAAGGTGTTGAGGGTGACTTTGTGAGCCTGGGCCAGGCTGCGCAGACGTTGGGTGGTAGGTTCGTCCACAACTTGGCGCTGTTCGCCATAGAGCGCCTGCGAACCAGCGACGGGTGTGTGTGCGATAGCACGGGCCAAATGGGTCGGCTCATTGAGCGCCAGCAGTTGCTCTTTCCAGAATCGCTCGCTGGCCTCGGCATCCTGGCGTTGCAGCCACTGGATGTAGTCACGATAGCGGCCGGCATTCAACGCCAGCGTTTCACCGCTGTAGCGCTGCAACACCTCCCCCATCAATTGCGAAGCGCTCCAGCCATCCATGAGGATGTGATGGTTGGTGTAGATCAGGTGATAACGCAGTGCATCGACGCGTATCAGCACCAGACGCAATAACGGTGCCTGCGTCAAATCAAAGCCCTGCGCACGCTCAGCCAAGGCTCGGGCGTCCAACTGCGCCATGAGATCGGCGCGACCTTGCCAGTCCAATACCGTGAACGGCACGCTGACGTGTGGGTGAACCACCTGCACCGGTTGCTCCAGGCTGCCCTGCCAGACAAAACTGGTGCGCAGTACATCGCGAGCATCCATTGTGGCTTGCCAGGCGGCCAGAAAACGTTGCGGATCAAGCCCCTCGACATCCAGCCGCACCTGGTTGGTGTAACTGCCACCCTGAGGCTCATACAGGGTATGGAACAACATGCCGCGCTGCATCGGCGACAAGGCATACACATCCTCAATCGCACCAGCACTGGCCGGCAATTCGTCCAGTTGCTGCTGGGTCAAAGTCGCCAGCGGGAAATCCGAGGGTGTCAGGCCACGATGCCGGGACTGGCAACAATGCTCGATCAGTTGCTCAAGTTCACGGGCGTACTCATCGGCCAGGCGCTGAATCACCGGCTCACTGAACATCTGCTCACTGAAGGTCCAACCCAGGCTCAACTCACCGCCATACACCTGGCCATTGAGCGACAACCAATTGCCCAATGACGCCAGCGGGCTGTGCTCGGCGCCTTTGGTTTCAGAGGCCGGAACAAACAGCACACCGTCCTCGGCATCGAAACTGCCGTCGAACTGCCCCAGGTAGTTAAAGGTAATGCGCGGCACTGCTTGTTGGCTCAGGGCCTGGCGCGTCGGCTCATCGCCCAGGTAACGCAACAGGCCAAAACCGATCCCGCGATCGGGTACCGCACGCAGTTGCTCCTTGATCTGCTTGATCGAATCGGCGATAGCGTCAGCTGGCGTCAGATTGACCGGGAACATACTGGTGAACCAGCCCAGGGTGCGGGTCAAGTCCAACTGTTCAAACAACTCCTCACGACCATGCCCCTCAAGCTGAATCAGCGTTGAGTCCTGCCCGGTCCAGCGGCAGATCACCCGCGCCAACGCAGCCAACAGCAGGTCGTTGATCTGGGTCCGGTAGGCCACGGCCGTGTCCTGCAACAACTGACGGGTCAGGGTTGAGTTCAATCGCGTATAGACAGTCTGGGCATGACAGTTTTGCAGTGAGCCTTGCGGGTTGTCGCAAGGCAGTTGTGCGGCATCGGCCAGCCCCTGGGCTTGCCAGTACGGCAACTGTTGCAGTAAAGCGGCGCTCTGGCCATGAACCTGCAAGTGCTCGACCCAGCGCTTGAATGACACCGTCTTGAGGCCGAACGTGATCACCTGCCCTGCCAACAGCTGCCTATAAGCCTCTTGCAGGTCCTCCAGCAGGATGCGCCAGGACACACCGTCCACCACCAAATGGTGCACCACTAACAACAGGCGTTGCTCGCCTCCGGGCAATTCGAAGAGCACCGCACGCAATAGCGGCCCGTGCTCCAGGCCGAGACTGCCCTGAGCCTGGTCGGCAAGCCATTCAAGCTCGCCCAGGTCAGCCACCGTTTTGTGCCAGAGCGGCGCGGGCAACAGCTGCTGTTGCTCCAGGGAGCGATAGCTTGCCGTCAGGCTCTGTGGGTCAAAGCTCAGGCGCAAGCCGTCGTGATGACTGATCAGTGCCTGCAATGCCTGTTCAAGGCGTTGCGGATCCAGAGGGTTCAACGGCTTGAGCAACACCGATTGGTTCCAGCGCTGACGCTCGGGGATTGCCTGCTCAAAGAACCACTGCTGCACCGGTAACAGGGCGCAGGCCCCGCTGACCGGGCCTTGTTCAACGAGCCCATGCGGTTCGCCGACCTCAGCCACCCTCGCCAGGCGCTGGACTGTTTGTTGCTGAAACAGATCTTTAGGGGTAAAGCGAATACCCACCTGGCGCGCCCGGCTGACCACTTGGATCGAAATGATCGAGTCGCCACCCAGGGTAAAGAAGTTATCCGTGACACCGACCTGCTCAAGCTTGAGGATGTCCTGCCAGATCGCCACAAGCTGGCGCTCCAGGGCATTGCCCGGGGCGAGATAAGCCCGCAGGTTCTGGGTCAGGTCTGGCACCGGCAAAGCCTTGCGGTCGAGCTTGCCATTGGGGGTCAGCGGCAACTGGTCGAGGAACACCACGTGCGCCGGCACCATGTACTCCGGCAAGTGCTCCTTGAGCTGCGCCTTGATCGTCTCGCCCAGGGCTGCCGCCCCTTCGCTGGCACTGGCGGAGGCCACCAGATAGGCCACCAGTTGCTGACCGCTGGCCCCTTCGATTGCCAACACCACGCCTTCGCGCACGGACTCAAGGGCCAGCAACCGCGCCTCGATTTCACCCAGTTCGATACGGAAGCCACGCACCTTGACCTGATGGTCGATACGCCCCACGTATTCGATCACGCCATCGGCGCGGTAACGGGTCAGGTCGCCGGTACGGTACAGACGCTCGCCCGTGGTCGAGAATGGGTTGGGCACATAACGTTCGGCCGTCAGGCCTGGACGGAACAGGTAGCCACGGGTGATACCCTCGCCCGCCAGATACAGCTCGGCGGCGACGCCTATCGGTACCGTTTGCAGCTGTTGGTCCAGCAAGTAGCTGGCGGTGTTGTCCAGGGGCCGGCCAATATTGGCCGACGCCCCGATGGCGCGCCGGGTCCAGGTCGAATAGGTAGTGTCTTCCGATGGACCGTACAAGTCGTAGACATGCTCCACCGTGGGCTGCGCATAGAGAACCTCTACCAACGACTGCTTCAGCGGTTCACCGGCCAGGTTGATGATGCGCACACTCGCGGGAATCTGCCCGGCCCGTTGCAGGGCGGCAATCGCCGACGGCACGGTGTTGATCAGGCGCACTTGATCCCGGGCCGCCAGGTCAGGCAGCTCCAGGGCATTGCGTGCCATGACGATTGAGCCGCCACTGGCCAGGGTGACAAAAATCTCCCACACCGACAGGTCGAAACACACGGACGTCGAGGCCAGGACACCTTGCAGGTCATCCTGGCTGTACACCTGCTGCGACCAGTGGATCAGCGCCAGCACGTTACGGTGGGCAATCGCCACACCCTTCGGCTTGCCCGTGGAGCCGGAGGTGTAAATCACATAGGCCAGGTTCGACGACTGCCCACGGTGCCCCGGGTTGTGCTGCGGATACCCGGCAAACGCGTCGCCA
Source organism: Pseudomonas sp. TAE6080 (assembly GCF_018732265.1). Lineage (NCBI taxonomy): Bacteria > Pseudomonadati > Pseudomonadota > Gammaproteobacteria > Pseudomonadales > Pseudomonadaceae > Pseudomonas > Pseudomonas sp. TAE6080. The sequence continues at coordinate 45,035 of NZ_JAHIDY010000036.1, forward strand.
CCGGCCTCCACCAGCATGACCTGGGCATTACCCTGCGGCAGTTGCTCCAACAGGCTGGCCTGGGTCAGCAAGACCTTGGCCTGGCTGTCTTCAAGCATGTAGGCCACACGGTCCTGCGGGTAATCCGGGTCCAGCGGCACATAGGCGCCACCGGTCTTGAGTACCGCCAGCAAGGCAATCACCAACTCGCTGGAGCGCGGCATCGCCACGCCCACCCGGACTTCCGCCGCAATACCCAGCTCGATCAGCCGGTGCGCCAACTGGTTGGCCCGCGCATTGAGCTGGGCGTAACTCAGGGTTTGCTCGCCCGCCACCAGGGCCAAGGCATCCGGCTGTTGCTTGGCGCGCGCTTCGATCAGCTGCTGGATACCTGGCTGATCGGCAAAGGTCGAACCGTTGGCATTCCAATCGTGAGTGATCAACTGCGCTTCGCGGATGCTCAGTAGCGGCAGCTCGGCCACCGACTGCTGCGGGTCACTGACGATCCCCTGCAACAGGGTTTGCCAATGCAAGGCCAGGCGCTCGATGCTCGCGGCCTCGAACAGGTCAGTCGCGTAAATCAAGGACGCCGACACCCCGTCCTCGGATTCGAAGGTGTTCAAGGTCAGGTCGAATTGCGCCGTGGCGCTCTCCCAGCTCAAACCTTCGACATGCAACGCGTCCAGCCGAATGCGGGTGCTCAGGTGCTGGGGGTCCTGGCTCTGATGGTTGAACATCACCTGGAACAACGGGTTATGGCTCAGGCTGCGCTCGGGCTGCAAGCGATCGACCAACTGCTCGAACGGCAGGTCCTGCCAGGCCTGGCCGGCCAGCGCGGAACGGCGCACCTGGCCCAGGAAGTCGCGAAACGACAAGCCCTCGCTGAACTCAGCCTTGAGCACCTGGGTATTGACGAAGAAGCCAATCAGGCGCTCGGTCTCCAACCGGTTACGGTTGGCGATGGGCACGCCGACGCGAATATCGTTTTGCCCGCTGTAGCGGTGCAACAAAGCCTGGAACGACGCCAGCAACAGCATAAACAGCGTGACCTGTTCGCGCTGGGCCAACTGTTTCAACGCCGCGCCCAGCTCTGCGCTCAACGGGATCTGTACTTGCGCGCCACGGTAACTCTGCTGGGCCGGACGCGGATGATCGGTCGGCAACTCCAGCACGGGCTGCTCACCGCCCAGTTGCTCCAACCAATATGCCAGTTGACGCTCGCGCTCGCCGCTGTCCATCCACTGGCGCTGCCACAGTGCGTAGTCGGCGTATTGGATCGGCAAGGCCGGCAGTTGCACGTCCTGGCCCTGGCTGTAACCGGCATACAGTTCAATCAACTCATCCACAGTCACTTTCATCGACCAACGGTCGGAGACGATGTGGTGTTGAGTCACGATCAGCACGTAGTCGTCGGCCGCCAATTGCAACAATTTGGCCCGCAACAACGGACCTTGATGCAGATTGAACAGTTGGCTTATTTCCTGGTCGACCCGGGCCTTGAGCCGCGTATCGAAATCTGCTGTCGGACCGAAGGGTTCGACGGCGAGAGTCAGCTTCATCTCGGGCTGAACCACCTGCACGGTGCCCCCGCCTTCTTCGATGAACTGTGTGCGCAGGCTCTCATGACGCGCCAGCAGCGCGTTGAAACTGCGCTCCAGCGCAGCGACATCCAGAGTGCCACGCAGGCGCAGCGCCGTCGGAATATGGTAAGCGGCGCTGTCCGGGTCCAATTGCCAAAGGAACCATTGACGCTCCTGGGCATAGGACAGTGGTAGAGATTGATCGCGCCCGATCCGAATCAACGCGGGGGCTTGTAACAGCGGTTCCTGGCCCGAAGCATCTGGTTCCAGGGCCTGGACAAAGGCCTGCAAGGTGCTGTGTTCAAACAACGTACGCAGCGGCACTTCAGCGTTCAACAACTGCCGCACCCTCGACATGACCTGGGTAGCCAGCAACGAGTGCCCGCCCAGTTCGAAGAAATTGTCCGTCAGGCCCACCTGCGTAAGCTTGAGCACGTCTTGCCAGATCTGCGCCACTTGCCGCTGCCGTTCGGTGCTCGGCGCCACATAGGTCTTCTGCACCTGGCTGGCGTCCGGCTTGGGCAGGGCCTTGCGGTCCAGCTTGCCGTTGGGCGTCAGGGGTAGGCGCTCCATGAACAGCCAGTACTGCGGCACCATGTAGTCCGGCAGTTGTTGGTGCAGGCTGTGTTTCAGCGCTTCGCGCAAGCTGTCTTCTGACGCCTCGGGCGCCACCAGGTAGCTGACCAGCACCGGCCCTTGCGCACCGTCCTGGGCCACCACCACCGCTTCGCGGACCTCGGTGTGTTCCAGCAAACGCGCTTCGATCTCACCCAGTTCAATCCGGAAACCACGGATCTTCACCTGATGGTCGATCCGGCTGATGTAGTCGATCACCCCGTCCGCGCGATACCGCGCCAGGTCGCCGGTACGGTAGAAACGCCCGCCCGGCTCGCCATATGGATTGGGCAGAAAGCGCTCGGCGGTCAGTGCCGGACGTTCGAAATAACCCCGCGCCAGGCCATCGCCACCGATCAGCAACTCACCCGCCACCCCCACCGGGTTGGCCGACAGGTCTTCACCGAGGATGTACAGCGAGGTGTTGTGGATCGCCTTGCCCAGGTACGGGTGGCTGTGTTCGCTGCTCAACGGCTGCAAGGCCGACCAGATAGTGGTTTCGGTCGGGCCATAGAGGTTCCAGGTTTGCGCACCCTGGGCCGTCATGCGCACTGCCAGTTCATCGGCCAGCGCTTCGCCGCCGCACAGCAAGCGACGACCCGCCAGGGCGCCCGCGTTAGGGCTTTCCAGCAGCATGCGCCAGGTCGACGGCGTGGCTTGCAGCAGCGTGATGCCCTGCGCTTGCACCTGTTGCAGGATCAGTTCCGGATCACGCTGGGTGTCCTGGCTGGCCAGGACCACACGCCCGCCGACCATCAATGGCGTGTACAGCTCCAGGCCGAAGATGTCGAAAGAGAACGTGGTCAGCGACAGCAGGCGGTCCTGCGCACCGATCCCCGGCGCGGCGGCCATGCTGACAATGAAGTTGGTCAGCGCGCCATGGCGCACCATCACGCCCTTGGGCTTGCCGGTGGAGCCGGAGGTGTAGATCGCATAGGCGAGGTTTTCCGGGTCCAGCGTCACCTGTGGGTTTGCGCTGCTGTAGCCGCTCAGGGCCTGGCCCAGGTCCAACGCCTGTACGTGAGCCGGGATTGGCAAGGCCAGATGAGCCTGGCTCAGCAGCAGCTTGAGGCCGCTGTCTTCGATCATGTAGTCCAGGCGATCCTGCGGGTACTCCGGGTCCAGCGGCACATAGGCGCCACCGGCCTTGAGCACCGCCAGCAAACCGACGACCATTTCCAGCGAACGCTCAACCGCCACGCCCACCAGCACGTCCGGGCCGACGCCCAGTTCCAGCAGGCGGTGCGCCCACTGGTTGGCGCGGGTGTTGAGTTCGGCGTAGCTCAGTTGCTGTTCGGCAAACACCAGCGCCACCGCTTCTGGGGTGCGCGCCGCCTGTTCTTCGATCAACTGCTGGATGCACTGCCCGGCCGGGTACGCTGCGGCGGTGCGGTTCCAGTCTTCGAGGATCACACGCTCGTCCGACGTGGCCAGCAACGGCAATTGCGCAATACGTTGCGTAGGGTCAGCCACCACTGCCTGCAACAGGTGCTGCCAGTGTTGCGCCAGGCGCTCGATGGTGCTGGCGTCGAACAGATCCGTGGCGTACTTGAGCACCGCTTCGATGCCATGGGCATGCTCGACCGTGTTAAGCACCAAGTCGAACTGGGCGGTCTGGCTTTGCCATTCCAGGCGTTCAACGTGCAATTCGCTCAGGCCGGTTTGCGCATCGCTGCGGCTTTCGGCCTGGTGGTTGAACATCACCTGGAACAACGGGCTGTGGCTCAGGCTGCGGCCTGGCTGCAGCGCTTCCACCAGTTGCTCGAAGGGCAGATCCTGATGGGCCTGGGCATCCTGCGCGGTCTGGCGAACCTGGCGCAGCAACTCGATGAACGAGCCCTGGCCATCGATATCAGCCTTGAGCACCTGGGTATTGACGAAAAAGCCGATCAACCGCTCGATTTCAGCGCGACCACGATTGGCCACTGGCACACCGACGCGAATGTCTTCCTGACCACTGTAACGGTGCAACAGCACCTGGAATGACGCCAGCAACAGCACGAACAGCGTAGTGTTTTCCCGCTTGGCCAGGGTTTTGAGGCTTTCAGCGAGCGCCTCATCAAGAATCAGGCGACAACTGGCCCCAGCAAAACTCTGCAGCGCCGGCCGTGGGAAGTCGGTGGGTAATTCGAGCACCGGCTGTTCGCCGCCAAGCTTGTCTTGCCAGTAGGCCAGTTGCCGCTCCTGCTCACCCGCCTCCATCCACTGGCGCTGCCATTGCGCATAGTCGGGGTACTGGATCGTCAACGCCGGCAATTGCACTGTTTGGCCCTGGCTGAAGCCGGCATAAAACTGCACCAGTTCCTCGACCATGACCTGCATCGACCAGCCATCGGAGATGATGTGGTGCAAGGTCACCACCAACACATGGTCGTCAGCAGCCAGACGCAGCAGACGTGCGCGCATCAGCGGGCCCGCCTGCAAATCAAAGAGTTTGCCTGTTTCTTGTTCGACAAATGCCTGCAAGTACGCTTCCAGAGCCTCCCCCTGCGGCAGGTGCAGTTCATCGACATCCAGTGCAAAAGGCCCTGCTGGCAGGACCACTTGCAAGGGCTGATCATCTTGTTGAGTAAACACGCTGCGCAAGCTTTCGTGTCGATCGACCAGGGCCTCGATGCTGCGTTGCAACGCAGCGACATCCAGCCGGCCCTTGAGTCGCAGGGCCGTGGGGATGTTATAGGCCGTGCTCTGCGGCGCCCACTGCCAGAGGAACCACTGCCGTTGCTGGGCATAGGACAGCAACAACGGTTCTTCGGCCGCGCGCTGGAAAACCGGGGCAATCGTGAAAAGGTTCAGGCCTTTCTGTTTGAGCAGAACTGCCAGCGCCTTTCTTTGTTTGGCCGAAAGTTTCCCTACCGACTCGATTAACTCTTGCACGCGTTGTCCTCACTCAAGAAATCAGTTTTTCAAGATCATCGAGAGATAGACGTTTGAGGGCCTCCAGAGATTTAGCCAATTCATCCTGAACCGGCGACAAATCGGCGCGCAGGGCTTCGATGCGATCACAGAACTGTTCCAGGGTATCTGCGGCAAACAACTCCTTGAGCGGTACCTGGTCACCCAGGCGTTCGCTGATCCGCGTGACCACCAAAGTCGCCAACAACGAATGACCGCCGAGATGGAAGAAACTATCGTTCAGACCAACCCGCTCGACTTCCAGTACTTCCTGCCAGATAGTCGCCACCTCCCATTGCAAGTCGGTGCGCGGCGCTTCGTAAGCCAGTTGCCGCGGGTTGCCGCCCAGTGCCAGCAGGACTTTGCGGTCGAGCTTGCCATTGGGTGTCAAGGGCAAGGCGCCGATCAGATGCAAATGGCTTGGCACCATGTGCGCCGGCAGGCTGGTCGCCAGACGGCTGCGCAGACTGTCCAGCAGATCGGGCTGGTCGCCAGCCTCCGGTTCAGCCACCACATACGCCAGCAACTGCTTGCCGCCAGCGCCGTCCTGAGTCAGCACCACCGCCTCGCACACCGCAGGATGTGCCAGCAGATGGGCTTCGACTTCGCTCAGCTCAATGCGGAAACCGCGGATCTTCACTTGGTGATCGGCTCGCCCGATGTACTCGATGTCACCGTCTGCGCCCTGGCGTACCAGATCACCGCTGCGGTACAGCCGCTCCCCCCCCGTGGAAAACGGGTCAGGTACATAACGCTCGGCAGTCAGCCCCGGACGCATCAAATAACCGCGAGTGACCCCGGCGCCTGCCAGGTACAACTCAGCCGCAACGCCCGCTGGCAAGGTTTGCAACTGCGAGTCCAACAAGTAGGCCGTGGTATTTTCCAGCGGTCGCCCGATATTCGCCTGGCCACCCGGCACACGCAGGGTGAAGGTCGAATAGGTGGTGTCTTCCGATGGCCCGTACAGGTCATAGACGCGTTCCACCGCCGTGCTGGCGTACAAGCTGTCGACCAGCGCCTGCTTGAGCGGCTCGCCCGCCAGGTTGATGGTTTGCACCGAGGCCGGAATCTGCCCGGCCCGCTGCAAGGCGGCAATCGCCGATGGCACGGTATTGATCAACCGTACACGCTCGCGTGCCGGTAACTCAGGCAAGGCCAGAGCGTTGTCCGCGAGCACCATGAAACCACCGCCGGCCAGGGTGACGAAGATCTCCCACACCGACAGGTCGAAGCAGATTGAAGTCGAGGCCAACACGCCTTGCAGGGCTTCGCGCGGATAGGTCGCCAGCGACCACTGGACCAGTGCCGTGACATTGCCATGGGTGATGGCCACGCCCTTGGGCTTGCCGGTGGAGCCGGAGGTGTAAATCACATAAGCCAGGTTGGCCGCGCAGGTCTGCGACGCCGGGCAGGTCTGCGGCCAGTCGTGCAGCCATTGCGGCCCTTGATCGACCAACAATACCTGCGCCTGCAACACCGCGGGCAGTACATCGCGCAACGGCGTTTCGGTCAGCACGACGGTGGCGTGGCTATCGTCGAGCATGTGCAGCAAACGTTCCTGCGGGTACTCCGGATCCAGCGGCACATAAGCCCCACCCGCCTTGAGAATCGCCAGCAGGCTGATGATCATCTGCGGGGTACGACGCAGGCAGACACCCACCCGAACTTCCGGGCCAACACCCAGCGCTCGCAACTTGTGCGCCAACTGATTGGCACGGGCATCAAGGCTGGCGTAATCCAGTTGCTCCTCGCCAAACAGCATCGCCAGCGCTTGCGGATCACGTCGTACCTGGGCTTCGATTTGCTCGACCACACTCGTAGCAATCACGACACGCCCCGGCGACTGCCCCCAAGCCAATGCGACCTGGCGCTGGTCTGTGCGCAACAACTCCAGCATTCCCAGCGGCTGGCTGGCATCAGCCACGAACTGGCCCATCAGGTGCTCCAGTTGCTCGGCCAAACGCCGGATACTCGCCGCATCGAAACAGGCTTGGTCAAAACTGCAACCCAGGGCCAACTCGCGACCCGCCACAGCCACCAGGGTCAGCGGGTAGTTGGTTTGCTCCTGACGACGAATCGGCGAGAACACCAGGCCACTTCCCTGCCCTTGCTGCAAGGCTTCGGACATCGGGTAGTTCTCGAACACCAGGATACTGTCGAACAACGGGCCAGCCCCCAGTCCGGCCCAGCTTTGAATGTCATACAGCGGTGTGTGTTCGTGTTCACGCAAGGCCAGGTTAAGGTCCTGGACTTGCTGGATCCACTGCGCCACGGTCAGTTGCGGCGACGGCGTGGCAACCACTGGCAAGGTGTTGATAAACAGGCCAATCTGCTGCTCGACCCCAGGCAAGTCCATCGGTCGCCCTGCCACCGTGGCACCGAAGGCAACCGTGGCCTGGCCGGTATAGCGCTGCAACAGCAACAGCCAGGCGGACTGCATCAAGGTGTTGAGGGTGACTTTTTGCTCACGGGCAAAGCCGTTCAACTGCGCGGTCAGCTCGGCGCTGAATAGATGCTCATGGTCCGCATAACCATTGCCCAGTCTCTGTTGCGGCCCCACGGCGTCAGCCAGGCGAGTCGGCTCCTGCAAGTTACCCAGGGCCTCACGCCAGAACCCTTGGCTGGCCTGGACATCACGCAAGCTCAACCACTCGATGTAATCGCGATAACGCCCCTGTGCGGCAACCGGCGCCTGCCCGGCGTAACGCTGGAGTACCTCGCCAAACAGCTGCGAGGTACTCCAGCCGTCCATCAGAATGTGATGGCTGGTGTAAATCAGGTGATAAGTACTGACACCGGTACGCACCAGGATTACCCGTAGTAACGGCGCACGATCAAGCTCGAAGCCGGCTTGCAGATCCTCATGGGCCAACTGATCAAGGGCCGGCTCAAGATTCGCCCGGCCCTGCCAGTCGTGAATCACCAGAGGCATGGGCACGCTACCCAGTACGATCTGCACCGGCGCACTCATCTGCGCTGGCCAGACAAACGCCGTGCGCAAAATGTCGTGGGCGTCCAGGGTCTGCTGCCAGGCTGCGCGAAAACGCTCGGCATCCAGTTGCTGGATGTCGACCCGCAACTGGTTGGTGTAGGCCGGACCATCCGGCTCATGCAGGTTGTGAAACAAAATCCCCTGCTGCATGGGCGACAACGGGTAGAGGTCGACGATGTCCTGTGGCGCCACTGGCAACCGCTCCAGTTGCGCCTGGGTGAAACTCACCAGGTTGAAGTCCGACGGCGTCACGCCACTGTGCTGCGCGCTGCTGCAATGCTCGATCAACGCCGCCAGCTCAGCCGCGTAATCGTCGGCCAACGCCTGCACCGTGTGCGGGTGATACATGCCGGTACTGAACGTCCAGTTCAGTTGCAGTTCGCCGCCGTATACCTGGCCGTTGATGCTCAGCCAGTTGCTCAACTCCCCCAGCTCACTGCGTGCGGCGCCGTCGGATTCCGGCGCCGGCACAAACAACGCGCCCTGGTCGGCGGCAAAGTCGCCGTCGAACTGGCCCAGATAGTTAAAGGTAATACGCGGTTCACCAAGGGTCGCCAATGCCGCCTGGCTGGCGGCATCAGCGCAGTAACGCAGCAGGCCGTAGCCAACGCCTTTGTTTGGCACTTGGCGCAGTTGTTCCTTGACTTGCTTGATCGAAGCATCGAACTCGGTGGCCGGAGTCAGCTTCACCGGGAACAAACTGGTGAACCAGCCCATTGTCCGGGAAATGTCCAGTTCATCGAACAAGGCTTCACGGCCGTGCCCCTCCAACTGGATAGCCACTGCAGGCTGTTGACTCCAGCGGCACAGCACGCGGGCCAGGGCGGTCAGCAACAAGTCATTGACCTGGGTCCGGTAGGCCGCTGGCGCGACCTTCAGCAGTTTGTGCGTCGTTGCCTGGTCCAGGCGGGTCGATACTCCATGGGTTTGAGACAGGCTCAAGCCGCCGTCCGGGTTGTCACGGGGCAAGTCCACCGCGCAGCCCTGCAAGCAATCCTGCCAATAACGCAACTGGGCCTTGAGCTCATCGCTCCGGGCATAGCCCTGCAAACGCTCGCCCCAGGCTTGCAGCGAAGCCCCCTTGTCTGCCAGTTTGACCGGCTCACCGCGAGCCGCCTGGGTGTAGGCGCTTTGCAAATCTTCCAGCAACACCCGCCAGGACACCCCATCCACCACGGTGTGATGAATCACCAGCAGCAGGCGTTGTTGCCCCTCGGGCAGCTCCATCAATACCGCACGCAGCAACACGCCTTGTTCCAGGTTCAAGCTGCGCTGGGCCTGATCGGCCAAGGCCTGGACCTCATCAGCCGCCGCCAGGGCCGGCGGCGTCCACAGCAACTCACCAGGCACGCTGGCCTGATAGTCGGCGCGCCATTGCTCGCCTTGTCGCGTGAATGCGAGGCGTAGCGCATCGTGCTGTGCGTACAAGGCTTGCAATGCCTGGCTCAACGCGGCCACATCCAGACGGGCATGAGGGTGCAGCAGGATCGACTGGTTCCAGTGATGACGCTGGGGAATATCCATGGCAAAAAAACGTGCCTGGATCGGCAACAGTGCTTGGGCTCCACTGACCTGCTGGGTGCTGGTCGGCGCCGCCGGGGCCTTGACCTCCACCCATTTGGCCACTTGCGCCAACTGGGCAATGGTCTGTTTTTCGAACAACTGCTTGGGGGTCAGCTTGATGCCACGACGCTTGGCACGGGCAATGATTTGCAGGCTGAGAATCGAATCGCCGCCCAGTTCAAAAAAGTTATCGCCAATGCCTACCTGTTCAAGCTTGAGCACCTGCGCCCAGACTTCGGCCAGCACTTGCTCCAGCTCATTGCTGGGGGCCACGTAGGCTTGAGCCTGTGCATCCGGAAGCGGCAGGGCCTGGCGATCCAGTTTACCGTTGGCCGTCAGTGGCAAGCGTTCGAGCACAATAATCCGCGCCGGCACCATGTAATCCGGCAACAATCCCTGCAACTCTCGGGTCAGTCGTTCGGCATCGGTAGTGGTCGTTGATGCCAGTACGCAGTAGGCAACCAATTGCAAACGCCCGGCATCGCTTTCCATCGGCAACGCCAGCACTGCTGCATCTTGCACGCCATCCAATTGCCGCAAAATTTGCTGGATCTCACCAGGTTCAACCCGATAGCCACGGATTTTCACCTGATCGTCGCCGCGACCGAGAAACTCCAGCACGCCGTCGACACTGCGCGCCCGGTCACCGGTGCGGTACACCCGCTCCCCCGTGCCCCCTTGTGGGTCCGGGACGAAACGCTCAGCGGTCAACCCAGGCTGATTCAGGTAACCCTGAGCCACACCGGCACCGCCCAGATACAGTTCACCCGCCACTCGTCCTGCGACCGGGTTGAGATAGGCATCCAGCAGGCGTGCGCGGGTATTGGCCAGCGGTTGACCGACGGGCACGCTCAGGGTCGCGGGCCGCTCACCGGTGACTTCATGGGTCAATACGCCGACCGTGGTTTCTGTCGGGCCGTAATGGTTGATGATCCGGCAATCCGGTGCCAACTGCGCCACCTGTTGCACCAATGACCAGGGACACGTCTCGCCCCCCAACACCAGCACATGGGCCGGCAGGACACCTGCCGGGTTGCCGGCCTGCAACAGGCTGTGCAAATGGCTGGGCACGACCTTCAGCGCACCGACCCGGTGCTCGCTCATGTAGCGGGCGAAACGGTCCGGATCGAACGCATAGGCCTGCGGCACCAGATGCAACAGGCGCCCGCTGGCCAGCGCCGCAAACAGCATGGTGTGCCCCAGGTCCGCCGCGAGGGTGGAGATCATCGCCAGGCTGGCATCGGTCGGCAGGCGCAGGCGCTGCAAAACCGCTTGCACGTAGTTGCCCAACGCCTGATGGCTAACCAGTACACCCTTGGGCTGACCGGTGGAACCCGAGGTGAAGATCAGGTAGGCCGGTTGCTCGGGGGCTACTTCAAGGTTCAGCGGGGCAGCGTTGCACGCGGCAAACTGCGCCTCGTCATAGTCAAGCACCCGGCACTGGCAATCGATACGCAGGTCCCCCGCCGTGCGCAATAGCCAGGCCGCGCCACTGCAACTGAGCACCTGCTGCAAGCGCTCGGCAGGTTGTTGCACATCCAGCGGCAAGTAGACGCCACCGGCCTTGAGTACAGCCAGCAGGCCTACGGTCCAGGCCACGCTGCGCTCCAATGCCAGGGCCACTACCTCGCCACTGCGCAAACCTTGATCGAGCAAGTGCCGGGCCAGACGGTTGGACTGCTGCTCCAGCTCGGCAAAACTGATGAGTTCCTGCTCGCAGCGCACGGCGCCGGCATCTCCACGGGTTTGCCCGTTGGCTTGCCACAACGCCAGGAAATGCTTGTGCGCAAAATCTTGCGCAACCTCTTCGCCAGCCACCCCGGCCACGGCAGGCCGTTGATGAATCAGAGCAGCAGGCGCCGCAACCATGTCCTGCAATACCGCCTGCAACGACTCGGCAATCGCCTCTACGGTGCGACGCTCGAACAGATCGGTCGCGTAACTGAAGCTGATCTGGATCCCCTGTTCAGTGTCGGTGAAATCCAGCGCCAGGTCGAAGCGCGCGTCATTTTCCGCGATCTCGAAGGCTTCAATACCCAGCGCGGAAAAACTCCCCTGGCCGCTCTGGCCCAGGCCGCTGGCCGCCAGGTTTTGGTTGATTTTTACCTGGAATAAAGGGTTGTGACTCAGGTTGCGCTCAGGCGCCAGGGCATCCACCAACTGTTCGAAGGGCAAGTCCTGATGTGCCTGGGCACCGAATACGGCTTCTTTGACCTGAGCCAGCAATTGCTCGAAGCTCTGCTGCTCATCGACTTCGACCCGTAATACCTGGGTGTTGATAAAGAAGCCGATCAGGCCTTCGGTTTCACTACGATTGCGCCCAGCGTTGGGCGCGCCGACGCGGATGTCGCGCTGCCCACTCTGGCGCGCCAACACCACCGAAAACGCCGCCAGCACCAGCATGAACAAGGTATAACCGCGCTCGCCGCCAAGGTTTTTCAGGGCCTGGGACAAAGCCTTGGAGCAATCGGCGGTGAACGCCGCGCCCCGGTAACTCGGCACCGGTGGACGCTCGCGGTCCAACGGCAACGCCAGCACCGGCTGCTCGTCGCCCAGCATCTGTTTCCAGTACTGCAGCTGGCGCTCGCTTTCACCCGCCTCCATCCAACTGCGTTGCCACAATGCGAAGTCCGCGTACTGGATCGGCAATACTGGCAACTGGGACTCACGCTGGTGGGCGATAGCGTCATACAGGTGGACAAACTCCTCGACCATCAACTGGCTCGACCAGCCATCGGAAACGATGTGATGCACCGTCACCACCAGCACATGTTCACGGGCATCAAGACGATAGAGTTTGACCCGCAGCAACGGGCCGTTGATCAGGTCAAAGGGCTGCGCCAGCTCTTCGGCGACCAGCGCCTTGAGCCCGGCCTCTTGCGCTTGCAGGGCCGCAGCGGGCACGTCGATGCATTGCAGGTTCACTGGCGCGCTATCGTGAATTTCCTGATAGAAAGCACCGTCTTCAGATACGAAGCGGGTGCGCAGCACTTCATGGCGCTGCACCAACGCATCAAAGGCCTGGCGCAATGTGCTTTCGTCCAGCTCACCCTTGAGGCGCACCGCACGCGGCACGTTGTAGAACGAACTCTGCGGCTCCATCTGCCAGAGAAACAGCAGGCGTTGCTGGGCAAAAGACAAAGGAATGCGGGGCACGTCATGGCGACTGGCGACAATCGGCAACAGCTTGAAGCTGTTATTGGCCTCGTTCATCTTCGCCAGGATCTGGCGCCGCTGCTCCAGACCCAGGCCGATGAAACGCTTGGCAATACGCTCTGCGGTAGTCTTATCCATTTCAAGCCTCCTCCATCAGGTCCATCATTTTTTCAATATCCGACAGCCCTTCTTCGCTCAGTGCCGAGCGGCTTTCGAGCACCGCCTGGGCGAACTCGGCAAGGGTTGGCGTTTCAAAGATCAGGCGCAGCGCAATGTCGATGCCCAATTGTGAGTTGATGCGCGAGACCGCCTGTGTCGCGAGCAATGAATGCCCTCCAAGATCAAAGAAGTTGTCGCCCAGGCCAATACGCTCGATGTGCAGGATGCCCTGCCAGATCTCGGCGATCTGTTGTTCAATCTCGGTTTCCGGCGCCTGATAAACCTGTTGTGCCAACACCGGATCGGCCTTGGGCAAGGCCTTGCGATCGAGCTTGCCATTGGGGCTCAACGGCATCCGCTCCAGGACGATCCACTGCCCTGGCACCATATAGTCCGGCAGGTTGCGCGAAAGGCTTGCGCCCAGCGCTGCGCCATACCGGGACTGATCCTGCTCGCTGCCCTGCAGCCGTTGCGCATCGCCAGGCACCACGTACGCCACCAGGCGTTTGCCGGTCGGCCCGTCCTGCGCGATCACCACCGCCTCGACCACCGACGGCTGCTCCATGAGGCGCGCTTCGATTTCACCCAGCTCGATACGCAGGCCACGGATCTTCACTTGATGGTCGATACGCCCGAGGTACTCGATCACCCCGCTGGCCCGATGCCGCGCCAGGTCACCAGTGCGGTACAAGCGCCCGGTGCCATACGGGTTTGGCACAAAACGCTCGGCGGTCAGCGCCGGGCGGCGGTGGTAACCGCGAGCCAGGCCTTCGCCTCCCAGGTACAACTCACCCGCCACACCCACGGGCAACGGTTCCAGCTCCGGGCCGAGGATATAGGTGCCCAGGTTGGCAATCGGTTGACCGATCGGCACGCTGTCGCGTCCCTCATCGACGCATTGCCAATGCGTCACGTCGATGGCGGCTTCGGTTGGGCCATACAGGTTGTACACGCGGGTCTGCGGCAGTTGTTTGAATACCTGCTGTTGAACTTCCACCGGCAACGCTTCACCGCTGCAAATCACCTGGCGCAGGCCTGCGCAACTGGCCGCGCGGGCGTCCAGCAGGAAGGCCTGGAGCATCGAGGGCACAAAGTGCAGTGTGGTCACGGCGTGTTGATTGATCAGTTCGACCAGGGCGCCCGGATCACGATGCGCGCCTGGCTCAGCCACCACCAAGCGCGCACCGGTCATCAGCGGCCAGAAGAACTCCCACACCGAAACGTCAAAGCTGAACGGGGTTTTCTGCAACACCGCGTCCGTTGCATCCAGCGCATAGGCTTCCTGCATCCAGCACAGACGGTTGGTCAGTGCAGCATGCCGGTTGCCGGCACCTTTGGGTTGGCCGGTGGAGCCGGAGGTGTAGATCACATACGCCAGGCTTTGCGGGTCCAGCTCGCGCGGCAGTCGCTCGGTACTGAAAGTTGCCACCGACTCACCGAGGTCAAGCAACTGCACCCCTTGAGGAATCGGCAGTTGTTCGCGCAGGTGAGCCTGGGTCAACAACAGGCCGATACCACTGTCTTGCATCATGTAGCTCAGGCGTTCCTGCGGATACTCGGGATCGAGCGGGACATAAGCGCCGCCGGCCTTGAGCACGGCAAGCAAGCCAATCACCATCTCCAGCGAACGCTCCGCCGCCACGCCGACCAGCACATCGGTGCCAACCCCCAGGCCGCTGAGGCGCTGGGCCCATTGGTTGGCGCGGGCATCCAGTTGGGCATAGCTCAATTGTGTGTCGCCAAACACCAGGGCGGTGGCCTCTGGCGTGCGCTCGACCTGCGCCTCGATCAACTCGTGAACGCCCAGATGCAGCGGGTACTCGGCCTGGGTCTGGTTCCAGCCCAGCAGCACCTGTTGCGCCTGGGCCTCGGCCAGCAGCGGCAACACGCCAACCCGCTGCGTCGGGTCGGCAACAAGGGCGTGCAGCAGGTTCTGCCAGTGGCCGAGCAGTTGCTCCATGCTGTGCGGTGTAAACAGATCAACCGCATAGGTCAGGGTCGCGACCAACTGCTCGTGCGACTCGTAGGTTTCCAGGCTCAGGTCGAACTGTGTCGTGCGGCCGCGGGCTTCAAGCCCCGATAGGCTCAGGCCCGGCAAGGCAATATCGACCCCTTTGCGGCCTTCGTCGAGGTGGTTGTACATCACCTGGAACAGCGGGCTATGGCTCAGGCTGCGCGTAGGCTGCAACGCTTGCACCAGTTGTTCGAACGGCAGGTCCTGGTGGGCCTGGGCCTGCAGGGCGGTCTGTTTGACCTGACCGAGCAACTCGCTGAAGGTACCCTGCCCGTCCACCTCGGCCTTGAGCACCTGGGTATTGACGAAGAAGCCGATCAGACGCTCGATCTCCACCCGGTTACGGTTGGCGATGGGCACGCCGACACGAATGTCGTTTTGCCCACTGTAGCGGTGCAGCAACGTCTGGAACGACGCCAGCAGCAGCATAAACAGCGTCACCTGCTCACGCTGGGCCAGGGCCTTGAGTGAGTGCAGCAGGCTGGTCGGCAATGTCACCACCTGGCTGGCGCCGGCAAAGCTCTGCACACTCGGCCGTGGATGGTCGGTGGGCAGTGCCAATACGGGCTGCTCGCCGCCCAGCTTGTCGGTCCAGTAGGCCAGTTGCCGTGCGTGTTCGCCGTCTTCCATCCACTGCCGCTGCCATTGCGCATAGTCGAGGTACTGCAATGGCAGTGCCGGCAGACTCGGCGCTTGCCCCTGGCTGTAGGCGGCATAGGTTTCAACCAGTTCGTCGACCATCACCTGCATCGACCAGGCATCGGAGACAATGTGGTGCTGGGTGAGAATCAGGACATGCTCGTCAGCCCCAAGGCGCAGCAGTTTCACTCGCAGCAGGGCGTCGTGTTTGAGGTCGAATGGGCGATGAGCTTCGGCGTCCACCGCTGCATCGATCCCGTCCACGCTGTCCAACGCCTGCACCTCCAGTTGCAGGTCGGCCTGGGCATGAATCACCGGCAACACCTGCAGGTCATTCTGCGCAAACCCTGTCCGCAGGATTTCATGGCGAGCAATCAGGTGATTGAAGCTGCGCGCCAGTGCCTGCACGTCCAAGTGCCCTTGCAGACGCAGGGCCAGAGGCAGGTTGTAGGCGACGCTCTGCGGCTCCAACTGCCAGAGGAACCACTGCCGCTCCTGGGCATAGGACAGGTGCAATACCTGGTCCCGAGGCACAGGCAACAAGGACGGTGCCGAACAAGCCTGTTCCTCACCCAAGGCCTGGACAAAGGCCTGCAAGGTGCTGTGTTCAAACAACGTACGCAGCGGTACTTCAGCGTTCAGCAACTGCCGCACCCGCGACATGACCTGGGTAGCCAGCAACGAGTGCCCGCCCAGTTCGAAGAAATTGTCCGCCAGGCCTACCTGCTCAAGCTTGAGCACTGCTTGCCAGATCTGCGCCACTTGCCGCTGCCGTTCGGTGCTCGGCGCCACATAGGTCTTCTGCACCTGGCTGGCGTCCGGCTTGGGCAGGGCCTTGCGGTCCAGCTTGCCGTTGGGCGTCAGGGGCAGGCGCTCCATGAACAGCCAGTACTGCGGCACCATGTAGTCCGGCAGTTGTTGGTGCAGGCTGTGTTTCAGCGCTTCGCGCAAGGTGTCTTCTGACGCCTCGGGCGCCACCAGGTAGCTGACCAGCACCGGCCCTTGCGCACCGTCCTGGGCCACCACCACCGCTTCGCGGACCTCGGCGTGTTCCAGCAAACGTGCTTCGATCTCACCCAGTTCAATCCGGAAACCACGGATCTTCACCTGATGGTCGATCCGGCTGATGTAGTCGATCACCCCGTCCGCGCGATACCGCGCCAGGTCACCGGTACGGTAGAAACGCCCGCCCGGCTCGCCATACGGATTGGGCAGGAAGCGCTCGGCGGTCAGTGCCGGACGTTCGAAATAACCCCGCGCCAGGCCATCGCCACCGATCAGCAACTCACCCGCCACCCCCACCGGGTTGGCCGACAGGTCTTCACCGAGGATGTACAGCGAGGTGT